>DASYAP010000213.1:0-15546 GCA_036501265.1 Solirubrobacteraceae bacterium | reverse complement strand
ACCCTGCTGAGCGCCCAAGGAAGCGAAGAGGACCTGCTGGCGGCGCTGCTGTTCGAATCAGGCGGCTGCTCGGAGAGCGTCGTGCGCGAGACGGTCGAGGAGCTCGACGAGGACGGGCGGGCCGCGTACCTGGCCGACCTGATCGGCGAGCGTGGCAACCGCCGCCACCGGCCCGGACGCGGGTTCGAGGCGGTGCGCTACCGCTTTGAGATCGTCGCCGACTACGGCGCCTTCCGCGACCTCCAGCGCCACCGCATGCTGACCGTGCAGTGGCAGGCCCTGACCCCCGACCTGGGCGCCGAAGTCCCCGAGCAGGTCGAGCTGGCCGCGTGCGGCGATGAGTACCGGCGCGCGCTCGAGGTGTCTCGAGGCGAGTACGAACGGCTTGCGCAGCTCGGGCTCGGACCCGCCGCGGCATACGCGCTATGTCTCGGGTATCGAATCCGGTTCATTCTCGACCTCAACGCGCGCGAGGCGATGCAGCTGATCGAGCTGCGCTCGGGCCGCGAGGGCCACCCCAGCTACCGCGCCGTGGCCCACGAGATGCACGCCCGGATCGCGGAAATCCACCCCGCAGTGGCCCGCGCGATGACCTACGTCGACCGCGAGACCGAGCCGCGCCTGGAGCGGATCCTGGCCGAATTGCGAAATTCATAAGTTGTCCCGGTCGGCGCATGCGCCGGCCTTATCCGTTATCGGATGTGGACCGCATCTGCCACGGTCATCCCGCCGCTTAGCTCGTCGGTTTGCTCGACGTGGGCGGTGGGCAGTCCGCGGGCCTTGCCGCTGAGCGGACAGATCTCGCCCGTGAGCGCGATTCCGCCCGTGAGCGCGCCGGCGTGGTTGTTGTTGGTCGGCGCTTTCGCGGGAGCGGGGCCGTAGTACTCGCCGGCCTGGCAGCGGCCGCCCGAGGCGGTCTTCCGATTGCCCATGACCACGACGTGCAGGTGGGCCACGTGAAGCTCGGTGAGGGTACGCGACCCGTTTGAGAGGGCCACCACATCGCCCTGCTTGATGGCTAGGCCATGGAGCAAAACGCCCTTCTTGTTGGCCTTCGCCCAAGCCCGCTTGTGTCCGTCGTGCAGCGTGTACCGCCGGCCCGGCACGAGCCCCTCGCACCGCATGGTCTTGTGCGTCAAATCCGCCGTGCAGGTCGGAAATCCGCCCTGCTCGAAGAAGTGGCTCAACGCCTGCGGGTCCGAGAACAGCGAGACCGAGCCGGGTTCCCCGACGTTCACCGTCAGCTTGACGAGCCCGCCGTTTGCGTTGGGCGCAGGGCCACCGCTGACCGGCGAGAATGCGCGGTTGTCATTCGCGCTCCAGGTCACCGCCTGACTCGCTTTCAGCGGCGACGATAGCGGTGCGGTGGCGACGCCGGTCTTGGTGTCGCAGAACTTGGTCTGCGACCCGGCCGCGGTTTTGCGTCCGATCGCGTAGTGCTCGACACCGGTCTGGAAGCACGGCCCGAACTTGAGCGACGGGTGCTGGCTGCCCGCACGACTGCCGTTGTCCATGTCTATCCAGCCGGTCCACCCGGACTCGGTGAACGGGTTGCCGCCATTGCCCGTCAGAATCGACTGCCGGTGGGGCGTAGGCGCCCCGGAACCGGAGTACTGGACGATGATCTCGTCGCGGTCGTCGCCCAGGGCGTGGCGAGCGAGAGACAGCGACCAGCTGCCATCAGCCTTGGTGGTGGTCGACGCGCCGGCCACGGTCACTGGCTTGCGTGCCGCGCTGCTGCGCAGGAGCGAGACCTTGACGTGCACGCCCCCCTTCCGGCGCTCGATGTTGCCGGTGACTCGCGACGAGAACTGCGTCAGGTTGACCTGCGGCAGCGGCAGTGGGTTGCGGGTGTCGGTGGTGCGCTGCACGCAGCCCCCGTTGTCGTTTGACCACATCTCCTGGAAGAGATACTCGTGGTGGTTGACGAGCTGGTTGTAGGGAGCGCCGTCGGGGGCATGCCCGAGCGGCTTGCCGAGCACGGGCTGCTCGCACTTGTCAGCCACCTCGAAGCCGTTGGGGTCCATGTAGCCGACGCCTTCGGGGTCGGTTATGGCCTCCTCGGTCTCGTGTGCGGCGGTGTCGATCGTGTCTTCTGCCTCCGGGTTCCCCTCAGGGTCCTGGTGTTTGGGCACCGCTCCCTCGATCAGCGGGTCGATCGCGATCGCGTAGATCACGGCTCCATGGCCGAGGTCGGAGACCGCGTGGTAGCCCAAGAACGAGTTGGTGCCGCAGGAGTTCTTGCTGATGCACTCGTCCACCCTGGGCGGCGTGAATAGGAACCACAGCTGCGTCAGCCCGCGCTTGCCGTGGGTGTGCTCGATCAGCCGGTTGATCTCACGTTGCACCGCCGCGTCCGTCACGCACGTGTGGATGGACTTGCGCGGAGAGGTGCACCGTCCCTTGGACGGATAGGGGTGAGTGTCGATGAGGTTGTCTTTGCTCTTGGAGTACGAGATCGCGTACTCACCCGGCGTGATCGCGCCCGGCCTCGTGCCTTCCGCGTACTGAGTCAGCGTCGAGTAGACGTTCGATTTCTTCCCGCTGTCACGCGCGATGTCGGTGAAGAACTGCTCGATCAGGGCCTCGTAGCCAAGTACTCCGTGGCGTGGCGAGCCGTGGAAGGACCCGGCGGGCCCCCAGAAGATCGTGTGCACGGTGACCCCGTGCGCCATCACTCGGGCACCGTGGTAGGTGAGCGGATTATGCGCGGCGGTTGCGAGCACGGGAGCAATCTGGCTCGCCCTCATGTTGTTTGGCGGGACTAGCCCGAGCGCGTTTGCGATGCGCGGCTTGAACATCGGCCGCGCGGAAGCGCTCGGTGCGAGCGCAATGCAGGCGACGCACGCCAGCGAGCACAACAGCATGTATCTGCGGGCCATTCGGCCGCTCCTATCTCCTCGACGTTGAGCCCCCTGACCTGCGGGCAAAGTAGCGACTGCGCGCCGCCCAGTCAATCAGCAACCCGTGGCGGTCGGCGCTGGAAGGGCGGAGTCGTGGCCGGGGCCCGATGCCGGGCCCCGGCCACTATCGCCTACCTCACGGTGAACTGCGTGAACACGGTGCGCGTGTCTCCGTTGGCGTCGGTGAGCGACCACCTCGCCTCATAGACACCCGCTTTGAGCCCGCTGACCTTGACCCCGTTCTTGGTGTCCACGTTCTTGGCCGTGAACACCGGCGTGCCCGAGTGCCTGATCTGGAGCGCGATCGGCGCCTGAACGTGCGTCGTGGTGTTGTTGGGGCCCGAGAGCCCGGCGCGCGCCAGCGCGATGAACGTGCCGCCTACCGCTTGGCCGTTGATCGGAGTGGTGCGAATGATCAGCGGCACCTCGGTCTGCGTCTGGCCGCCGCTGCGCTCGTCCGTCTGGGCGATCGTCCCGCTCGGCAGGCCGGCCGCACTGCCGCTCATCGGGCAGGTCTGACCACTGAGCGCGATCCCGCCCGCCAGCGAGCCGGCGGAGCCGTTGGTCGGCGGTGTCGAGATGGGCGGACCGTAGTACTCGCCCGGCTGGCATTGACCAGACGCGAGCGTCGCCTGGTCGCCCTGGATGGCGGCCCGCAGGTGCGCCACGTGCAGCGTGGTCAGCGTACGCGAGCCGTTCGAGAGCGAGACCGTGTCTCCCCGCTTGATCGCGAGCGGCACGGAGAGGGTGCCGGTCGAATCGGCCGTGCCCGAGGCGCTCTTGGCCCCATCGTGGAGCGTGTAGGTCTGGCCGGGGACGAGCCCCGAGCAGGTGACGGTCCTGCCCTCCAGGTCACCCGAGCAGGTCGGGAACCCGCCGGGTGGAATCGCCACGAACGGGTTGGAGAACGACGACACGGAGTCAGGCTCTCCGACCGGGACGGTCAGCTTGACGAGCGCGCCGACGCCGTTTGCGTCCGGTTCGCCCGGAGGCGTGAACGCGCGGTCGTCGAGCGAGGTCCACGTGACCGCCTGGCCCGGGGTGACCGCCGAGGAGACTGGAGCGGTCGCCGAGTCGCTCGCCGTGTTGCAGAAGTCGGTCGGCGACTCGGTGCCGAGCGAGTCGGACTCCACCCCTGTCTGGAAGCAGGGCTCCAGCGTCAGCGATGGCGGCGCCTGGCCCTGCTCGGTCTGCGTGTCGGTCAGGAAGCTGCCGCTGTCCATATCCGTCCACCCGATCCACCCCGACTCGGTGAACGGGTTGCCACCATTGCCGGTCAGGATCTGGTCGAGGCGCGGTGACGGCGCACCAGCACCTGAGTAGTGGACGTCGATGACGTCGCGGTCATCGCCCACCGCGTGCGAACCAAGCGAGACTGACCAGGCACCCGAGCTGGTGGTGCCAGTGCGCTGGGCAACGACAACTGGCGCCCCGGACGCGCTCGGCCTCAGCAGGGTCACCTTGACGGTTACGCCGCTAGCGTTGTTCTCGGTGTTGCCCGACACGGTGGACGAGAACTGCTTCACCACAACCTGGGGAAGCGGAAGTGGGGTGCTGGTGTTCTTGGTAGCTCGGACACAGTCCGGTTTGTTGGCGTTGTCCCGGTTGGCCCACATCTCCTGGATCAGGTACTTGTGGCCGTTGACGACCTGGTTGTACGGGGATCCATCCGAGGCGAAACCAAGCGGAGTCCCGAACTGGGGACCGAATTCGCACTTGTCCCCGATCTCGAATCCGTTCGGGTCCATGTAGCCGACGCCTTCCGGGTCGCTCATGGCCTCATTGACCTCGTGCGAGATGATGTCGATCACGTGCTCGGCGTCGGGATAGCCCTGGGGATCGCTCCCCGGTTCGGTGACCGTGCGCGACTCGACGATCGGGTCGCCCGTGTAGGCGTAAATCGTCGGGCCTTGACCAAGGTCAGACACGGAGTGATACCCGCCGTAGGCGTTGGTCTCGCAGACGCCGGGGGAGATGCACTCGTCGACGTTGGGCGGCGTGAAGACGTACCAGATGTCGTGTAGACCGCGCGTGCCGCCGGTCGCATTGATCACGCGGTTCACCTCAGCCTGTACCTGGGCGTCGGTGATGCAGATCGCCGTGTTCTGAGGAGAGGCGCACTGCTGGGACTTCGGCGGATAGGGCTGGGTGTCGATTAGCGAATCGGCCGATCCGTTGTAATGGACGGTGTTTTGACCGGAGGTGATGCCCCCGGGAGTGGTGCCCCACCCGAACTGCGGCTCCACCGTGAACACGTTGCAGTCAGCCTTGGTGCAGGTGCCGCCCGATGTCCCGGTACTGGCAGCGGCGACATCCGTCAGGTACTGCTTGAGCATGCCGATGTAGTTGTGCGGGGCGCCAGGTGGTTTCCCTTCGAACGGGTCTTTGCCGCCGGTCCAGAAAATCGTGTGGATGGTGATCCCACCGGTCATGGTGGTGCCGCCGTGGTAGGTAACCCGCGTCAGCGGCTGAGGCCCCGACTGCGTCGGCTTGAACCGGCCGTTCTGCATGGTGAACGGCGGGTAGAGCCCGAGCCCGGGCCCGACGCGCGGGTGAAAGACAGGTTTAGCCGCCAGTGCGGTTGGCGCGAGCGCCAAGCAGGCGGCGCAAACTGAAACGGAGAGAAGAAACCTTCTCAACCCCATCTGGGCAACTCCTTCAGTTGGACGACATGCCGCTCCCCGGCGCGGGAAACCTACCGCGCACCCTGGCGCGCGTCAACCGCGTCCGTCCATGGGCCCGTGCGGGGAGATTCGTTCAAAGCGGGGAAGGATTGCGGCTGGGCGGAGTCCTACCGGTAAACCACTCGCCGCTCAACGTCTAAAGGAGAGTCCGCATGAGGCCCTTGAAGAGACTGGTTGCCCTGGTACTGACCGTGGGCGCCGGCGCTGGCGCGATCACCGCGGTCGCAGTCGCGCCGGCGATCGCCGGAAGCACCTCGTCCACGCCCACGATCAAGCTGATCTCGACCAACAAGGGCAAGCTCCTGAGCGTCGGGGGCTTCGTGATCTACAGGTTCAGCCATGACGGCACGGGCAGCAAGAACACCTGTGTGACGATGAAGAACAGCTGTCGCAAAACCTGGCCGGCGTTGACCACAACCGGTAGCCCAATTGCCAACACCGGCCCGGGGGTGAAGAAGTCGTTGCTTGGAACGACCAAGCTCCCGAGCGGCAAAAAGCAAGTGACCTATGCCGGCCACCCCCTCTACAACTACGCGTTCAACTACGGCAAGGGCTCGACCTTGTACGTCGGCGTCCACATGTTTGGCGGGCAGTGGGACGGCGTGACCGCGAGCGGCAAGGCCGTCAAGTAGAGAGGTTTGTGCGCTGTCCCGGAGTGGGGGTGCACAGAAGAGCGTGAGCTACCGCTCCTGCATGCGCTCGAGGCGGAGGCTCAGTAGCGCGTCAGGGGCGGGACTCACGCTCCCTAAGTTCGATCCGCCGAATCTTGCCGGTGAGCGTCTTGGGTAGGTCGGGGACGAACTCGATCAGCCGCGGGTACGCGTAGGCCGAGTGACGCTCGCGCACGAAGGCCTTGATCTCCTCGGCTAGCTCCTCGCTTGGCTCGCAACCCGCGGCCGCCACCACGAACGCCTTGACCACGTTGCCGCGCCGTTCATCCGGCGAGGCGACGGCGGCGGCCTCGGCGACAGCGGGATGCTCGAGGCAGGCTGACTCGACCTCGAAGGGCCCGATCCGGTATCCGGCCGAGATGATCACGTCATCGGCCCGGCCCTCGTACCAGAAGTAGCCGTCCTCGTCCTCGCGAGCCGCGTCCTTGGTGTGGAACCACTCGCCACCGAAGACCTCCTCCGTGTCTTGGGCAGGACGATTCCAGTAGCCCAGCGGATAGTGGGGGTTCGAGCGAGCCTTCAGACAGATCTCGCCGCGCTCACCAGCGCGGACCGGGCGCCTGTCCTCGTCGAGGATGGCGACCTCCCAGCCCGGCATCGGCTTGCCCATCGAGCCCTCGCGCACCTGCATAAACGGGTAGTTCGCGCACAGCGGATAGGACTCGGTGAGGCCGTAGTAGTCCAGGACCGTGACCTCATATTGCTCGCGGAACCACCGGATCGCCTCCGGGTTCAGTGGCTCGCCGGCCGAGCACACGATCCGGAAATGCTGCGGGTAGCGGCGCTTGGCGTCGGTGATGCTCATCATCGAGCGGATTGCCGTGGGCGTAGCGAAGACGTTCGTGACCTCGTGGCGGGAGAGGAAATCGAGCTGGCGTCCGGGGTCGAACCCTCCCTGACGCTGGAGCACCACCTGGACGGCCCCCATCCGCCACGGGCCGAGCAGCGGGCAGATCCCGGCGGCCCACGCCCACTCGCCCACGCCATGGAACAGCTCCCCATCGCGGACGTCGTGGCAGTACAGGAACTCCTCGTGGGCGAGGATGTAGCGGTGGGCGTGGAGGATTCCTTTCGCCAGCCCGGTCGTGCCCGAGGAGTAGTAGAGCTGCGCGGGGTCATCAGCGGCGGTCTCGATGCAGTTGAAATCGGTCGACGCCTGGTCGAGGAGCCGGTGGTCGAGAACGAGCACCTCATCGACCAGTGCCGGGTCGATGCGATCCGCGTTGGCGGCGTCGGTGACCAGCACCTTGGCGCCACAATCCATCAGGCGATGGCGGATGCCCTCGTCTCCGTAGAGGACCGACATCGAGAGCAGGATGCCCCCGACCTTCCACGCCCCGAAGAAAGCGGCCGCGGTCTCGGGCGTCGGCGGCAGCAACATGGCCACCCTGTCCCCCTTGCCCACCCCGCGGGCGCTGAGCATGTTCGCAAACCGGTTCGAGTCGTCCTGCAGTTCGCCCCAGCTTGTGCGTCTGACGGCGCCGTCGAAGCGCTCGTGAATCATCGCGAGCTTTTCCCGCGGGTGGCGATCGCACACGTCCGCGGCGATGTTGTACCGATCCGGCACCGACCAGCGATGACGAGCTCGTGCGTCGTCGTAAGAGGAGATGGTCCGTGTCGCGCTCATTGCTCCATCGACGTCACTCGTTAAGCTAATCCTAAAGCTATGACCGTCGCTTTCGGCATTGTCCTGGCGATCGCGCTGGCCATTGTGGCCGCTTTGGTGGTGGCCGTCTTTCGCTACCTGCGCGCACCCCGGGCCGCGCGCACCCCCGAGGCGGCTGGAATGCAGTCAGCCCTTCATGCCGCCACCTCGACGCTTCCGCATCTTCGCCGCGGGCTGAGCGGGTACACGGCCGAGCAGTCGGTGCCGCACCTGCGGGCCCTGACCGGGGCGGCGGCCGTCGCGCTCGCTGACACCCGCGCCGTGCTGGCCATCGACGGCGAGGGACGCGAGCAGGTGCGGCCAGGAGATCTGCTGTCGAGCCTGCTCGAGCGAGCCGGCGACGACCGCGTGCACGTTGAGCCCCACCTGGTCTCGTCCGACCCCGACTGCCCCCTGCACTCGGCGGTCATGGCGCCGCTGCTGGTCCAGGGCAAGCGCGCGGGCACGCTGATCACGTTTTATCGCAACGTCGGCCGGCCGCGGCGAAGTGTGCTGCGGGTGGTTGAGGAAGCGGCCAGCCTGCTCTCGGCACAGCTCGAGCTCTCGGTGCTGGCCGAGCAGGAGGAGCGGTTGGCGCGCGCAGAGCTGCGCGCGCTGCGCGCACAGATCTCGCCGCACTTCATCTACAACGCGCTGGCAGCCGTGGCCGGTGAGATCCACGCCCGGCCGGACGAGGCCAGGGAGCTGCTGACCGACTTCGCCGAGTTCACGCGTTACCTCTTCCGCGACGGGCGTTCGTACGTCTCGCTGGCCGAGGAGCTCGATCACGTGCAGCGATACCTGCGGCTCGAGCAGGCGAGGTTTCGCAATCTGCACGTCAGCGTCGACGTCGAGCCCGAGGCCTTGGCGGCCGTGGTTCCAGCCATGTCGCTGCAACCGCTGATTGAGAACGCCGTCCGCCACGGTGTCGAGCAGCGGGCCGGCACTGGGCGGATCGAAATCGAAGGGCGCGCGGTCAACGGCGACGTCGAGTTGAACGTGACCGACGACGGCGCCGGGATCGAGCCGGAGCGCGTGCCAAGCGTGCTCTCGGGCGCAGGAGGCGGGATCGGCCTCTCCAACGTCGATGCCCGCCTGCGCGCCACCTTCGGCGAGCAATACGCGCTGCGGATCGACTCGCGACCCGGTAGCGGCACGACCGTGGTGCTGACGGTCCCGAACCTTTCCGCGGCTCCGAGGCCCTCACTCTCCACCGCGGCCGCGGTGGCGGCGACCGTCGCCGACGCGGGCCGGCGCGCGCGCGCCGCTTTCCCGCCACGCGCGAAAGTGAACGGATGAGATTCGTCAGCGCTGGTGACTCGTTGGGATATCACCGGGAAATATTCCGGGTGATATCCCAACGAAGGGGGATCGGCCGCACGTGAACTCGCGCGGACTGACCGTCCTCGCGGTAGACGACGAGCAGACCCAGCTCGAGGATCTGGCGCGGCTGCTGAGAGGCTTCCCGTCGGTGGAGGAGGTCGAGTGCGCCGACGGCGGCCAGGACGCGTTGGTCAAGGCCTCGGCGCAGCCGTTTGACGCGATCTTTCTCGACGTGCGCATGCCCGACCTCGACGGGCTGAAGCTCGCGCGCGTGCTCAAGCGGTTTTCCAACCCGCCGCAGATCGTCTTCGTCAGCGCCTACGACACGGCGGCGGTCGATGCGTTCGAGCTGCGCGCCGTGGACTATCTGCGCAAGCCCGTCAGCCGCAGGCGCGCGGAGGAGGCGCTCGAGCGAGTGATCGCGGCGCGCGAGCACGGAGCGGAGGACGAAGGCGGCGATGGTTTGGGCGCCCGTGCGCCCTCCGAGGACGACATGGTCGCGGTGCTCAGCTCGCGCAACGGCTCGCTCCGGCTGGTGCCGCGCCGCGACGTCTTCTATGTCCAGGCCCACGGCGACTTCGTCCGGATCGTGACCGCAGAGGGTCGCTACCTCCTGCGTGCGACGCTAGCGGAGCTCGAGCGGCGCTGGGAGCCCTTCGGGTTCGTGCGTGTGCACCGCGGCTTCGTCGCCAATCTCAAGCAGGCAATCGAACTGCGCCCCCACCTGGGCGGGACCGCCGAGCTCGTGCTACCGGGCGATGAAACAGTCCCGGTCGCGCGGCGACACGTTGCTGAGCTGAGACAGCGCTTGGCCGTGTAGCTACGCGAAGGCATCAGGTCCCGCTTCCGCACACACTCGAGCGAAGCTCAGCAGGTGGCGGAAGCGGGATGCGCGCTTGAGCGCTACTCCGAACCCTCGCCGAAGGTCGCGATCTCCTCCTTGTCCTTGGCGGAGAGGCCCTCCGGCACCTCGCCCTTGTCGCGCTTGACGCTCTGCACGTGCTCCTGGATCTCGTCAACGACCTCGGGGTTGGCGAGCGTGGAGGTGTCGCCCACGTTGGCGAAGTTGGAGATCCCGGCGATTACGCGCCGCATGATCTTTCCCGAACGGGTCTTGGGCATGTCGGGCACGATCCACACGTTCTTTGGACGCGCGATCGCGCCGATCTGCTTGACGATCTGGTCGGAGACCTTCTTGGCGACCTCGTCGCCCGCTGCGTTGCCGGGCTTGAGCGAGACGTACATCTCGACGATCTTCCCGCGCGTCTCGTCGACCACGGGCACCGCCGCCGCCTCGGCGACCTCGTCGACCTCGATGGCAGCCGACTCGAGCTCCTTGGTCCCAAGCCGGTGACCGGCGACGTTGATGACGTCGTCGATCCGACCCAGGATGCGGAAGTACCCGTCCTCGGCTTGCACGGCACCGTCGCCGCACATGAAGGGCCAGTCTTGCCAGTCCTTGCTGTCCTTGTCCGAGTACTTGGCGTAGTAGGTGTCGATGAAGCGCTCGTCCTGGCCCCAGACCGTGAGCATCCTGCCCGGCCATGGGTTGCGCACGCAGATCCTGCCCGCGTTGCCTGAGCCCTTGGGGATTTCGTTGCCGTCCTCATCCAGAATCACAAGCTGGATCCCGAGACAGGCAGGCCCGCAGCTGCCCGGCTTCATCGGCTGCAGGCCAGGCAAGGTCGATCCGAGGAACCCGCCGGTCTCCGTCATCCACCAGGTGTCGGTGATCGCCGCCTTCTCCTTTCCGACCACCTTGTAGTACCAGCGCCACACGTCGGGCTCGATCGGCTCGCCGACCGTGGTCATTGTCTTGAAGTGGTAGTCGGACTTGCCGGGCTCGTCGGGTCCTACCTTGCGCAGCATCCTGATCGTGGTCGGGGCGGTGTGGAAGATGTCCACGCCGAGGTCCTGCGCGATCCGCCACGGGCGGCCCGCGTCGGGGAAGCTCGGAAGGCCCTCATACATCACGCTGCTCGTGCCCAGCGCGAGCGGGCCGTAGACGATGTAGGAGTGACCGGTGATCCAGCCAATGTCGGCGAAGCACCAATAGACGTCGTCTGGATGGATGTCCTGGTAGTACTTAGACGTACCGGTGACGTAGCTGAGGTAGCCCCCGACCGCGTGCTGCGCACCCTTCGGACGGCCCGTAGTCCCGCTCGTGTACATCAAGAACAGCGTGTCGTTGGCGTCCAGCGATTCAGGCTCGACTTCCTTGCCCTCGTAGTCGCCGAGCAACTCATCGACGAAGAAGTCGCGGCCCTCGACCATCTCCGATTCGGAGTGGTACTCGCCCGGGATGCGCCGCCAGACCAGGATCTTCTCGACCTCGATCCCCTCCTTGCGCGCGGCCTCGACCGCCTCGTCGGCTTTGACCTTGTGGTCGATCAGCTTTCCGCCGCGGTAGTAGCCGTCCATCGTCACGAGGATCGTGCTCTTGGCGTCCCCCATGCGCTGGCCGCATGCGGCGCCGCTGAAGCCGCCGAAGACCTCCGAGTGGATCACTCCCAGACGGGCGCACGCGAGCATCGACACGGGCAGCTCGGGCACCATCGGAAGGTGGAAGGTCACACGATCCTGTCGCTGCACGCCGCAGAAGTCCCGTAACAGGGCGGCGAATTCGTTTACGCGCCGGTGCAGCTCGGAGTAGGTGATGTGCTGGGGCTCCTCCTCTTCGAGCTCGGGCACCCAGACCAGCGCGTCCTTGTCGCCACGCTCCTCGAGATGGCGATCGACGCAGTTGGTGCACGCGTTGAGGCGTCCGCCTACCCACCACTTGAAGAAGGGCGGATCGCTCGTGTCGACCACCTCGTCCCACCTCTTGTCCCAGGTGAGCATCTCCGCGTAGTCGACAAAGCAGTCCGGGAAAGCCTCCGGGGAGAACCGCTCCAAGATGGCCTTGTCGCCGGCGTTCGCCTGCTTTGCCATCTCCTCCGGGGGCGCGTAGTACTCCTCCTCTTTCCAGTGGACTGCGATCTGGGCCTCGGAGTACTCCTTCTCCTCCTGCTTCACGGCCCCCTGTGCGGTTTGAGCCATGGAACCCTCTCCTTTCGTCGGGAAACCGGGTGGGGCCGGGAGCCGAACCAAAGCCGGCGCCCGATCCCCTTTAGGTTTCCCGCGTATGCGGTCTTCTATCCGGTTCCTTTTTTACTACTTCGCGCTGGCGATCTTCCGCTATGGGGTCGCCGCGGGCCGGGCTGCCAGCGGAAACAGCGGGCACACAACCCGGCCGAACGTGGAATTCACCACCTCCGCGAAGGACGCATAGAACGCCGCGGCCGCGGTGGCGATCCCGACGTAGCCGCCCCAGTGGGTCCAAGTGGCATGACCACTCCCCATGTCGCCGATGGCAAGCAGGAAGAAGGTGATCCACAACAGCAACAGCACGAGCGCGACCGCACCGGTCGTGCGCAGCGAAGCGATGAACATGTAGAAGGTGAAGCCTCCCCATATCCACAGGTACGCCGACAACGCGTGCGGGGTGATGAGCCCTGCCGGCACGATGTGCAGCAGGGCGAAGAACGAGATCCAGAATGCACCGTAGGACGAGAACGCAACGGCCCCAAACGTGTTGCCGGTGCGGAACTCCCACATGCCCGCGAGCAATTGCGCGATCCCGCCGTAGGCGAGCGCGAGCGCCAACACGGGGCCGAGCCCCCTCGGACTCAGCAGATTCCCGTTCACCAAGCTGAGCATCATCGTGGTGGCGGCGAAACCGGCCAGCCCGAGCGGAGCCGGGTTGGCAGGCTCCCAGAACCCCGCAGTCCTGCCCGCGGTCGGGTCTACCGGGGGTGCCGGCGCCACGTCCGCCTCGCGGCCGACGCCGGGTCCTGGTACGGCTCCCGGTCCGTAACTACTGGCTTCCATGTGGCCTCCTCCTGGATTGACGGTTGGTATGGAATCCAGCTTGAAAATTGCACACGCAACCAGGTCCGCAACCACGGATCGGCGAACGGTCGCCTGAGGGGTGCGGGCGGTCGCTTAGCGGCGGTTTACGGCAGCCGCCCGCGGCGACGGATGGCACTGGAAGGCACTCGCAACGTCACTCGAGCGGAGCTCAGGGGACGTTGAGGGTGTGGCCAGCCTACCGTCGCCGTTTGCGCTTGCGCTTGTTGGAGCGTGAGCCGCCCGAGCGGGTGCTGCCGTTGCCGGAACCGGATGAGGGGCCGCTGCCCCCTGCGCCCACAGGCTCGGGAACGGCGTCTCGCGTGAGCGCTTTGGCGCGGCCGCCTTGCGCGCGCGCCCGTGCCTGCTGCTGGCGCGCCTCCTGGGCGGAGGGCCATCTCTCCGCACGGCCCGAGCGCCAAGCCGGTGGCACGCCGCTCGGCCAACGGCCGGTGAACAGATAGGCGAGGGCCGCAAGCCAGTAGAACTGAACGATCGGCACCGGGGTGATCACGAACAGCGTGAGGACGCCGCCGATGATCCCCAGGAAGCCCAGAAAACGGGTCAAGAGTCCGACCCGCATCGCGTTCAGCGAGACCATCACGAAACCGACCGCGAGCAGCAGTTCGCCCAGATAGTCGACGATCTGAAAGATGCTCAGCGTTGCCGCGCTCATCAGATGGTTAGCTTCGGGATAAGTCTGAGCGCCGTGGCTGACGAATTGCTGGGCGACCACGCCGTAGCTGATGACGTAGCCGATGATTCCGATCGCGGCGAGCGGCGCGCCCACCAGAGCGAAGTATCCGATGAAGCGCTGGACGCGTTCCTCGCGCGCGCGTACGCAACCGAACAGGAACCACAGTGTCCACGCAAGCGCGGCCCAGCCACCCGCCTGAAGCACCGCCCCGATGATGTCGAGCAGGAACCGGCGGTGTTCGAAGATCAGTCCCAGCGTCACTTCGCTGACGCTCGTATGCGGTCCGGCAAGCTGGATCACCGCCGAGCCGAGCAGCAGGATCGCGGCCGCGGCGGCAACCGCCGCCTGCCGGGGACGCACGCGAGCCTCATACTGGAGCTGACTGTCGACCGACATCCCGAGTCAGTGTAGGCCGGACTCTAGGCGAGGTAGGATTGAGTTATGGAAGGCGGCAATCTCGGCGACATTTTTGGCGACCCGGAAGAGTTTCAGCGGCGGCTGGGAGAGTTCGCTGAGCAGATGCAGGGTGCTCAGCGGCTCGCATGGGCGGACAACGCGATCAAGCTGGCTGTTGATCTTACGGTTGCGGCCATCAATCGGGCGAACATCCAGGGCACGACCGACCAGCAGGCCGAGCAGTTGCGTGCGGTGATGGCAACGATCTTCCCCGAGGCCGTCACGCTGGTGCGCGAAGCGCGGTCGGGCCTGCAGTAGCGCGGCTTCGCCCCGAGGCGCGCTCAGGTTTCGCCGAGCGCTCCCAGTACGAGCTCGTCGTGCTTGGCCGGCTTGACGCTCCGGAAGACTTCCTGGATCACGCCGTCGGCCCCGATCACGAACGTGGTGCGCTCAACCCCCATGTACTTGCGCCCGTACATCGACTTCTCACCCCACACGCCGTAGGCCTCGGCGACCGAGTGGTCCGCGTCGGCGAGCAGCGGGAAGGCGAGGCCGTACTTGTCGTCGAACGCTTTTACCCTCTTCACCGGATCGGGCGAGACGCCCAAAACGATCGCCCCAGCGCGGTCGTAGTCGGCGCGGTGGTCACGCACGCCGCACGCCTGAGTCGTACAGCCCGGCGTGTCTGCCTTGGGATAGAAGTAGAGCACCACGGTCTTCCCGCGCAAGCTCGATAGGGAGACCGGCTCGCCGCGCTGATCGGGGAGCGTGAAGTCCGGAGCGAGGTCGCCCGTGTCGAGGGCCATGGCGCCTATTTCAGCAGCCTCGACAGACGGCGATCCTTCATCACGCGGCCACCGGTCTGGCACACCGGGCAGTAACACATGACGTAGTCCTCGTAAAAGACCGCTTCGATCTCCTCACCGCAGCGTGGGCAAGGCTCCCCGCGACGGCGGTGAACGGTCAGCGGCATCGGCAGCTTGTCCGGGATGGGGAGGCGCAGGGTGCGCTCGTAGTGGTCGATTGCCCCGCCCAGGCGCGTCACCGTCTCGGCTCGCAATCGGTCCGCTTCGCCGGAGTCGAGCTCCGAGCCGCGGGCGAACGGCGAGAGCTCGGCGCTGTGCAGGATCTCATCCACCCACGACCGTCCGATTCCGGCGATCACGTGCTGGTCGCGTAGCAACGCGTACAGCGGGCGCGGCGCATCGAGGAGGTCCTCGAGTGGCGGCGGCGCGGGCCAGGCGTCCGGCCCGAGCGACGCGATCGTCTCCTCTTCTGTCAGACGATCAGACGGCACCACCTTCGCCCAAGCTCGCTGCTTGGTCCCGAACTCCCTCAG
>DASYAP010000212.1:0-49471 GCA_036501265.1 Solirubrobacteraceae bacterium | reverse complement strand
GTCGATGTAATACGATCCCGGCATGGACGCTCCGCTCGCACGTCGCCTGCTCGCTGAGATGCTTGGCTCGGCGTTCCTGGCCGCGCTCGTGATCGGCTCGGGGATCGCAGCGCAGACCCTCTCTCCGGGCGATGTCGGACTACAGCTATTCGAGAACGCCGCCGCCACCGCAGCCGGATTGTTCACGATTATCCTCATGTTTGGGCCCGTGTCGGGCGACGAACCAGCGCAGCCCGTCGCTCCGTTCGTCGAGCTGCCAGTAGTTGCCGTTTGTCTCGCGGACATAGAGTTCGAGATCAGTTCCGGAAACCGCGAGCTCAACAGCTAGTCCCGTCTGTCTCCAGTGCTCCTCGAAGTATTCGCGCAGCCGCAGGTTCGCTTTGTCGCGCAGCCCATGAACCTCGCCGCGGCGCTCATCTCGAAGCGCGGAGGCGAGCTCAGCGAGATCGAGCCCAGCGAGACCTGCGAGGTTCAGTAGCGCGGTAGAGGGTGACTCGATCTCGCTGAGCTCGTAGGAGTTTTCAAGCGAGCGGGCCGCGTCGCCGAACAGCAGGAACCGCGGGCGTCGAGATTGCAGCACCCGACCGATTGCGACTGTCGGACGGTCTTCGCGCTCCGATGTGGCACGGTCGCTCAACGCGTCAGGGAGAGCCAAGATGTACTTTGGGGTGTTCTCGGGGAGATCTCCACGAAGGTGGGTTCCCCACTCCTCGAGTGACTCGAGCAGCTCCTCGGGCAGGTCCTCCTGATCTGCGGCTTCGAGTGCCTCCGCGAGCGTGATCATCGCGGCCCGCCCGAAGTCGGAATCGGGCTCGTCGAGGAGCTCGCGCAGCGCACGGTGCGGCGCAGCGCGGCGCAGATCCTTCGCGAGCTGCACGCGGCCCGAGACATCGCGGCGGACGGGAGGCGAGAGTTTGAATGTGGTCGTGCCGTCCACGGTCTTGCTGAGTGTGTACCAGCGAAGCTCCGCGGTGCCGGGGATCTCGCTGAGCGCCTCGATGTCCTGTGCCTCAAGCAGGAACCGCAGCACGACCGGAGGGGTGCCCTCATCGATGTCGGCTCCGCGACTCAGCTCGGAGGCGGCGAACGGCTCGGTGTCGTTGGTGTGTGCGAGCGCCCGCAGTATCGAGGTCTTACCGACCTCGTTCGGACCGACGAGCGCGGTGATATTGCCGTCGACGCGCAGCGTAGACGGCTCGGCGAAACGCTTGTAACCGTGGATCGTTGCGCTGACTAGCCTCATGATCCTGACTCGCCCTCCGGTGTGTGCGCACCGTTCACGGGGCGGCAATGGGGACTGGATCGCTGCCTTGTGTGATTCTGCGCATGTGGGCTGGGAGCTTATTTGGCTTAGTTCAGAAACGACAGCGCAAATAGGTGTGCTTGTAGCGGAGGGCGAATGCGGAGATATTGACGAGCCACGGTGCGCGACCTAATCGGAGGCAGGGAGCGACCGTACCTTGGCTGCTGACCCGCAGCGAAGCAGGACAGGGCATCGAGATGACATTCTTGGATACCCTGAGCCTGCTACAACAAATCTTTCTGACAAGCGGAATTGACCCTGGGTCGCGAGACCGGCGCGCACGCACCAAAAGGCTGCAATGGACGGAGCAGATCGTCGCGTCTCCGATGGCTCGTCGGTTCCGCGTGCTGGAATAGGTGCATGGGCCAAGCCGCCAACGACCACATCGGCACGACGTCGGTGTCGGTCGACGTGGTCGAGACCGACCCAATCGTGCTGCGCGAAACCGAGCGCGCTCGCCTAGTCTTCCTGCCCACGCTCGTCGAGCGCGACGAGCCCCTCCGGGGCTGCTTCGTCTACCAGCGGCGCGCGAAGGGTGGCGAGTGGGAGGACATCCGCGGCGAGCGCCTCTCAACGCTGAAGTCCGGCGAGGGATGGGCCTTGGAGTTGCACACCGGGGAGGTGGCCGCGCTCATGGATGGCTTGCTCGCGCGGACGCAGCTCTACGAGCGCCACGGAATCCGCTGGGGAGAGCGCGTCTTCATCGACCGCGACAGCCTGCCGCAGGTCGTGCGCTCCCTCATCGACTCATCGGACACCGAGCTCGCGGAGGCCCTCGCGGCGGTGCAGCCCGAGGCGATCATTGCGCTTGGGCGCAAGGTCGATCTTTCGCAGCTCGACGCGCTCCTCGAGGCTTGGCTGGCGAACGCCGATAACGCCGACGAGGACTATTGGCAGCAGCTGCTCGCCGAACACGCCTGGGTGTTCTCCCAGCTCACCGGATCGCCTGTCGTCGTGCTACAGGAACGAGCGTACGTCGGCGGGAAGGGCGTGGACCGCCGCGGTGGCGGTGAGGTCGACTTCCTCCTCCGTAACGAACTCACCCACAATGTCGCCTTCGTCGAGATCAAGACACCAGTCACTTCGATCTGTGGTCGGGCGTATCGAACGAGCGGCGCGTTCTCCATCGACAAGGATCTCAGCGGCGGCGTCGTGCAGGTGCTCGGCTACCGCGACCGCTTCGAGAAGACGTTCAACCAGCTGCGCGCAGAGTCGGACGTCGGCGAGTTCCGCAGTTTCAACCCGCGCTGCGTGCTCATCGCCGGCACAGCCACCTCCCTCGGGGCTGACGAAGCGCGCAGCTTCGAGCTTTTCCGAAACGCTCTCAGCGACGTGCAGATCTGGACGTTCGACGAGGTCGTCGCGCGTCTCCAGGGAATCCGCGCTGCGCTTGTCGCGCCCGCCGGGGACGGCTGAAACGCTGCGACGCATCGCGAGCCTTTGAGGTCCTTGAGACACTGGCTAAATCGCTTCTGCGACCCTGTGGAACGCGAGGCGTCTGGCTTTAGCTTGCGTATGGATGACAGCTCGTCTTGATCGAGGCGGCAAGCAATTCGTACTCTTCGGCTTCAATACGCCAATGGGAGCCGTCACGAAAGCGGCTTGCATACCGGCGAGCGAAGTCGGGGGCTACCTCCCGCAACACTGGAGCACTCGACAGAGGCGAGCAATAAAAGTCCGTCTTGACGGATACCGAGTGCGGCCAACGGTTTTGGGGCGAGCCGATGGGTCCTCGTCTCTGCATCAGGCGTGGCGGTCCGTCAACAGTCTGGTTGGCGATCAGAACTCGGCTCCCGACCGCGTACACGATAATCCGCTCACCGTTCGACAAATCTCGGGGAGGCTTGTTCCACGGGAATCTGATCTCCCGAAAGAGATCTGGGCGTTCGACTGCCCAGTCCGGCGGTATAGGTTCCTCGGATGTGCCGACGAGCTTGAACCAGATCATGCGTCAGATAGTTCCAATTAGAGTGATCTCACGACTGCTCCCTCGCCGAACAGTTTGTCCACGGATTCCACAATGGATGCAGAATCGGCGGGGTGGAGTGGATCTTTTTTCGCGAACAGCTTGGGGCAGATATCACCCCGGCGCCTCAAGCTGGTCGCTAGGTGCGCAGTCCTGTCGGTGGTGGAGGGGGCTCGGTGATCTCACATGGTGGTGAGACTGGCGTTGCCCCGTGTATGTCGTGCTCGCGTCGGAAGAGGCACAGCACTTGCCCGGCGGGTCGAGCTGCGCTTGGAGCGAGTAGCCCCGCCCATCCCTCGCGTGATAGTTGCTCGCCGACGTGCTGAAAGACAGGCCAATTCGCGTTGCCGGGAAGGGGTGACAGTAGGCCTACCTTCGATAGGTGCTCTGTTGACGAGAGGTCGGCGACTTCCACGTCGACATCCCATGTCCACAGTGCGCGCGGCATCTGCGCGAGGGGCGGGATCGCCCGCTCGGCGAGGTGTCGGTACCACTCTGCCCATGCGGTCTGCTCGCTGTCGGCGAGGTAGAGCGCGTCTACGACGTCGCCGCGCTGCCAGCGGTTGTCCGGTGGTGGGTCGCGTTCGGGTAGTGGGGGTGATCCGGGGTAGGTGTGCTTGACCCAGCGTCCGCGCACGGCGATCGCTGCGACCTCGAGCGGCACGTCAGCTTGCGCCTGGGTCCTCGAGGCCGGAGATTAGGCGGGCGACTGCTCGGTAGTCTCCTTTGGCGATGCGGTCGATCGGCTTGTCGTCGTCGAGGGCGGAGATGGGCTTGCTGAGCCATACGGGGATGTAGGTGGGGCGGATGATGCGTGCGAGTCGTTCGACCAGTGAGGAGAGCTCGGCGAGTCGCTCGGCGCGGACTCCGCTTGGTGCGCTGCGGCGCGCGAGCCATTCCCGTACGGTGCTCGGCGCTGCGCCTGTTGCGCGTGCGATGTCGCGGTCGGAGAGGTGGCCGGTGTCGTGAACGTGGATCGCCTCTTCGGCGTAGGCAAGGCTCATCTGCGGAAGTCTAGCACCATGTCGTCGAGAAATCGACAGTATGCTGGCATCAAATGGAACAGACGAACCTATGCAATATTCGCCGCTCGTGAACATCGTCGGGCTGACAGATGTTCACGATGACATACGCTTGGTCCCACTCGCCAGCGGCCCGGTACCACGACGGTCTGGAGGACCGCAAATGGACCGCAGAAGGCCGGAAATCCGCATTGCAAAGCCAACTTGAACCATTCTCCCCGATGAAAAGTCGGCAGGTTCAAGATCCGCGAATAGAAGCAAATCCTCGCAAATACTGGGCTTCGCGGGATGCTGTTCGCCTCGTTTCGCTGCTGTTTGCGGTCTCGGTGACCGCAAAGTGGTTGCAGCGGGCTCTTGCGGCCACCTTTGCGGCCGGACAGTTGCCGCAAGTGGTCACTCCGCAGAGGCAGGCATGGCGACATTGGTGATGTCATCGACCTCTGCACGCAGGCATCCCTGTGTAGCGCCAATGTCTGGGGCGCGTCGCCTGGCCCGACGAGCGCGTAGGAGCCTCGGGAACCACTGGCGCGCGCAGTTGCGGAGTTGTCGCTCGCGCTGTACTCCTACTCGTTCAGATCCTCGATGACGCGGAGCGGGATGACGACGCGACGCTCACCTGCCTGACGCTCCAATACTGATGCCGCGATTGCGTCTTGTCGCGCTGCTGCGCGCGAGCCATTCTCGTACGGTGCTCAGTGCCGCGCCTGTTGCGCGTGCGATGTCGCGGTCGGGGAGGTGGCCGGTCCCGCGCGGGGCCACTCGGCATCGGGGTAGGTCTTGATGCCCGCAAAATGGCTGCGCACGGGAGCCGAAAACGGCTTAGCTAGCCCAACTTGAACCATTCTCCCAGCTTTCAAGCTCTGCCAAGGACTGTGCTCCGTCGACCAAAACATCCACCGAATGAGATAGGGCGATTCCCTCCAAGGCCCCAGAAACTGGTTCGTATAGCTAGAGTGCACACCGTGATTGACCCGCGGCTGGTCACCCTCCAGGATCTCTTCGCTGATCGGATTCATTACGAGGTTCCGATTTACCAGCGCCCGTATGTTTGGGGGAAGGAGGAGCAGTGGGTTCCGCTGTGGGAGGACGTCGCGGAGACCGCGAGCGGACGCTTGGGGGGCCAATCGATGCTCGCGCACTTCCTTGGTGCGATTGTGATCGAGTTGCGATCCGCGGACCCCGGGCGGGTCAAGGTGTTCTCGGTGATCGATGGTCAGCAGCGCTTGACGACTCTGCAGGTTTTGCTCGCGTCCCTGCGGGCTGTCGCGCAGGAGCGAGACGAGCTAAGGGTCTCCGACATCGATCGAATGCTGCGAAACGAGGGACGCCATGCCGAGGGTCCGCTCGCGTTCAAGGTTTGGCCGAGCGAGGACGATCGAGAGGAGTTCAGCGAAGCAATTCGACCGGAGGCGGGAGCGCCTCTCCCGATGGAGGAGACTGGGATTTCCGGGGCGCTGCGGTACTTTAGGACGACGATCGATGATTGGCTCGGCACAGGCGACGACTCGGCCGACCGGCTCGATGCGCTGCAGGACACCGTCGAAGGTCTGCTCCAGGTCGTTGCGATCCAGCTTGACGGCAGCTCGGACGCGCAAGTCATCTTCGAGACACTCAACTCCCGGGGTGCTGATCTTACCTCGCTGGATCTCGCCAAGAACTCGCTACTGCGCCATGCGACCCGCCAGGGAGTCAACGCTCGCGAGCTCCATGCCATGTACTGGCAGCCTGCGCTCGGCGATGGCGAGTACTGGCTTGAGACCGTGCGACAGGGCCGGTACACCAGCGAGCGCGCCGACCTCTTCCTGATGCACTGGCTGACTATGCGCACCGGCAAGACGCCGCGCGTTCAAAGGCTGTTCGCGGACTTTCGCCGCCTGATAATGCAGGCCGACCCCTCTGTTCAGGCCGCTGAGATCGTCAAGGAGCTCAGCGCGGACGCGAAGACCTATCGGTCATTTGACGAACTGGACCGCACGTCTGTTGAGGGGCGGTTCTTCCATCGCCTGGATCTCATGGACACGACGACGCTCATCCCGGTGGCGCTCTTGTTGTTCCGCACCAGAGAGCTCAGCATCGAGCGGCGAGCACGGACTCTTCGTGCCCTGGAGAGCTGGCTGGTTCGCCGCATGATGCTCGGAGCGACCACGCAGCACTACAACCGGCTGCTGGCGGCGCTTCTCACCCGTCTGCACGAGCAGCAGGACCTCACGACGGCCGACGTCACGGTCGTGGAAGTTCTGCGCGGGTTCGAGAACGACACCGACCGCTGGCCGACCGACGCTGAGATTAGACACCGACTGCTGCGAGTTCCTATGTATGGCTGGATTAATCAGCGGCGCATCCGTGTCCTGCTCGAGGCGTGCGAGGAGCAGATCGCCGCGACACCGCTGAGCGAGCAGATGCCACTGCCCGACAAGCTCACCATCGAGCACGCCATGCCGCAGGCCTGGACCGACAATTGGCCTGTGCTGATCGACGATGAAACGGACCCAGCTCAAGCGGCAGAGCATCGCGACGCACACGTCCACCTCCTGGGGAACCTGACACTGGTCACGCGTGCTCTTAACTCGTCGATGTCCAACGCTGCCTGGTCGGGCAAGCGTAAGGAGCTTGCCAGGCGGAGCCAGCTGCTCGTCAACCAGCATCTGTGCGAGAACGAGGCATGGGATGAGGAGCGGATCAACGTCCGCGGATCTGAGCTCTGCGCCTATGTGCTTGAGACCTGGCAGGGCCCCGATGCAGAGGTGTGGCAAGCACAGCCTTAGAGCCAGGCGAGCCCGCACTTGTCTTTTGGCCGCAAGCGTCGTTAATGATCGGTGGAAACAGGCCAGCGATGCTCAATCAACTGATTTGCCCTAACGATCGGAATCCGCTATCTTGCGCCGTCGTAAGGCTCCGGTGCCTGGCCACGTGAGAATGGCCGTCAGGTTTCAACCTGGCGGAGAGCACCGGGACCATTGATGTTTAGTGGGTGAAATGCGGGGCTCTTGGCCGCGCTGGTTCTCTATGGATGGAGGTGGGGGATGAGTGGGTTCGACGATTACATCGACGCTGAGATCGTCGCTGCGCCAGCGTGGTATCAGCTGGCCGTGATGGTGAACGACGGCTCTGGATCGATGACGCTGCAGGTGAATTCAGGCGCCTCGGCGGAGGGGGACGTGCCGCATGGCACCAAGGCGGCCGCCGTCGACATCGCGGTACGGATGCTAGTGAAAGAAATGCAGGAAGGTCGGTCTTCGGAGAACTACCACTTCGCGTTCGTTTCCTTCAACACTATGGTCACGGATGCGCGCCCCCCGAGGAAATTGGCTGAGATACCGCGGGATGAGACCTTCGACCCGACCGCGCACGGCACCGGCGGGACCGCCATCTACAAGGGTTTGGAAGCAGCAGCGTCGATCGTGGAGGCCTATCTGCAGACGGGTCAAGCGCAGGAGCTGCCGGTGTCGGCGGTCGTGGCCGTGATGTCGGACGGCGAAGAGAACAGCGACGTGCAGCAGACACAGCGAATCGCGGAACGGATTCGCGGGCTGCGCAACACGTCGCTGGCGGCGTGTCTGTTTGCCACGCGCGATCAGCCTGCGGCAGGCGGGTCTCTGCTCGCGTCGATCGTCAGTGAACCAAGGCTGTTCCAGCACGTCTACGACGCTGCCGGGCTGCGAAAATTCTTCAAAGACTCGATCACGGCCAGCCGGCCAGCTCTGCCTCCGGGTCAATAGCTCATGCAGATGGCGATGTGTGAGGTCATCCCGGCGGTCGCGACCGTGGTCGGGCCAGGCAAGAGCGAGAACCAGGACAGCGTCGCTGTGTTCCGGGTGGGCGAGGCGGCAGCCGGCGCCGGCGTGGTGATCTGCGATGGGGTCGGGTCGTTGCCGCAATCGGGTGCAGTTGCCTCCGAGATGGCGTTGTTGGCTGCGAGCCACATTGAAGAGGCCGGGGTTAGGACAGGCATCTGGGGGCTCGAGGAGATGGCTGCGGCTCACGAGCTGAGCAGCGATGGGGCGACTACGCTGATCGCCGTCGGAGCCGAACCTGAAGGGCTCGTCTCGCACTGCTTCATCGGCAACGGAAGCTTATTCGAGATCGCTCCCCAGACGGCGGTTGCCGGCGTGATGAACTTGCGCTGGTGCGGGCTGGCTCTGCCCCAGCTAAACTGGGATCGTGGGCAGCCGGCGCTCGAGTCGTTCCTGCCGGCTCCGGCATACGGTTTCGAGGCTGAGAAGGGTTGTCGGCTGACCAGTCGATTGAAGCCCCGCCTGTACCTCGCGTGCAGCGATGGCGTGGCCACTGACGAGGACTGCCCGCAGGCCAAAACACCAGACGGGAGATACTGGAAGGGCATACCCACAAGGCTGATTGGAGTGCTCGGTGCGCTGGCAGCCCGCTGGCAGGACCTGCTGCAGAGCGACGCCGAGCAGAGCGCGGCACTGCTGCAGAAAATTCTCGACGCCACGCTCGAGGCGCTGCTCGCCGACGGCGCCTTCGAGGACGACGCGAGCGTTGGCTGTGTGATGACGCGGCCGCTGGCCAACCCAGCGCGGGACACCCAGCGATGAGCGCTGACCTGACGATCGAGTCGGTTCACTGCGAGCTAAAGGAGTTCGCCGGGCGTCATCGCATCGACCTGCCAGCGGTCGGCGAGCGATTCGCACTCGGCGGTCAACAGGGCACAGGGGGCTATGGAGGCATTCATGTCGTCCGCGCCAAGAACGGTCAGGCGCCTCGTATGCCACTGGTCGCAAAGCTCTTTGAACTACGTAAAACAGGAGTCGAAGAGGCTGAGGTCATCGAGCGGGTCACGGGGCTTCACGCTGGCCTTTCTCGCGGCGGCGCAGAAGCGCTGGACGGTCTGCTGGCGACACCGTTCTCGCTTGTAGAGGCACGAGTTGACGGTGCCCTCCGGCTCGTGGCCTTCATGCTCGATCTGACCCAGCTTGGCTACACGTCGGTGCCATGCGACGCCGAGGGCGAGTTTAAACGCTTCATCAGAAGCGCAAGCCTGGGAGAACGAATCGACTACGCGTACACCTACGCGCGTTGTGCTGCGCTGCTCGAGCGGATCAGCTTCACACACGGCGATCAGAACCTGCCAAACCTGATGGTCAATCAGCAGACCGCCGATGTGCAGCTGATCGACTTCGACTTGGGTGCGCTAGTGGTGAACGGCGATGAGGTGCCCCGTACCGAAGGCAAGCAGGACGAGTTCGTCCCGGTCGAGGTCAAGGGCGACGGCAATGGGCTGAACAAAGTACCGCATACTCCTGCCGCCGAGCGGTGGTCGGTGGGAATGCTTGCCACGACCCTCATCTTTGGACACAGTCCGATCTTCTTCATCCGCGTGTCCGTAAGCTCTCTCGCGGAGTACGCGGCGACCGGCTTTCGCTGGCCGGCGATCGACGTTCACAGGCCCCCCTTTGTGGCGAGCAAGGAGCAGGGGTATAAAAGCTTCCGCGAGCGGGTCGAAGTGCACATCCCGAGTGCCATTGTCTCGATCTGCGCCGATTTCTTCGCGGCCGGCCTGAACGGCGCACGGCGACCAACCGCGGCGGACTGGGTCAAGGCGCTTGGCAGCATTCGTCAGCCGCCGCAGTTCTTGCAGACGAGCTTGTCGAGTCTGCTGGTGCTCGAAGGCACGGAGGTGACGGTGACGTGGCAGACCAGCAATGCCGAACGCGTCGAGAGCCCGCTGCTGGGCGTCCGTGGCCCCGCCGGCGAAGCGAATGTCCAGGTCGGCGCTGGCACAACACAGGTGACGCTCAACGCGGTCAACCGTTGGGGAAGCCTCTCCTGGACATCCCCGACCGTCCGGACAGTGCCGCTGCCGCGGATTGAGGCGATCCCCGTTCCCGACTTCCCCGGGCTATCGATCCACGTCGAGACACCCTGGCCGGAGTTCCCGTTGGCCGATACGAACCCTTTCCCAATCGCCCCACCGTTCGACCGGGCGTTCTCGCGCACCCCAGGCAGAGTCGCCGGGCCTCGACTTGACGGGTCGGCGATCCCAGCGTTCCCGCCGATACCCGATGTGTTCTCGGCACAGCTCGTGCCGCCGCTGCGGACGCCGCCAGAGTGGCGACTGCCTAAGCGCAAGCGTGAGAAGAGCCTGCGATGAAAGGCCTGTTCATCTGGATGTCGGGGGCGGTCCCGGAGGTGCTCGAGCAATGTCCCACCGAGTCGAAAAAGTTCGCCGCTACCGGCGGCGTCGTGCTGGTGGCGGCGACACTCGCGACCCTATCGATGGGCTTCACCATTCACGACTTCCTGCATGCCTCCATGATTATCGCCGTAATCCTCGGTCTCGGCTGGGGCGCAGCGATCATGACCTTCGATCGCTGGCTGCTGATGTCGATCAGGAGGCAGCGGATTTGGTGGCTGACGATCATGATGGCCATACCTCGCGTCGTGTTGGCGGTGATCGTCGGCATGGTCGTCGCCAAGCCGCTCGTGCTGCGAGCCTTCACCCATGAAGTTAATCGGCAAGTACACATCGACAAAGGCCAACAGCTCGGGCAAGATCGGGAGCGGCTCAAAAGCGAATTCAACCCGATCGAAAAGCTGAAGGCGGAAAAGGCTGAACAGCAGGCTGCGCTCGAAAGCAACCACACGAGCGAATCGCTGGCGGCGGAACCCCGCTACCAGGCGATCGTTGGCGAACTGCACAATGCCGAAAACCTGGAACGGGAAGATCAGCGTCGGGCGACCTGCGAGCTGGAAGGGAAATGCGGGACCAGCAAGCAGGGTGCGGGCCCCGTGTTCCACAAGAAGAAAGAAGTAGCCGAATCGGCCTCAACTCGTGTCGCGGAAATCCGCGAACGGCTGAACGCGTTTGAACAGGAACGTGCGGGAACGGAACAGGGTGAGGTAAAGAAGAAACACGAATTCAGCAGCAAACGTCTGAAGGTTGTGGACGCCGAATTGGAAAGGCTGGAAGGCGAACGAGGCAAGAGCGAAGCCAAGTACGTCACGGAATCGCGCGAATCTCCGGGTCTGCTGGATCGCATCGAAGCCCTCGATCGGCTGACTGCCCACAACGCAGGAATGCGCAACCTCGCCAACTTGATTTGGTACCTGATTCTCGCGATCGACTCGCTGCCGGCGTTTGTGAAGACGATGATGTCACTCGGCGAGCCCTCGTCGTACGAGGAAGTCCTCGACTACGTCGAGAAAGACCAGCGCGGTGCTGTTGCCGACGAGCACGACGCGAACGCCGAGGCGCGCAAGATCATCGCCTCGGCCTCTGTCGATGCCGCCGAGGTCCGGCGTGAACATGAGGTCAAGGCCAGAGGGACGCTGACCGCGCGAGCCGTGGAGGTCCAGAAGGCCGTGGGCGAGGCATACGTTGAGGAGTGGGAGCGGGCGATGGTGCCGCTGGCGAGGAAGTGGGCCGAAAACTGGGCAAAGCAAGCGACGCAGACGCCGAGCCCCGGACCCGGCTTCGGCGGGCCCGGCCGTGCCGGGTTCAGTGCGGGCCGCCCACCTTCGGGCAACGGCGCCGGGACGGTCGGCGGCTTTCCCCCGGTTGGTGCTCGTCCCGGGTACGGCCCGGGAGGGCCGACGCTGGGTAACGGCAACAGCTCCGGCTTCAGCTCCGGACGATCCAGGTTTGAACAGGAACCCGGCGTAGAACCGCAAGAGTGGCGCCATCTCGAGCAGACCCTTCCATTGCGGTGGTGGTCGCGGCTGCGTCGGCGCACGCGTCGTTAGCGACGGCACGTCCAAGTCCCGAGATCAGCAATCAAGCGCCAGACAACGTGCGAATAAGCTAGCGTTGCGGATATGACAGCGGTCTAGATGACCGCAATGGCCACAGACTTAGTTAAGCCAACTCGAACCGCTCCCCCTGGATGATTTTCGTGCCTGCGGTGCAGGCACTCCTACGCCGGCATGCCTGGTGCTCACGGGATGACTCGACCTGAGTGAGGATGCCGTCGCGGCTAGACAAACATATGTTCGAGCTTGGCCTCCGTGTCTACGGTACTGATTTGACTCACGGCCGGATTCAGGACTTTGAGACGCGAATCCGTATGTCTGTCGCCAAATGGCGCGGGAACCTCTCCAGAGCAATGTTGGGTAGTCGTCCTCTGGGCTGACTTCCCGGAAGGCCTGGCCGAACACGACCGATGCGCGTATGTTCACGGGCCGAGGCTACGAGCCCGGCTCAGAAGCCGCCCAACCACGATCAGCGAGGATCGGGCTGAGCGGATTGCAGACGCTGTAGCTGCTCTCGCCGACGCACCTGATCGGGTAGTTGGTCTCGCCAGGAGTAGGGCCGGCAACTCAATCCGGCGAGGGCCGTAGGAGGCAATAGTCTCCCGACCGCCCACGAGAAATCGTCCACGCCTCGTCGAATCCTCGGCAACTGCGCCCCACAACCTGTCTCCCGATGAGAGACCTCGATTGATATTGGGGAGTGGCGTGAGAGGGCTGGATTTGGCTCTGGAGTTGAAAGCTCGCATTGGGACCTGGCATGCGCGCGCGTATCGGCAGTCGCAACGTTGAGTCACCGGGTTATACGCTTGCCGGGATGCTGGATTTCGTCGCCTATCTCGAGCGCGTTGGGCTGAGCGCCGGCGAGCGCCCGACTCTGCGGGCCATTCACCGCGCGCACGCGACCTCGATCCCGTTCGAGAACCTCGATCCGCATCGCGGGATCCCGGTATCGCTTGCCCAGGAGGATCTCGAGCGCAAGCTCGTGCATGAGCGGCGCGGCGGCTACTGCTTCGAGCAGAACCTGCTGCTGGCGTCGGCGCTCGAGCATCTCGGCCTCACCGTCGAGCCGATGCTTGCTCGCGTGCGCCGCGGGGCACCGCCGGGTACGGTGCGTCCACGCAGCCACCTCGTGCTGAGGGTGACAGACGACGATGAGCGCATCTGGCACGCCGATGTTGGCTTCGGGCTCGGGACGCTGCTTGATCCGATCCCGTTTGGACCGCACGGCGCCGACGCTCACGAGCAGTCCGGATGGAGCTTCCGGGTGGTTGAGGAGGAGGAGGGCTCTGAGCTGGTTCTTCAGACACTGGCCGACGGATCATGGTCCGACGGGTACGCCTTCTCTCCGCAGCCGGTCCCACGCATCGACATCGAGACGAGCAACTGGTGGACATCCACCAATCCGCGGTCGCCATTCGTGTTCGGGCTGGTCGCTGCCGTCCACCACCCGGACGGCAGCCGCGAGTCGATCAACGACTGGAGCGGAGCGCTCGAGCTGAGGGTGCAGTGGCCCGGCAACACTCAGGTCTCCCAGCCGCCGCGCGAAGCGATCCCGGAACTATTGACCGAGCGCTTTGCCCTGCCGGGATTCGTGCTCGACGCCGACGGGCGCGTGCGGTGAGACGCTAATCCAAACCGTATGGGGCGCAGCGGCTCGCTTGTCCGGAGCACGATCCCTGGCGCTGACGCTATGACGATCACTAGTATGTCCCTTCAATCGATGTTCTCGTTGACTGAACCCTCGACGGACAGGGTTTTCTTGGCGCAGTCGCCACGCCCCTCGCGCAGTCGCCGCGCCCCTGTCGCCACGCCCCTCTTAGGTCACGCTGCGGGTCCTGGGTGGTAGCCATACGCGGTTTTGCTCCGAACACGGCAAACTTCAGCCGATGCCTGTGACGACGCTCACCGAGCTCTCCGAGGACGACCTGCTGGCTATGCTCGGGAAGGAGTTGCTCGGTCCCGGAATCGGATTTGGCCCGGAGGACCCCGGTCGGTATCGGAGGTTCGCAGAGCACTGGATCGAGGAGCGCGCCGACAAGATTCGTGTCGCCATTTGTCACGACGAGAGCGTGCAAGCCGTCTTTGCGAAGGATCTCCAGGATCGCTTCAATGATTGGGCTGTTCTCGCCGACGCTCTGACGACACTCGCTGGTCGGCCGCCACTCACGCTACTCGCGGTTGTCCTACTCCGACGCGGGTATGAGGCGGTTTGCGGACACTAGAGGATCCCCTGCTCAACTCCGGACATCAGCGTGACCGTCGCCACTGTCGCAAGCCTTCGCAACGTCGACGTCGGAAGGACCGAAATCGCTGGTGAGCCCAAGACGAGCTCTGTCAGCGTGTAGGTGCTGAGGGGAGCATCGGCGCTGGCGATCGCCTGTGCCGCATGTGCATCGACTCCAAGCGCCCGCAGACCGGCTTCGAGACCTTCGTCTCGTGTGGTGAACGCGGCCTGAAGTGCGCAAAGCCCATGCTCACCAGCCCACTTGTTCAGCATACGTGCCGGGTCGTCGGGATCCCCAAAGCTCATTCGGTCTAAGAAGGGGAAGTGCTCGTAGTAGTCCGGCTCGTGGACATCGCAGTGCACCCGTCGATCCTTATATGCAGTTGCCCACCATGACGCTGGCAGCGCGAAACGCAAATCTGAAGCTCGCCCAACGGCAGTGTCAAGCCCCGCGGTGAGCACCTCTGCCTTGGCTAGCTCGGTCCGATCACCAACCTCGTCGACTAGCGCCTCCCAGCGCGCGTGCGCTGAAGGGTGTCGGACGGGCGGTCGCACGAACAAAACGTGCTCGATCAGGTCGGACGTAAAGAACGCCAGACGAGCGGCTAAGAGTGCGTGCAGCGGAGGGGAGTTGCCCTCAGTGACGTCGATGAATCGTTGCGTTGCACGGAATGCCATCGCATCAGCCGCCAGCTCGGCGTCCCAATCGCCGGCATTGTTGGCGTCGTGACCAAGCAGCCCGTGCGCACACTCATGCGCAAGCACAAAGACCAACGCCATCTGTGCGGACAGATCACGGAAGGAGACCGACTCCTCGCTCGCAGGCTCGAAGGCCAACGTGGCGCTATTTCCCCATACCCGGCGGTGGATGACATTCCATCGCAGCGCGACGGCGAGCACTGGGATTAGACGCTCATCTTGCTCAAGACGATTAATCGCCCGAATCATCTTGAATGCCCTACGCCACCCAGCCCCACCAACCTCGTGGTACCAGATCGAGGTGAGCTCGGCGAGCAGGTGCAGCATGCTGATGAGACCTGAAGAAACGAGGACACGCGAGGATCCGTCGCCGAATCGGGTGAACATCGCGATTGCCTCGTCGTCATGAAGCATCGCCAACGACAACCGGCCCAGTGCCTGGGTGTGCTCTGGCTGTCCTTCGCTCATCACCGGGAACAGCCGGTCGGTCAATTCCCGCAGACCCATCGACATCGCGTCCGCGTGCTCGTCGGCATACCCCTCCACTCGTGATGCCAGCCGCGGTACGTCTGCGGCTGCTGCGCGCAGGTCGGTTAGCAGCTTGCGCTGGTCGGTTGCTAGCCACTCGAGGGACTGCTCGGCCTGAGTGGACTCCTTGTCATTCATGCCGATGATCTTTGCAGCAGTCGCGACGGCACTGCATCGGGCAAGCCCCGCGCGATATCCGGTCAGATCCAGCGGACGTGCAGTAATCTTTTACGCCGTGCTCCACGCTCTGCTCTGTCTCTTGCCGGCTGTTGTGGTCGCGGTGCCGCTGCTCGCGCGTCGCTATCCGGGCGAGCGTGTCCTGCTCGCGCTGCGTAGCGCGGCACCGACCCGGTGGCCACGCCCGCGCTCGTGTGTGTCCCCGCGCCGATGTGTGGCGCGGTTGGCGGTGCGCGGGGGTCGTTTGCTGGGTTCCTCGCTCGCGGTGCGCCCGCCGCCGATGCCGATCGCGGCGAGCTAGACCCTTCCTGCCCCGTCGGGGCGTCGGCTGCTCGTCCTTGGATGGAAGTCCCTGCCGTTCACGGGCGCGTCTGTCCGTTTGAGCGGATCTGCGGTTAGGCCGTACAGGCCACACACATATGCGAGGAGTCTTCAAATGTCCCGTCGTCTTGTCGTCGCCGCGCGCGCCCTAGCGCTCGCGCTTGCCATGGCCGGTCTGCTGGGAAGCGCGCCGGCGGCGTGGGCGCACGCGCAGTTGCTGGACACCTCACCGCTGTCGGGCTCGACGGTCAAGGTCCAGCCGCCGGAGGTGATCTTCGAGTTCAACCAGGACGTCGGCGGGACGCTCGGCGCCGTGCGGGTCTATGACGCGCACGGCGACGAGGTAGACGATCTGAACGTTTCACACCCCGACGGCAATGAGCATTGGCTGGGCGTCGGGTTGAAGCCGGGTCTAGCGGCTGGCACCTACACGGGCACCTACCGAGTGATATCGGCCGACACTCACATCGTCTATGGCGGATTGGTGTTCAACATCGGTCACGCCGGCGCTGCGCCGAGGTTCACGGTTGCCGGGCTGGTCGGCAAACACAAGAGCGGCAAAGTCACTGCGGTCGCGTTCGGTGTGGTTCGGGGGCTGAACTACCTGACGCTTGCGCTGATGATTGGTGGCCTGGTCTTTCTGCGCTTCGCATGGATACCGGGCCTGACAGCGGTCGCTGGCTCGGAGGACCGCTGGTCACTCGCGTCGCGTGTGTTCGCTTCGCGATTGGGGCGGCTGTTTGCGATTGCGATCGCGATCGGAGTGGTTGTAAGCGTGCTCGGGGTGCTGTTGCAGGGCGCGAGCGCGGCCGGCGTCTCGCTGTGGGCCTCACTAAAAAGCTCGATCGTCGAAAACACGCTGGAAAGCCGGTTCGGCAAGGTGTGGGGTCTGCGCGCGATCGACTGGGCATTGCTCGGCGCCCTGATGCCGGCGGTGAGGGCGATAGGCAAGGACGCGACCCCGCGGTTGAGAGCCGGCTCGCTGGATGCCGAGAACACGTTGGCGCCGACTGCGCGTCCCCGACGCGCGGTTCTCGCGCTACTTGAGATCGGTGCTCTGTATCTGGCGATCACCCCGGCGTTGGCGGGACATGCGAGCGTCGAGACTCCGGTCGCGGTGTTCTTCCCCTCGGATGTTCTGCATGTGCTGGCGGGCAGCGTGTGGGTCGGAGGTATCGCGTGTCTGCTGATCGCACTGCCGGGCGCGACGCGCCGGCTCGAGGGTGGCGAGCGTAGCCGGCTGTTGCTTGCAATGCTCGTGCGGTTCTCGCCGATCGCGTTGGGCGCGGTGGTCGTGATCGCCGTCACGGGTGTGATCCAGGCGTACATCGACGTGCGCAGTTTTCACAGTCTCTTCCACACGACCTACGGCGCGCTGATCGTCGTCAAGGTCGTGTTGCTTGCCTGCCTGATCGGCTTTGGTTTCATCAACCGTGAACGCGTCCTGCCTGCGCTTCGGCGCTTGGTGGGGGATGGGCGATCCCCTGGCGGGGTCGGGGCGTTGGCTCGCAGCACGATGCGGGGCGAGTTCGCGCTGATGCTGTGTGTGTTCGGTGTGACCGCCGCTCTCATCAGCTACGCGCCGCCGATCGACGCCGCGATGGGGCCGTTCTCTGTCAACACCTCGATCGGTCCGGCGGAGCTCGAGATGACGGTCGAACCGGCGAAGGTCGGGCTGAACACGATCCATCTCTATCTCATCGACGCCAAGACCGGCGGCCAGTTCGCCGCCACTAAGGAACTTACCGTCACCGCCAAGTTGCCCTCAAAGGGGATTGGACCGCTGATGCTCAAGCCGATCGTGGCGGGACCGGGGCACTACATCTTGAACTCGGCGGTCCTCAGCCCCGGTGGCGCTTGGGATATCGAAATCGTCGATCGCATCTCTGAATTTGAACAGTTCAGTTGCACCGTAAAGGTGCCTATCGGATGAGCCCGTTGAATCGAAGGCATCTAAATATCGCGCTCGGTGAGTCCAGTTTCTTTCAGTCACTTACTCCGGAGGTACATCAAACATGAAGTCCAAGAAGGTCACTGTGCTGCTCGCGGCAGGAGCGCTCCTTGTGCCCGCCAGCGCGCAGGCGCACATCAGTCTGCATCCCAACACCATCCCCGCCGGAGCGTTCGCGACGCTCGACGTGCGGGTCCCCGGCGAGCAGGAAGGCGCCTACGTCAAGAAGGTAGACATGCTGTTCCCGCAGGGCTTTACAGGCGTCGACTACGAAAACATCACGGGTTGGAGCACGAAGGTCATCGAAACCAAGCTCCCGACCCCGATCAAAGACGACGGCGAAACGATCGATACAGAGGTCTCTCAGATCGTGTGGACGTGGATGGGCCCGCTGGGCAAGGTCGACAACGGCCAGTTCATCCAGTTCCCGCTGTCGCTGGCGATCCCTGACAACGCGGCCGGCAAGGCACTGGAATTCAGGACCGTCCAGACTTACAGCAACGGCCAGGTAGTCCGCTGGATATCTCCATCGCTGCAAGCCGAACATCCCTCGCCGAGGATCAACGTCATCGCCAAGGGCGGTGTGATTCAAGACATAGCGGGTGAGGAGGCAGGGCCGGAAGTGGGGGAGACGGTCACAGGTTCGTCTACGCCGACGCCAACACCGGCTGCCGCCACGCGGGTGAGCAGCGGCGCGAGCGAGGGCCTCGGCGTCACAGCGCTGATCCTCGGCGCGCTCGGCCTGCTCGCGGGCCTCGGGGCGCTTGCAGCAGCCGGTCGAGGCCGTCGAGGATGAGATCCAGCCCCCATGCGAACTCGGCAGTGTTGTCGTACCCGGACTTGGGGAGCTTCGTAGTGATCTCGACGAGGTGCGGATAGTCCTCTAGCGCGTCGATCGTCTGTGCTCTCCTCTGCGCCGCTTCGCCGGCGCTGTCGGGGGTCTCGAATCCTGTATCCCTTTCCTGCAGGGCGAAGCCGTAGATGTAGGCGTCCTGGACCGAATAGGCGTGGATCGCCATCTCGAACGGGAAGCCCGCCTCGCGCAGGCAGCCCATCACCGCGTTGTGGTTTTTCAGGTTTGCCGGTCCCGGATGGCGCGACTCCATCATCCCGATCGCCCAGCTGTGGCGTTTGAGCGCCTCGCGCGTGGAGATCGCCCGGCGCCGCATGGCGGACCTCCAGTCGAGGTTCTCACCGGGTAGCTCGATCTCGCTGAAGACGATGTCGACCATGCCGTCGAGGAGCTGTTCCTTGTTAGCGACGTGCTTATAGAGCGCCATCGGCACGACGCCGAGCTCCTGGGCGAGCGCACGCATGCTGAACGCTTCAAGCCCGGTCTCGTCGGCGAGGGCAACGGCGGCCTTCAGCACGCGAGCGCTGCTCAGCGGTTTGCGGGATGCGAGCTTCTTCTTGGTCATCGGCCTTGACAAGTGTACAGCGTACACCTATAGTTCCAAGGACGAGTGTACGCCGTACACCAAATCGAAAGGCTTCCCGTGAACCCCGACCAGCCCTATCCCGTCCAGTACTCGGTCGACTATCCCGACCGGCAGCTCAACCGCCTCAGCACCTTCTTTCGCCTGTTCATGGTCATTCCGATCGCGATCGTGCTCGCCCTCCTAGAGGGCGAGAGCTACGCCTACGGCGGGGGAAGGACCACCGGAACCCTCGGCGCAGTCGGTCTAATCGTCCTTCCCACGGTCCTGCTGATCCTGTTTCGCCAGAAGTACCCCCGCTGGTGGTTTGACTGGAACCTCGAGCTAATGCGGTTCTCCGCGCGGGTAGGTGTCTACCTGGCGCTGATGGAGGATCGCTATCCCTCCACCGACGAGCACCAGGCGGTGCATCTGGAGCTCACCTACCCGGACGCGCGCAACGACCTCAACCGCTGGCTGCCGCTGGTCAAGTGGCTGCTTGCGATCCCGCACTACGTCGTGCTGTTCTTCCTCTACATCGCCGCGTTCTTCGTCGTGATCGCCGCTTGGTTCGCGATCCTACTCACCGGCCGCTTCCCACGTGGGATGTTCGACTTCCTCGTCGGCGTCGGCCGCTGGACCAACCGCGTGATCGCCTACGCCCACGTGCTCGTGACCGATCGCTACCCGCCGTTCCGCCTCGCGCCGTAGGCCCAGCCTACGCGGCGGGTGGCTGATCGATACGCACCATGTTGCCGGAGGGGTCACGCACGGCGCAGTCCCGTGTGCCCCACGGCTGGTCGGTCGGCTCCTGCACGATCTCGGCGTCCGAGGCTTGGAGCTTCTCGAAGGTGGCGTCGAGGTCGTCGGTGTGGAAGTGGACGCCGTTCAGGGCGCCCTTGGCGAGAAGGGCGGCGAGCGCGTCGCGGTCGGCGGGGCTGCCGTTCAGGTAGTTCGTAAGGACGATCGCGACGTCGGGCTGTGAGGAGGCGCCGACGGTGATCCAGCGGAAGTCCTCGCGGGCCACGTCGTTGCGCAGCTCGAGGCCGAGCGTGTCGCGGTAGAAGGACAGCGCGAGGTCTGGATCATGGACTAGGACGAAGCACGTGGAGAAAGTTAGGTTCATGCCTTCAACACTAGAGAGACAGTGGCCCGTGCGCTTCTCCGATCCTGCTCGACTTGTGGCTCGGTGCTCGACCAGGAGCTCGGGCGAGTGAGGTCCCTGGCAACGCAGCCTGGCACGCTCTCAAGCGCGCTATGGTCACGGGCCCGATAGGCGGTCGGCGTCTCGCCCACCAGCTGAGTGAAGCGGGCGCTGAACGAACTGAGCGAGGTACACCCGACCGCCAGGCAGGCTTCGGTGACGGACAACTCGCGGTGGCGCAACAGCGCCTTCGCCCGCTCGATTCGCCGCGTCATCAGGTAGGCGTAGGGCGTCTCCCCATATGTCGCGCGGAACTGCCGCGAGAAGTGCGCGCTCGACATCAGCGCAGCGCGGGCGAGCGCAGCGACGTCGAGTCGACGGGCATACTCGCGGTCGATCAGATCGCGGGCGCGGCGTAGATGCGCGAGGTTGGCGAGCTCCTCCGGTGTCACGATGTGAGCGTAGCGGCGTGCCGGCGCCGACACGCGGCGACAGGCCCTGGGATGGCTCATGTGGCCGACGGAGCTCGATCGGATGCTCGATTAAACTCCGTCGGCCTCCTCGCTGGGATAATCGGGTGATGAGCGAGCCCTGGAGCATCGAACGCGACGGGCCGCTGGCCGTGCTCACGCTCGAGCACCCGCCGGTGAACCTGTTCGACCGGGCTGTGTTCGACGGCCTCGAGCAGGCCGTAAGCGCGCTGGAAGCCGACGCGCCGCGTGGCCTGCTGATCCAGGCGCGGGGCCGGGTGGTCAGCGGCGGGGTAGATGTGCACGAGTTCGACGGCCTCACGGCGGCGCAGGGCGCCGAGCTGTGGAGCGAGCTGCTAGCGGTGATTCACCGCGTGGAGGAGCTGCCCTATCCGACGGTCTTCGCCGCGCACGCCCTCTGCCTGACGGCCGCCTTCGAGCTGTCGCTCGGGTGCGATCTGCTGCTCGCCGCGGCGTCGGCAAAGTTCGGGCTGGTGGAGACGGTCGTGGGGCTGACGCCGGCGATGGGCGGCACCCAGCGGCTCCTCGAGCGCGCCGGTCCAGCGCGGGCACGCGAGCTGGTGATGACCGGCGAGCTGTACGACGCGCACACGCTCGAGCGCTGGAACGTGGTCAACAGAGTGCTCGACGACGAGGGCTTTGCAGAGGCGGCACGAACGTTCGCGCGGCGTCTGGCAGACGGGCCGACGCTCGCCCATGTCGCCACTAAGCAGATCGTCCGCGCGGCGCTCTCAGGCGGCGCTCGCGCCGCGGACGAGGTCGTGCCCGAGCACGCCGGCTCCCTGTTCGCGACCGAGGATCTACAGGGCGCCGTGCGCAGCTTCCTCGAGCGCGGACCGGGGCACGCCGAGTACAGCGGACACTAGAGGGACACGAGAGCGGCCCGTTCGATCGAGGTCGAGTCGGCCTTCCGCTGTCTTCGGCGGCTCGGCGTAAATCGCGAGAATGCGCAGGTGAGGAGACTCGGACCGGCGCTTGCAGAGCGCGACTTCGCGCTGCTGTGGCTGGCGCTGATCGCGATGGGCACGAGCGTGCAGATGCTCGAGGTGGCGATCGGGTGGGAGGTGTTTTCCAATCATCCCAGCGCGCTGAACCTCGGGTGGATCGGTCTGGCCGAGTTCGTGCCGATGTTCCTGCTGGCGTTGCCCGCCGGGCATCTCGCGGACCGTTTCCCGCGGCGGCTGGTGCTGGGTGTCTCGCTGCTGCTGAGCGCGGCGGTGGCGGTCGGTCTGGTCGTGCTGAGCTCCTCGGGAGTGAAGAGCGTAGGGCCATTCCTCGCGCTCGCGTTCGGCGCCGGGGTGGCGACCTCGCTCGGGACGCCCGCGGCGCGAGCGCTGCCGCCGACCTCGTCCCGCTCGAGCTGCTCGGCAGCGCGATGACGCTGCGCTCGATCGCCACACAGGCGGCGCAGGTGGTGGGTCCCGCGCTCGGCGGTCTGCTCTATCCCGCATCGCCCGCGGTCGTGTACGGGGTGGCGGCGGGGATGTGTCTCGCGGCCGCCGGCTGTGTGGCGGCGATGAGACACAGCCCGGCGGCGCACGCCGCCACACCGGAGCGGCCGGCTCCGAGCCTTGCAGGCGTGCTCGAGGGGATTCGCTTCGTCGGCCGCACCCAGATCCTGTTCGGCGCGATCCTGCTCGACCTGTTCGCCGTGTTGTTCGGCGGCGCAGTGGCGCTGCTGCCGCTGTTCGCGCGCTCGATCCTGCACGTCGGTCCGATCGGCCTGGGGGTGCTGCGCAGTGCTCCGGCGATCGGCGCGCTGATTGGCGCGGCGGCGCTCACGCGCCGGCCGCTGGGCAGGAGCGCGGGACGCACGCTGTTCCTGGTCGTGGGCGCGTTCGGCGCGAGCATCGTCGTGTTCGGCCTCTCGCGCTCCTACCCGCTCTCGTTCGCGGCGCTCGCGGTCAGCGGGTTCGTGGACATGTTCAGCATGAACATCCGCGCCACCACCGTCGCGCTCGCCACGCCCGATCGGCTGCGCGGACGGGTGCTGGCGGTCGAGATGGTGTTCATCAGCGCGTCGAACCAGCTCGGCGCCTTCGAGTCGGGGCTCGCCGCCTTTCTGCTCGGCGCCGTCCCGGCGGTAGTCGCGGGCGGTGCGCTCACGATCGTGATCGCGATTGGCTGGAGTCGCCTATTCCCGACGCTCGCAGCGGTCGACCGGCTGGAGGACGTGCGACCCGTGGAGATATCGACGACAGAGGTTCCCGCATAGTCGAGAGCTGGGAATGGGGGAGGCCCGTGGGCGCGCGTCTGCGTCCAACCCTGCTGGCGCCGGCCACAACAGCAGTTGGCGCTAGGTGGCGCCTCGACACGGGCGCATGCTCGCGTGGAGGGCTTCAGCTTGGCCAGCGGCCGTGACGGTCGAAGTAGTCGCGCGCCGCTTCCTCGGCGTCGCGCTCGCGCTCGCCCGCGGTGCCGAGACGGAACAGCCAATTGAGGAAGTAGATCGCAAGGCCTGCGCTGACGATGCCGGCGCCGCCCTCAAGGTCGTTTTCGCTGCCGAGCGCCATCACGACCAGACCGCCGATCACGACCGCGGCCGGAAGCACGTAGCGGATCGTGTTCAGCGGCCAGCTGCGACCGCTGGCGGCACGAGGCTTGGACTCTGAAGGCTCGACAGAGCGCCCAGACGCTCGACTGAGGGAGCCTTCGGGTAGGGCGTCTTCGGGACGCCGGGGCTCGGGATCGATTGAACTCATTGCATCTCTAGGTTCGCACGGGACCGGCCCTTTGCCGGGTGAGCTCGCGCACGAGCGTCGCGACGGAGCGCTCGAGCTGCTCGATCGAGGCGCTGTCTACGCGCTCCACGCCGACCGTACGGTTCAGCCAGGCGTTGATCTCGCGGTGGCTGCGGCCGTCGTGGCGGTGCAGTTCAGCGACGAGGCGGCTGCGCTCCTGGCGCAGGTCTGAGCGACGCTCGAACCGCGCCCGCGGCACGGGCTCGGGCGACAGTTGGCTCGCGGGGCGCGCGACGGGCGCTGGCGGAGCGGCGGCGGGCGAGCCGAACAGCGTCATTTGCGGAGCGAACTCGGCGCTCAGCGGCACGAACTCGGCGGGCGCGGACGGCTCGCTCGCGCGGCGCGCCTCGCGCGGCTCGTCCCATCCCTCCTGCTCATCCTCGGGGCGGCGCAGCGCGTGGCGCAGCTCCGTCTCGACCTCCGCCGCGTGACCACGCAAGACAGGGTCGGCCGGCAGATACAGCCAGCTGGGGTCGGGCGCGCGGCCCGGGACGGTGCGCACGAAGCGTCCCACGATCTGGCGGAAGATCAGTGGCGTTTTTGCCGCCGTCGCATACACCCCGACGCGTAGCCTCGGAATGTCGACGCCCTCTGAGACCATGTTGACCGCGACGATCCACGGCTCGCGCGAGTCGCGAAAGACGCTCAGCTTGTGCGCGGCTCGTGCCTCTGTATGCAGCACGACCACGGGCGCGCGGCCGGTAGCCTCGCCCAGCAGCTTGGCGATGCGCCGCGCATGGGTCGCGTCGGCGGCGACCGCCAGCGCGCCCGCGTCGCGCTGGCCCTCGGCGCGCAGCGCGCGCAGCTTGGCGTCGGCCTCGCGCAGGATCCGGGGCAGTCCGTCCGGTAGCTCGGTCGAGATCGCCGTGCGGTAGCGGCGACCCGCCTCGCGCGCCGTGAGGACCGTCTCAAATGAGGACTCGAACGTGTCATCGCCGCTGCGCCATGACAGCGTGCCGTCGAACGTGACGAACGCGACGGGACGGCAGATCCGGTCGGCGACGGCTTCGGCATAGGTGTAGGAGACGTCCGGCACCGCCATGCCATCCCCGTCGTAGCGCACGCCCGGGATCGGCGTCGCGTCAGAGCGAAATGGCGTGCCCGATAGCAGCAGCCAGCGCGGGGCGGAGGCGAACGCCTGCTGAAAGCCAGTGCCCCACGCAAGCTCCTCGCCGAGGTGGTGCGCCTCGTCGACGATCACGAGCGTGTCGTGGGCGACCTGTGCCGCCCACCCGCGTGGGTCGCTCGCCACGCGCGCATATGTCACGGCAACGCCGTCGAAGTCGCGCGGCGGGCGCGGACCTGGTGCGTCGGGTTGCAGCTGCACTCCGAGCGTCGCCGCGGCGGCCGCCCACTGGCGGGTGAGGGGTGTGGTTGGGCAGAGGACCGCGACCCGGCCGATAGCTTTGCTCGCGAGCAGTCCCCGCGCAAGCTCGAGCGCGGGGCGTGTCTTGCCCGCGCCAGGGGCCGCGGAGATCAGAAACGGGCCTCCGCGCCAGCCGGCGAGCTGCTCGAGCGCACGGTGCTGCCACGCGCGCAGGGATGTGGAAGACAAAGGAGTCAAAGAGCCCGGCATCCTGCGGCATGCGACGGACGGATCGACTCGCGCGTGTACTAGCGTGGGACGCCGATGAAGCTCGTCTCCACTCGCCCCAACGTCGAGCTGCGCCATAGCGACACCGGCGAGGAGACGGTCGTGCTCGCGTTTCCCTACGACGCACACATCGTCGCGCTCGTGCGGACGATCCCGAACAGGCGCTTCGATTGGGACACGCGCGAGTGGTCGGCGCCCGCCGACGACTGGGCGGGAATGCACGTCGCCGAGGTGCTCGAGCGCTTCCCCGAGCTGACGACCGACGGTCGGGTCGACGCCTGGCTCGAGAGCATCGAGCGGCGGTGGATCGGGCACGTGCGCACCACTAGCCACGACGGGCGCGGCTGGTGGGTCCTCGAGACCCGCGCGGGGACCGTGCCGGAGGTATTGCGCGCAGGCGCTCTCGAGCGCGACGGTGAGCTGCTCGTACCGCTCACCGAGACCGCCGCACACGAGCTGCGTGGGCTGCGCTCGGCGCGTCTGGACGCCGCCGCCGAGCGCTGTCTGGCGACCGTCGAGCTCGGCGAGACGCCGCCTCCGGCCCGGCTCGTCCTCGCGCACGGCGTAGACGGCGAGCGGCTGCGGCTCGAGGTCGTCTGGGATCCGGAGGTCGGTGCCGCGTTCGAACGGCTGCCAGGCGCTGCGGGCAGCCGCTCGGTCCCGCTCGACCCGTTCCTCGCCGAGCAGCTCGACGCGTTCATCGCTCGCCATCGCGTCCAGGTCTTCGGCCCGGCCGTCGAGTTGCTCGACGGGCTGCTCGCCCAGCAGCGCGAGGCCGCGGCCGCGATTCGCGCCTCGCGCGCGGACAGCGCCGAGCCGCTTGCCGCGACCGCCGCCGTGCTCGGCGGCGAGCTCGCGCCGTTTCAATGGGCCGGCGTACGCTACGTGCTGCATGCCCGGCGTACGTTCCTGGCTGATGAGCAGGGGCTTGGCAAGACCGTCGAGGCGCTCGCCGCGCTCGAGGCCGACAACGCCTATCCGGCGATCGTGGTCTGCCCGGCTGCGATGAAGCTCGGCTGGCAACGTGAGGCCGCGCGCTGGCTGCCCCACCGCAGCGTGGCAGTCGTCGAAGGCCGCTCGGCGGTGCCGCCGAGCGGGGAGATCACGATCCTCAACTACGAGATCGTCGCCGCCCACCGCGAGGCTCTGACCAGGCGCCGCCCGCGTGCGCTCGTGGTCGACGAGTCCCACTACTGCAAGAACCCCCAAGCCAAGCGCACGCACGCCGTGCGCAGGCTCGCGAACGGGGTCGCAACGGACGGCCTGCGTCTCGCGCTGACGGGGACCCCAGTGCTGAACCACGCCGACGAGCTGATCGCGCAGCTGCGCGTGATCGGCCGCCTCGAGGACTTCGGCTCGGGTGCGCGCTTCTCGCGCCAGTTTCGCGGCGAGCTGAGCGAGGAGCGGTTGCATTGGCATCTGCGCCGGCGCTGCTTCGTGCGCCGGCTGAAGTCCGAAGTGCTCCCACAGCTGCCCGCCAAGCGCCAGGTCGTGGTGCCGGTCGCGCTCAACAACGAGCGCGAGTACCGGCTGGCCGAGCACGACGTGATCGCCTGGCTGCGCACGCAGCCGCTCGACCTCTCAGAGCTCGACGCGCGGATCGCGGCCACGCTGCGCGCCAAGCGCCTTGCGCAGCTCGGTACCCTGCAGCGGCTTGCGGCGCGCGGCAAGCTCGCCGCAGCGCTGGCGTGGATCGAAGACTTCCTCGCTTCCGGCGAGGCGCTGGTCGTGTTCGCGCGCCACGTCGAGGTGCAGCGGGCGGTGCTCGCGCGGTTTCCTTCCGCCCTGCACCTGCTGGGGGGCGACTCGCTCACCGCTCGCGAGGCGTCGATCGCGTCCTTCCAAGACCCTGCCGGTCCCGGGCTGATCGTCTGTGCCACCCGCGTGGCAGCACAGGGCATCACGCTCACGCGCGCCTCGAACGTGGCCTTCCTGGAGCTCGAGTGGACGCCTGCGATCCACGATCAGGCTGAGGATCGCTGTCACCGCATCGGCCAGCGCGATGCGGTGACCGCTTGGTACCTGCTCGCAGCGGAGACGATCGACGAGACGATGGCCCGCCTGATCCAGCGCAAGCGCGAGATCGTCGGCGCGGTCACCGACGGGCACCGAGCGCAGAGCGACGGCATGGTCGAGTCCGTCGTGCGCGAGCTGCGCGACGGGCGGCCCTTTCAGCACCTGCGCGCCGTGCGGGAAGAGCCTGCGCCGGAGACGCCGAGCCGGCGCAACAAGGCACGCCGGGTGCGGCCCGCTGCCGGTCGCTCAAGCTAACGCCGACAGCTGTGGTGGCCGGCGCCGACAGCAAGGGACGGAGGTCCGCGCACACGGGCATCCCATCAAAACGCCATCTTCTATCTATGGCTCGAGCGTGACCGGCAGCGTCTTCAGCTGGTTGAGGAAAACCGATTCAACGACCGTCGGCGCGCCCGCGAGCGCGATTGCGGGGAAGCGCTTGAGCGTCTCCTCGAACAGAATGCGCAGCTCGAGGCGAGCGAGCGCCGTGCCGAGGCAGAAATGCCGGCCGCCGGCGCCGAACGCCTGATGCTCGGTCGTTCGACGGACGTCGAAGCGGTCGGGCTCCTCGAAACACGTCTCGTCGCGATTTGCCGAGACGTACCACATCACGACCTTCTCACCCTCTTTGATCTGCTGGCCGTGCAACTCGGTGTCGCACGTGGCGGTGCGGCGGAAGTGGGCGAACGCAGGGAACATCCGCAACGACTCCTCGACCGCTCCGGGGATCAGCGTGGGATCCTCGAGCAGCAGCTTCAGCTGGTCGGGGTTCTTCATCAGCGCGCGCATCCCGCTGCAATAGGTCGCCTTCGTCGAATCGTTGCCGGCGGCCACGAGCAGGAAGAAGCCCATCACGATCTCGTGTTCCTCGAGTTTCTCACCGTCGATCTCGCCGTGCACGAGCACGCTCGTCAGATCCTCCGTCGGAGTATCGCGACGCTCGGCGATCAGTCGCTGGCAGCGCTCGAAGATCTCCGCCACGCTCTTCTCGATCCCCTCCTCCACGCCGAGTGGGTTGAGGTCGGGGTCGCCTGCCGCGAGCGTCGAGTTCATCAGTCGCGCCCAAACCTCGTCGTCCTCGGGCGGGATGCCCATGAAGCTGCCGATCACGCGGGAGACGACAGGCTGAGCGACGTCGTTGACCAGGTCGCAGGTTTGCGACGTGTCGAGCCGGTCGAGCACGCCGACGGTGATCGCGCGGATCGCGTCCTCGTGGGCGGCGATCCGCTTCGGCGTGAAGCCCGCCTGGAACAGCGCCTTGACGCGGTCGTGCTTGGGCGGGTCCATACCGATGAACATCGCTCGCGCGAGCTCGATCGGAAAGCCGACGTTCGCCGCCGTGACCCCGCCCAGTTCGGAGGAGTAGGTGCGCCAGTCGCGGCTCACCGTGCGGATGTCCTCGGCGGTCGTCACCGACCAGTAGCCGGCCTCCTCGGGGAACTCGGTGATGCTCGCGGTCCAATGCACCGGGCACTTACTGCGCAGCTGGGCGAACAGCTCGTTCGGCGTGCCGTCCTCCCAGTGCTCGCGCTCGGTGACGAGCACATCCTCGAGATCGCTGTCAACCGACATCATCCAGACCTCCTGGCCGTTGTCCAAAGACGGTCACGGATGCTAGCGCCTGGGGCGCTGGCTGGCCAGCCGGACAACGATGGGACGGTCCGGTCAGGTCGGTCTGCGTGCGCGCACTTGATAGACGGCCGTGAGCCCGTCGTCGAAGCCGTGGCGGGCGGCCCGTAGATACAGGCGCCATACCCTCGTGCGCTCGGCGCCCGCCAGTTCCTCGGCGCGATCGAGATGCTCATCCAGTCGCTGCGCCCAGTGACGCAGGGTGACGGAGTAGTCCTCCCTGAAGCCCTCGACATGCTCGGTGTGAAAGCCGGCGCGCTCGAGCGCGAGCTGGACGCGTGAGAGTGGCGGCGTCTCGCCGTCGGGGAAGACATAGCGCGTCGAGAACAGGTCCTCGAGCGGATCGTCGTCGGGGTCGAGCCCGGCGATCGCATGGTTGAGCAGCTGCCCGCCGGGGCGCAGCAGCTGAAAGAGCGAGCGTGCATACAGATCAAGCTGGTTATCCCCGACGTGCTCGGACATGCCGATGCTCGCGATCGCGTCGAATGACTCGTGGGGTAGCTCGCGATAGTCCTGCACTCGGATCTCCACCTGTCCCTCGAGGCCCGCGGCGCGCACCCGCTCGCGCGCGAGCTCGGCCTGAGCAGGGGAGAGCGTGATGCCGGTGACCGTCACTCCGTAGGCATGGGCGGCGTGGATCGCGAAGCTCCCCCATCCGCAGCCGACGTCCAGCAGCCTCATGCCTGGCTCGAGCCCGAGCTTGCCCGCCACAAGCTCGAGTTTCGCCCGCTGAGCCTCCTCGAGCGTTTGCGCGCCACGCGAGAAGATCGCGCAGCTGTAGGTCATCGTCTCGTCGAGGAACAGCGCAAAGAACTCGTTCCCCACGTCGTAGTGGTAGCGAATCGCCGCCGCGTCGCGCTGCGGGCTGTGGCGCTCGCCGCGCAGCAGCAGCTCGAGGCTCGGGCGCCGTGGCAGTCCGCCGGGCGCCGCCGCGATGGCGAGCGTGAGCGCCAGGCGCCCGCGATCGGTTGGGCCGATCGAGGGCGGGCGCCACGTGTCGACGACGATGAACGCCCCCTCGAGATCGTCCACGGCCAGGGAGCCGTCGACGTAGGCGCGGCCGAGGCCGAGGCTTCCAGGCGCCCGTATGAGGTGTGCGAGCGCGGAAGGCGCTCGCACGAAGAACGTCGGAGCTTGCTCGCCCACCGTCGCCGCGACCTCGACGCCATCCCAGAAGCGGACATGGAACGGACGCGATGGCAGCAGGCGTTGCAGCTCGCGACCGAGGGGACTGCTGACTTTGATCAGCGCCACGTCCCTTACGTTATCCCGCGCAAAGGCATTGGGCCGTCTGCGGCGCAGCGAACGTGTTGCTGCGTGCCCGTAGCGTCGGCCTCGACGGTCCATGCGACACGGTCGGGGAGCTGAACCGTTCCAAGCTGTGTGTAAGGTCGGGACGATTGAAAACGGGTGGCCCGACGCGCGGTGGCGATCGGAGCCCACACAGAAGGAGTAGTCTCATGCACACAGAGTCGAGGGAGCCGCGGGCCGTAACCGGCGCAAAGCTCGAACGGGCGATCGTCTTGCAGCTGCTGCGCGACGATCGCGAGCAGAAGTGGTCACGCCGGCAGCTGGCGGCCGAGATGGATACGCAGGCGTCGGTGCTGGAGCAGGCGCTGAGCAGCCTCGAGCGAGACGGTGTCCTGCGCTTGGAGCAAGATGCGGTCCATGCCTCCCGCGCCACGTGTCGCTTGGACGAGCTCGGGCTGTTGAGCCTCTGAGACAGGTCTAAACGCGTCACGGGTGGGCGGTGTCGAGGCTTGGGCAGATAGGGTCCAGCTATGAGCAATCGCGTGCTGCTCCTCTCCTGGGAGTACCCGCCGGTGATCGAGGGTGGGCTTGCCCGGCATGTGCGCAAGCTCGCCGAGGCGCTCGTCCGCCAGGGGGCTGTGGTGGATGTGCTCACGCGGGGGATCGGCGAGTCACACGGCGCGGAGAGTCGCGGGGGGGTGACCGTGCACCGCGTGCGCGAGCCGAGCTGGCCGCGCGACCTCGACCGCTTCGTGGCATGGGTGCAGCGGATGAACGAGGACATGCTCGCCGCGGGAGAGGCGCTGGCGGCGGAGCGTCCCTACGACCTCGTTCACGGTCACGACTGGCTCGTCGCGCACGCCTCTGCTGCGCTGGCTGATCGGCTCGGAGTGCCGTACGTCACGACGATCCACGCGACCGAGCACGGACGCCACCAGGGCTGGGTGCAAGACGAGCCCCAAGCGCATATCCACTCCGTCGAGCGCTGGATGTCAGCGCGCGCGGACGCGGTGATCGTCTGCTCCTACTACATGCGCGGGCACGTGGCCGACATCTTCGACATCGACGAGCGGCGGGTGGCGGTGATCCCCAACGGGATCGACCCGGGCGATCTGCGGCCCGTCGGGGATCTGGAGGCGCTGCGCGCGGAGTTCGCGGTACCGCACGAGAAGCTCGTGTTGCTGGTTGGGCGGCTCGTATACGAGAAGGGCTTCCAGCTCGCGCTCGACGCGCTCCCCGGCGTGATCGAGCGGGTCGGGAACGTGCGCTTCCTAGTGGCCGGCAGCGGCACGCACGAGGCAGAGCTGAAGGCACAGGCACAGCGGCTCGGGCTGTCCGAGCATGGGGTCTTCCTCGGCTGGATCGGCGACGACGCGCTGCACTCGCTCTACCGCATCGCCGACCTGTGCGTGGTGCCCTCGATCTACGAGCCGTTCGGGCTGGTCGCGCTCGAGGCGATGGCCTCTGGCTGTCCCTGCATCGTCGCCGACACGGGCGGCCTGCGCGAGGTGGTGCCCTCCGGCGAGCGTGTCGGACTGCGCTTCAACGGTGGCGATGCCGAGCATCTCGGCGTGATGATTGAGCGTCTGCTCGTCGACGGCGAGCTGCGCGACCGGCTTGTGGCGGAGGCCTCCGAGCATGTGCTGCGCTTCGACTGGGACGACATCGCGCAGCGCACGCGCACGATCTACAGTGAGCTGAGTAGGTCGACCCCGCGGAACGGGTCGGTGCAAGGGAACGGGTCGACGCCAAGGGGCGAATCGACGCCAAGCGAGGACGGGGTCGGGAGGGCGGTGCGATGACGCATGTCATGGGATTGATGCAGGATGACTTTCCGCTGAACCTGCACCATGTGCGCCGTCGCATGCGCTCTTGTCAGCCGGGGGCCGAGGTCGTGACGCTCAACCCGGCGGGCGTGGTCGAACGCGCCACGTTCGGTGAGGTCTCAGAGCGCGTCGACCGTCTCGCCCGTGCGCTCGGGCGGCTGGGCGTGGAGCCGGGCGACAGGGTCGCGACGTTCGCCTGGAACAACCAGCGCCACTTCGAGCTGTACTTCGCGATCCCGTGCGTGGGCGCGGTGCTGCATACGCTCAACATTCGCCTGTTCGAGGAGCAGCTCACATACATCGTCAACCACGCCGAAGATAAGGCGATCTTCGTCGACGACTCGCTCGTGCCGCTGCTCGAGAAGCTCGTCCCGAGCTTTAACAACGTAGCCCACTACGTGGTCATGGGCGACGGGGACACAGGGTCCCTGCCGGGCGCGCTGCGCTACGAGGAGCTGCTGCAGGACGCCGGTCCAGGCCCGTTCGACTATCCAGAGGTGGACGAGCGCCAGGCCGCGGCGCTCTGCTACACGAGCGGCACGACCGGCAACCCGAAGGGCGTGTTGTACTCGCACCGCTCGATCAGCCTGCACTCCACCGCCACCCTGATGAAGGACGCGATCGGTCTCTCACGGGTCGATCGCGTGCTCGCCGTCGTACCGATGTTCCACGCCAACGCCTGGGGACTACCCTACGGCGCCGCGCTCGCAGGCTCCGACCTGATCCTGCCCGATCGCAACCTCGGCGCCGAGCCACTGGCCCAGCTGATCGCCGAGGAGCGCCCGACGCTGATGGGCTGTGTGCCGACGATCTTCGCCGACCTGCTGCGCTACGCCGACGCGCACCCCGAGATCGATCTGTCCTCGCTGTCGAACGCGGCCTGCGGCGGCTCGGCAGTGCCGAAGCAGCTGATGAAAGACTTCGAAGAGCGCCACGGCGTGCGCATCTTCCAGGCATGGGGGATGACCGAGACGAGCCCGATGGCCACGTACGCTCGCCCGCCGGAGACGGGCGAGCACGACGACGCCTACTGGGAGGATCGCGCTCGGCAGGGCAGGCCGCTGCCGTGGGTGGAGCTGAGGCTCATCGGAGACGGAGGCGAAGAGGTCGCCTGGGACGGAGAGTCGACCGGCGAGATCGAGGTACGCGGGCCGTGGATCGCCGCCGCCTACTTTCGCGACGAGTCGGGCGATGAGAAGTTCGACTCGGGCTGGCTGCGCACGGGGGACATCGCCGCGGTAGACGAGCGAGGATTCGTGCAGATCACCGATCGTGCCAAGGACGTGATCAAGTCCGGCGGCGAGTGGATCTCCTCGGTGGAGCTCGAGAATGAGGTGATGGCCCACCCCGACGTGATCGAGGCGGCGGTGATCGCAAAGCCCGACGAGCGCTGGGCAGAGCGTCCGCTGTGCTGCGTGGTCCTGCGCGAGGGCGCCGACACCAGCGCGGAGGAGCTGGTGGAGCATCTGCGCGGGCGGGTCGCCAAATGGTGGCTGCCGGACGAGTTCGCGTTCGTCGCCGAGGTGCCGAAGACGAGCGTCGGCAAGTTCGACAAGAAGGTCCTGCGCGGCCGGTTGCAGGAGGGCACGTTGGCCGGGCGTGTGAAGGTAGTGTGAGCCCGATGGATCTGATTACGGCTGCCGCGGACGGTCAGTCCTTCGTCTTCACCGACTCCGGCGACGGACCGCTCGTGGTGTTGCTCCACGGCTTCCCCGACACGCCCGGGGGCTGGTCTCCCACGCGCGACGCGCTGAATAACGCCGGTTACCGAACGGTCGTGCCCTACCTGCGTGGCTATCACCCCGAGACGCTCGTCCCTGGCCGCGGCTACAGCGGACAGGAGATCGGCGAGGATGCGGTACGCCTGCTCGACGCGATCGGCGCCGATCGAGCCGTGCTGGTGGGCCACGACTGGGGCGCTTCGATCGCCTACCGCGCGGCGGCGATGGCGCCTGAGCGGGTCGGCGCGGTCTGCGGGGTCGCGATCCCGCACCCGCGGTTGCTGAAGCCCTCGCTCGCGCTCGCCTGGCGCGTGCGTCATTTCATAGCGTTGCGTCTGCCGACCGGGCCGTGGCTCGCGCGGCGCGATGACTTCGCTTATATCGACACGCTGATATCCCGCTGGGCGCCGAACTGGTCGGGACCCGAGCGCGACGCCTGCCTGCGTGACGCCAAGCGCGCCTTCGCCGATCCGCGCGTGCTCGACGCAGCGCTTGCCTATTACCGCGAGCTGTCACGCAGCGAAGAGGCTCCGCGGCTGTCGCAGCCGGCATTGATCGTCGGCGGCACCGGCGACATCATTGACGAGGAGGCGTTCACCCGCTCGCCTGAGGCGTTCGACGGGCCATGCGACGTGCTGATGGTCGACGGTGCAGGCCATTGGCCGCATCGCGAGGCCGAGGACCTCTTCCTCCAGCGACTGCTGGCGTTCCTCGCCGGCCTGCCGGGCGTGGACGCGCACTCCGGCGCTATCGCATAGCCGGCTCGAGACGCCCGGCTGTCCTTGCGCCACGCGCGCGGTGGTGCGCCAGTGGGTATAAGGTCGCCGGGTGACCACTGCGCGGGTCGACTACGAGCTGCACGGGCGCACGTACGCCCAGCATCGACGTCCCGATCCGCGCATCGCCGCGCGCGTTCATGAGGCGCTTGGCGACGCGCGGACCGTGCTCAACGTCGGTGCTGGCACGGGATCCTACGAGCCGGTCGATCGATGGGTGCTCGCCGTGGAGCCAAGCGCAACCATGCGTGCACAACGCCCGCCCGGCGCCGCGCCGGCGATCGCCGCACAGGCGGAGTCCTTGCCGCTCGACGACGGCGCCGTGGACGCGGCGATGGCGTGCGTGACGATTCACCACTGGCGCCCCGTCGAGGCCGGCCTGGCCGAGCTGCGCCGCGTGTCTCGCGGGCCGGTGGTGATCTTCACGTTCGAGCTCGACTCTCTGCCGGCCTGGCAGCAGGAGTTCCTCGCGGAGGGGCTCGTCAAGGAGCGACCGCGGTTTCCCGCCATCGAGCACATCGCTGCAGTTCTCGGTGGGCGTACGCGAGTGGAGCGAGTATCCACGCCCGGCGACTGCGCCGACGGCTTCTTCGAGGCGTTCTGGCGGCGCCCTGAGCAGCTGCTCGACCCGGCGGTGCGCAGCGCCCAGTCGATGTGGGCGCTGCTCGATCCCGGGGTCGAGCAGCGCATGGTCGATCGGCTCGCCGCAGCGCTTCATAGCGGCGCGTGGGACGCCGAGCACGGACATCTACGCGGGCAGGAAAGCTTTGACGGGGCGTTGCGGCTGGTGGTGTCCGAGCCGGGGTGATGGCGAGGCGCCTGGTAGGTGGGCAATGCCGACCGGAGAGGGGCGCGGCAGCCGTACCGCTAAACACCAGCGCTGCTTGCGGCGATCGCGGCGATCACGTCGGCGGTCAGCAGATCGAAGCTGCGGCCCTCAGGGTTGGCCTGATCCATCGTCAACGGCGCGGTCGGCGTGATCCCCGGCGTCTGCCCGTTCCACCACAGGTCGATCTTGCCGAGGCCGCCGCCCTGGAGGAGCTGGCGGATCAGGGCAAACGACCGCTGCCCGTCGAACAGCTGCACGTAGGACGGGTGCTCCTGATCGGTGGGCACTCCGAGCCGGGCCGCCAGCAGGGTCCGGCGGAAGTCCCGGATCGCGGGAGAGCGCCCGTTCTCCAGCTGGGTGTCGGTCAGGACGAGGTCGCTCGAGCCGTCGAAGGTGAGGCCGCGGCGGCGGAACGTCGAGCCTCCGATCAGCATCCATCGGTCGTCGATGATCACCACCGTCGTCTCGATCCGGCTGTAGCGACCGGGGAAGCCGATCGGGTGAAAGCCGACCGTCCGGTCGTCGGGCAGCACGGCCAGCGTCGCCGGCGTCGCGGCCGGTTCGCCGGTCAAGAGCTTGTAGCGGTCGGCCGTCTCGTAGGCGGCCATCCCCTCGTAGCCGGGCGCGAAGTCGGGGTGCTTTGGGCAGCAGATCATCAGCTGCAGGCCCTCCTTGGCGTCGAGCTGGTCCCCCAGCTTCTTCATGAGGTCGCTGGCATATGGAGGGAGCGGCGCATCATCGGTCGGTGTCGCGGCGGTGGAGCAGAAGCCCGGCGTCTCGATGTAGATGAAGTGGCGCGCGTCGGCGATCGCGTCCGACAGCGCCCACTGGCTGTCCCGTCGTCCAAATGCCGAGGTCGACAGCTCGCGGACCAGCTCGGCGGCGATGATCAGGGCGGTGTCGCTCGGCGTCGGATTGCCCGCCGGCGGGCTCGACTTGAGGCTGTTGAGCGCGTTGACGATGTCCTGGCGGTCAGGCAGCGAGGTGGGAAGGATCGTCATGTTCTCGGTGAGCGAGTCGATCGCGTCGTCGAGCAGCGTCGGATCGGCCGACAGGATCGGCGCAAGCTCAGAGGACTCGCAGTAGGGCGCGACAGTTTGAAGCGCCGCTCCGGCGAAGGTACCGCTCTTGCCACTGGGCTGCTGGCCGATCGCGACCGCGGTCGGCTCCGCGGGCAGTCCCCACGCGCTCTGTGCGAGCGCCACCACCCGGTCCTCGTAGACGAGCTGATAGACGGCCTGATGAATCGCCGCCGCGGGGAAGCAGACCCCCAACGGGGAGACCTGCTCGACATGCTGCTCGCCGACGAGAACACTGACCGTCCGATGCCTGACCGGCAGATCAGGGACAACCTCATGTCAATGATCATCGCCGGACACGAGACAACCAGGGGTGAGCTGGGCTGGGCTTGCCAGCTACTGGCGCACAACCCAAACGTACAGAACCGCCTCATCGAAGAGCTCGATGACGGGTCCAGCGACGACTACCTGACAGCGACAGTCCACGAGACCCTATGCCGCAAGCCCGTCTTCCTGTTCACAATTCCACGAAAGGTCATCGAGCCGATCGAAATCGGCGGATGGACATACGGTCCACCGGCGCACCTCGCGGCATGCACATATCTCATGCCCAGACCTCTACCCCAAACCCCACGAGTTCCGACCCGAACGCTTCATAGACGAAACACAGCAGGCCCGCACATGGCTACCTTGGGGAGGAGGCCGCAAGCACTGCCTCGGCCGACACTTCGCTCTACTCGAGGTCAAGGCCATACTACGAGAGGTCCTCATCACGAGAAGGATACTGCCGGCCGGCAGTCATATAGAGCATCCGAGATGGCGCGCAATTCTCGTCCCGCGCCACGGCAGTCGCGTCATACTAAATAAAGAAGCGTCGCCGCTAACGTTCGTGTACGGCTCACGAGAAGGAAGCATTCCGGCCGGATCGCTACGAGCGACACGCCCATCGGCGGCTCGAGCAATGTTTCTCTTGCTGGAGCAATGTTTCTATTTCCCGAGCAACCATTTTCGAGCTGTCTGACTGTTTCGGCGTCATGATCACCCCGCGTGACGACAGATGCGGACACCAGCAAGGCCAAGAAAGGGCGGCGCGGCTCACTGCGACGCTCTGGGTCGAGCGCGGCTGACGCGTCTGATGCCACGCCTAGTCTCGCCATAGAGGGAGTCGGGTGCCCCCCTCGTCCGGCTCCCTCAAAGAAGGGGTCTGAAGGCAAGATCGTGGTTGAGCTTTCCAAGGCGCAGGTGTCGCTGTTGCTTTCGGCGGTCAGTGCTCCGGATTGGGTGTTGGCGTTCGAGTCAGAGGGTTGGTCGCCGGGCGCAGTTGGAGGATTGTGGTTTGTCGCGGTCGTTTTTGTTGGGGTTGATGGTGTTGTCGTGCTTCGCGGTGGCTGAGATGGATCTGGGGGTCGTTGCTGTGGCGGGGATGTTGCGGATGGAGCCCAGTACGACGCATCGTTATATGAAGACGTTGTTGGTTGTGGGGTTGTTGGAGCAGGACCCGTCTACGCGTCGCTACAGGCTCGCGGGCGCATGACCGGCCGTGCCGAACATCGAGGCACGCAGCGCGGTACCGGCGGGAGCGGGTGGGTTGATGCCTAGGACAGCGGTCGAGGCGTCGGTGCCGCAGTTGCGTGAGCCGCGCTATTCACAGTCGTTGGAGCGTGGTCTTTCGATCTTGGGCTGTTATACGCCAGATCGTCGGGTGCTTGGTGTCGCGGAGGTCGCGGATGAGTTGGGGATGAGCCGCTCCACCACGCATCGTTACATGAGCACCCTCGTGGTGTTGGGCTATCTGGAGCAGGTGCAGGCGCGACGTTACCGTCTCGGGTTGCGCGTGACCGATCTGGGGATGTCGGCGTTGAACGCGACGGGAGTGGGGGAGCACGCTCGTCCGTATCTGGAGGAGTTGAGCTTGCTGGTGTCCTATTCCGTGAGCCTCGCGGTGCTGGACGCACCGGAGATCGTGCTCGTAGAGCGACTGCCCAGCCGGCGGTTGCGGGAAGGGGATCGGTTTGGGCATAGTTTGCGTGCGGGGTCGAGGCTCCCGTCTTATTGCACGGCGATGGGGAAGGTGCTGCTGGCCTCCTCGCGGTTTGAGCTGGCCGAGCTGCTCGACGGTGGGAGGCTGAAATGTAGGGGGCCTAACACGATCACGAGCAGGAAGCGGTTGCGCGAGGAGCTCGAGCGGGTGCGGAGCGACGGCCTCGCGATGAGTCATCAGGAGCTCGTGCTGGGACGCTCGGCGATCGCCGTCCCGGTCAAGGACGCAACCGAAGAAGTCGTCGCCGCGGTTGGATAGCCGCGCATGTGTCCATGATCTCCCCGCACGAGCTCGTCGAAGGGCTCTCGTCGCATCTCCGTTTTACGGCAGCGCGCATCTCTGCCCGGTTGGGTTATCGGCCCGGGGGACGGTCGTGATGGAGTCAGAAACATTCGTGGTAGGACGCTGGTTGGCTGGTGTAGGCTCGCACGGCCGTTTGGCTTGTGAGAATGGTTTAAAGTATATAAAGGGGACTATAGTGCACGGAAGTTCAGGCGGATGGGAGAAGAGGCGGTCGTTGCTTGTAGGGGTTATTTGCCTCGTGGGGGTCGTGTGCTTGCCCGCGGTTGCTTTTGGGGAAGGGTCGTGGTCTCTTGGGCCTTCGTCTGTGGTGGGTTCTGACTCTTCGTTGTCGGGTGGTGGGCTTGTTGTGCCGGGGGTGCAGTCTTTGGATGGTGCTCAGCAGGTGCAGGCCCAGGCGCAGGTGAGTTTGACGAGCCTTGAAGCGGTGGCGGAACGTGAAGCGTCGAGGTTGAAGTTCTCGGGTCTCGACGGAGAACAGGCGAAGACGGTAGCGGGGGCCTCGTTTGCTGCGGTGATCGATGAACCTGCTGGTGGGCCACCGAAGCTGCCTGCGGGGGAGAAGATCACGGGCTTTGCGAACGCGAATGTTGCGCAGCTCGATCTTGGGGCGCAGGGGGAGGCTGTGGTCGAGTCAACGGTGCCGATGGCTCTGGCGAGCCCTTCTGGTGGTTGGGCGCCGGTGGATCTGAGTCTTCACGAAGTTGGCGGTGCGTTTGAAGCGGCCAACCCGCTCGTGGCTGTGCGGCTGCCGAAGCAGTTGGGGAAAGGTGCGCAGCTCTCGCCTCTAGGGTTGTCTGTGACCCCGGTCGATAGTCAGGGGGTGCCGTTGGCGGGTTCTGAAGGTGTGGCCGATGGTGCGTCGGCGTTCTTCGCTAACACGCAGACGGACTCGGATACCTTGCTGAAGCCTTCGGCTCGGGGTCTTGAGGTGAGCACCGTTTTGCGGTCGGTGGAAAGTCCTGAGACGTTGTATTACCGTGTCGATTTGCCGCAGGGTGCGAGTTTGCTAGAGGCTGGCAACGGCTCGGGCATCATCGAGGTGGTCAAGGAACGTACGACGATTGCCACTATCCCTGCTCCGGCCGCTCAGGATGCTGCGGGTACTCCTGTTCCGGTGAGCATGGCGGTGTCGGGGAGCACGATTGTCCTGACTGTCGCTCATAGGTCAGAGAGTTTGAAGTATCCTGTTTTGGTAGACCCTGAATTTTGGGAAGAGTGGTCAAACGTGGTTCCTGGGAATTGGGAATTTCACGAATGGGTTGGCTATAAATATGGGAAGGCAGGCGAAGAATTGTGGATGGAACATCCGGGTCCTCCTTCCCAGGAAAACGATTACGGAAACTGGTCGGAGTGGACCAAAGGATACACCAAAATATATGAGGTGTACATCAAGGATAGTCTCTATCCGATATACGAGAGTAGTGAAAATGGTTATCTGGAAGGTACCGAGCCGTTTTTGTTGGCAGGAGTAGAAATTTTCAGTGAAGGCTGGAAAGAAGGACACGGGGAAAAACACTACCAGTCGTTAAACGGGGACCCTTATCGTAAGGAAGCAACAGTATGCGTCAACACAAACTGTTCGCCCGAAAGTACCTCGAATCACAATGCCGGCGCATTTAACATTACGACCACTCATACAGGGTTTTTTGAAGAAACTTTTGGTGGGCGGGCTACGCAGATATCGACAGCAATAGCGCAGGAAAAGGGCCAGCACTCGACAGTGGCGTATAACTCGACGCTTCCCGAAGTGGAAATCGAACCGAGCGTAAAAACGCCTAACGTCTTCTACGGTGGTGGCCGGTGGATAGGGCCTCATAGTGGAGGTTTTGAATTCGTCGCGGAAGATGGTGGTCTCGGCGTATCGGAAACCAAAGTGGAATACAAAGCCACGGGCGGTTGGGAATCCCGTGGTGGCACAAACTATCTCAAAAACGCTGGCTGCGTGGGTATCCAGTGCGCTACTGCCGAGCACGAAATCTACAGTTATAACAGCCTGACTGGGAATGGTACGAAACCGCTTGCTGAACCGGAAGCCCATGTTCGCGTCGCCGCGAAAAGCTACATGCCATATACGACTTCCTCGGAATATGGTGAAGGGGAAGCGGTACTCAAAGTCGATAAGACGCTCCCGCGTAGCATCGTGATTAGTGGATTGGCCGGTAAAGGCGAAGAATATGAACTCGGCGAAGTCGAGACTCACGTCAAGGTAGAAGCAACGGACGGCGAAGGTGCGATACCGAGTGCGGGCATCAAGGAAATCGAACTGGGAATCAATGGCAAGCGAATTGGGAGCGTTGGAGGCTATTGCACCCCAGGACCATGTACGGCGAGCAACGAATGGGCGATCAATGGAGCCGAACTAGGCGCCGGCATCTTTATATTGACGGCCGTCGCAACGGATAATGCCGGTAACAAGAAGGTCAGCAGCGAATATCGTCTTACGGTCCATCACGCTAGCCCCGTCGCGATGGGTCCAGGGTCAGTGAACCCGGAGTCAGGGGACTTTGCGATGCAGGCCAGCGATGTCGATCTGAGCGGTGGTATGGGGTCGTTGACGTTGGGACGGCACTACGACTCGCGCAATCTGCAAGAGGGCATCGAAGGACCACTTGGCCCACAATGGACGATCAGCCTCGGAAGCTTGGCTACCCTCGAAGTACTCCCTGACGGTAGCGTGATGATTGTCGGCTCCAACGGCCTGAGCCATTTTCCGGTCAAAAAAGGTGGCGGGGGCTTCGAAGCGCCGCCAGGGGACACGAACCTAAAGCTCGAATACGAATCGAAAAAAAACGCATATATTTTGAAGAACGAAGCGCAGAAGACGACGACCGAATTCACGCTGCCGGCAGGCACAAAAACTTGGATGCCGACGATTTCCCAAGGCGCCGTTGCTACAGACACGATGACTGATGAATACGCGTCGGTGGAAACCGAAAGTAAAAAAATGATCGTTGAGCCCATCATGGAGCTTGCGCCGCATCCATCGGCAAGCTGTGCGAGGGAAAAAATGGAAGCCGGATGTCGCGCGCTCGAATTCAAATACGGTAAAGAAACGACGGCAAAAGGTGAAGCCAAAAGCGAATGGGGCGAATATAAGAACCGATTGAAGGAAGTCTTGGCGGTCGCGTACAATCCCTCAACAAAAAAAATGGCGACGACCCCTGTCGCACAATATGAATACGATCTGTCGGGTCGTTTGCGTGCAGAGTGGGACCCTCGCATATCTCCCGCGGTAAAGACGTTTTATGGTTATGACGCGGAAGGGCACGTGACTGCTTTGACGCCACCGGGGCAGGAGTCTTGGGCGTTTACGTACGGGACAATCCAGGGCGATTCCAGTACGGGACGAATGTTGAAGGTCATGCGAGCCCCCGCCTCGACGCTATTGTGGAAAGGTGAATCGCCTAAAAACTCCGTAGCACCGAAACTTTCGGGCTCCGCGGTCGTTGGAACCAAAATGGGAGTATCGACGGGTACGTGGAGTAACGAACCGGCCACATATGCATATCAATGGAACGACTGTGGCATCGGAGGCGGCGGATGCACGCCGATTCTCGGAGCTACCAACGCTAACTACACCCTCACGACGAACGATGCGAATCATACCGTGATGGCGTCCGTAACCGCGGTGAATGGTGGAGGGTCCGTTGTAGCTAATACCTCAGCTAGTTCTCTGGTGCTGAATATCGGCGGAAAAACTGAAGGTGAATACTACGCGCCGCGGCCGGGGTGGACTATCGAGTATCAAGTGCCCCTTACCGGCACGGGCCTATCAACGATGACCAAAACCGAAGTAGAAAAATGGGGCCAAAAAGACGATCCCGAAAACGCGGCCGCTATTTTTCCTCCAGACGAACCGATGGGATGGCCGGCGACTAGTTACAAACGTGCCACGGTCTATTACATGGACAGCTACGCACATACAGTCAATGTCGCCACGCCACCGGGTGCCATCTCGACCACCGAATTTAACCAGACCAATAATACGGTGGAACGCACCCTAAGCCCGGATAATCGCGTGGCAGCGCTGAAAGAAGGAAGCAAATCGGCCGAAGTCTCGAAACTTCTTGACACAAAAAGCGTCTACAACACCGGAGGCACACAGGTACTCGAAACCCGTGGTCCGCAACACGCGGTCAAACTAGCGGCGGGCACCGAAGTACAGGCACGCAACCACGCAAGGTACTTCTACGACGAAAATGCGCCCAGCGGCGAAATGTTCGATCTAGTCACGAGAACGACGGACGGCGCTGAATACGAAGGCAAAGAAGCTGATGTGCGGGAAACGAGGACATCTTATAGTGGTCAGAAAGGGCTTGGTTGGAAACTGCGTAAGCCGACGTCGGTTATGACCGACCCAGCAGGCTTGGATTTGACCAAGACGACGGTATATGATGAGAACGCCAAAGGAGAAAGCTCCGGAAGCGTTGTTGAAACCAAGGCGCCCGTGGGGACCTCGGAAATGGTGGCTCCATTGTCGTATTCCTTGGCTTTTGGATCGGAAGGGTCCGGGACCGGTCAGTTTGTTGATCCGCAGGCTGTGGCGGTGGATGCGAGCGCTAATGTGTGGGTGGACGATAGAGGGAATAGCAGGATAGAGAAGTTTTCCTCGACAGGAACATTTATCGGTGCTTATGGTTCCAAAGGTACTGGTGCTCTCCAGTTTTCCAGTCCGTGGGGGATTGCGGTTAATCAAGCGACAGGAAACGTCTATGTCGAGGATACCGGTAACAATCGTATAGAGGTGCTGAGTTCCTCCGGTGCTTTTGTCGACGTGATCGGCTGGGGCGTCAGCGACGGCAAAGCCGAACTCGAGGTCTGCACGAGTAGCTGTAAAGCCGGGATCCTCGGTTCAGGCAATGGGCAGTTCGACGAACCTTCGGGCCTGACGATCGATAGCCAGGGCGATGTGCTGGTAGCCGACGAAGCGAACGACCGCGTGGAGGTGCTCTCGGCTACAGGAAGCTACCTGACCCAGTTCGGTAGCAAAGGGTCCGGTAGCGGCCAGCTGATCGAACCGTCGGACGTGGCGATCTCCGAAGGTGAGGTTTACGTAGTCGATTATGGCAACAACAGAGTCGAGGAGTTCTCTCCCTCGGGCGCTTATCTCGGCGAATTTGGTACTGCCGGTGCTGGTCCCGGCCAGTTCAAAGAACCGATCGGCATCGCCGTGAATCAAAACAACGGGAGCCTTTACGTCTCGGATAGTGGCCATTACCGGATAGAGGAGTTTAGCCCCGCAGGCAAGTTCCTAACAGAATTCGGTACCTACGGGACAGGCAAAGGACAATTCCACACGGACGAGGGCGTCGCGATCGGAGCGACGGGTAATCTTTATGTTGCCGATGAGTACAACGCGAGGATTCAACAGTGGTTGCCGCCCGGAACCGGCGGTGCACACATGATCTACTCCACCCAGTTCGGCTCAGCAGGCTCGGGGGAAGGACAATTCAACCATCCGCTGGGCTCCGCAATCGATGGTCACGGCAACGTTTGGGCAAGCGATGCCAACAATCATCGCATTCAGGAGTTCTCAGGAGTAGGCAAGCCCCTGGCCGCTTACGGATCTTATGGCACCGGGAACGGACAATTCGAGCAGCCCATCGGCCTCGACATCAATCAAAGCACCGGCAACGTGTACATCGCCGACTGCGCCGACAACCGCATACAAGAGCTTTCCTCCACCGGAGAATTCATCAGAACGTTCGGAAGCCACGGCACAGAACAAGGACAGTTCAGCTGTCCTTCAGCGGTAAAGATCGATACGAGCGGCAACGTGTGGGACACAGATAGCGGCAACAACCGCATCGAGAAGTTCTCCGCCACGGGCACATTTATCGAGGCGATCGGCTGGGGCGTCAGCAACAGCGAAGCTAAACTCGAGGTCTGCACAGCCAGCTGCAAAGCGGGTATCGCAGGCTCCGGTAACGGCCAGTTCCATGAACCAGGAGGACTAACATTCTCCGGCAGCAACCTGTATGTCGCCGACTACGCCAACAACCGCGTAGAGGAGCTCTCAAGCACCGGTAGCTATCTCAGCCAGTTCGGGTCGCCGGGCAACGGCGGCGGCCAGTTCAAAGGCCCAGAACCGATCGCAACCGACGCCGCCGGCAACGTCTACGTCGTAGACACCGGCCAAGACCGCGTCGAGGAGTTCTCAGCCTCGGGAACCTTCATCGCGACCTTCGGCTCCCAAGGTAACGGCGAAGGCCAACTCGCAGACCCCGAGGGCATCTCGATCAACTCCGCAGGAGACGTATACATCTCCGACGCCACCAACAACAGGATCGAGGAGTGGGTACCCGCCAATCAAGCAGCACACGACACCCAAACCATCTACTACACCCCCAAAACAGAAGCAACCGTCCCAGCGTGCCAGAACCACCCCGAATGGGCCAACCTGCCATGCCAAACACAACCCACTGGACAGCCGGAAACCAGCGGCCTGCCGAACCTGCCCGTCACCGACATCACCTACAACATGTGGGATCAGGCCGAAACGATCACCGAAACCTTCGGCTCTACCACCAGAACCAGAAAAAACACTTTCGATAACGCCGGAAGACCACTCACCAGCGAAGAGACATCCGCGGTAGACAAAGCGTTCCCGAAGGTCACAGACGAATACAACAAAGAAACAGGCGCCCTTGAAAAGGAAAGCACGACCGTCGAAGGCAAAACAAAGACCATCACAAAAATCATCAACGCTCGCGGACAGCTCACGAGCTACACAGACGCGGACGGCGCCACCACGAAATACACGTATGACATGGACGGACGCACCGAAGAAGTAAGCGACAGCAAGGGCTATCAAATCTACGCCTACGACCCCACGACAGGGTTCCTGAACAAACTTCTCGACTCCGCTGCTGGAACGTTCACGGCGAGCTATGATGTCCAAGGAAAGATGCTCACCGAGAGCTACCCCAACGGCATGAACGCAAACTACATCATCAGCCCAGCCGGACAAGACACCAAGGTCGAATATCTGAAGACCACACACTGCACGACCGGCTGCACATGGTTCAGCGACGCTGCCGTACCGTCCATCCACGGCGAAATGCTCGCCCAAACGAGCACTCTCTCGGGCGAGGCTTACTCCTACGACAACACGGGCAGGCTCCTCCAAACCCAAGAAACACCCGCCGGCAAAGGATGCGTCACACGCATCTACGCCTACGACGAAGAATCAAACCGCCGAAGTTTCACAACACGCGAACCAGGATCCAAAGGCGAATGCGTGACCGAAGGCGGAACCGTCGAACGACACATATACGACCCCGCAAACAGACTCATAGACAGCGGCGTCAGCTACGAAGCCCTCGGCAACACCACGAACCTCCCCGCCTCCGACGCCGGTGGTGGTAACGAACTCACCAGCAGCTACTACGTCGACAGCCAGGTAGCGAGCCAAACACAAAACGGCGAGACGATCAGCTACAACTACGACCCCGCCGCGCGCACACGCGAAACGGTCTCCAGCGGCAAAACGTCAGCAACCATCATCACCCATTACGACGGACCCGGCAACGCGCTTTCCTGGACAAGCGAAAGCACAGAAAAATGGACTCGCAACATCCCCGGCATCGGCGGCGAAGTCACCGCCATCCAAACCAACTCAGGCACACCAGTACTACAACTACACGACCTCAACGGCAACATCGTCGCCACAGCAGCCCTCAACGAAACAGAAACCAAACTCCTCACAACCTACAACAGCACCGAATTCGGCGTCCCAACCACAAGCAACCCACCCAAATACTCCTGGCTCGGAGCCGACGGCATCGCCAGCGAACTACCATCAGGCGACATCACACAAGACGGCAACACCTACATACCCCTCACAGGACAACCACTGCAAACACAACCCGTCGAACTACCACTACCCATCAACACCATCACCCCGTTCACAGACGCGGCACCACCCTGGGTAGGAGAACAAGCGGGGCTTTCAGGCGCTGAAGAGATCGCGGCTGCCAACGAAGCCAAAAAAGCCGTCGAAGGGCCTATCGAAGATCCGATTGACCATTATAGAGCCTGGGAAGCAGAACAAAAGTCAGAACAGCTACTGAGACTGGTTGCAGCCGGCGACCTGACAGAAGCTTTAGGGGCACTTTTTGGCACACTTGCCGATTATGTTGATGGATATATCTTAGCCAAGGGGCTTACGGAGATCGCCTTTACGTGGCTCGAAGAATTTGGTCAATTTCTAGGTGCGTGCGTTAGGGAATTGCGAGCAAATAAAGACTCTCATGGGGGCTGTCGTGCTTCATACAGTGATATTCTTTCTTTGCCGGACTTTTGGATAAAACCAGAAATATCTTACTGTTTGGATGGGAAATATGAATCGGGCGCTATCGACGGATTAGGATTGCACAAGTGTACGCTGCTTGTATATGCCAGTGAAACGACCAGCAACTTTACGTAATATTAATTTGAGGAGTCGACACAAGGTGGAACTATGGTAGTGTCGTTTGCACGTCCAAGAAAGATATGGCATATGTTCCAGCGGTGGCTAGTTCTATCGGCAACCGCGACGAGTCTCGTCTGTGGTGGCGCCTGCGGTGGTCCTGCACCTGCACCGCACCAGATCGCTGATGCTCGCCTTGACGGTCGGGTTTTGATATGTTCAGGAATTCCTGAGAAGTGTTTGCCTGCGGAAGCTGTTGTAACGATCCTAAGTGTGCATGGGACTACACTCGGCAAATCGGTCTCCAAAGAGAAAACGCGCCACGGAAATTTTAGCTTCTTGCTCGTGCCAGGCAAGTATTTTCCGTCAGCAACTGCTGTTCATGCTCGACTAAATGGTGGCCATTGCATCGCCGGTGAGATACTGATTGGGGCTCATGAGAGCGTAAATGCTGATATCAGCTGTTATACTAAGTTGCGTCGTTCTTGATGTTTAGCTTCTTTGGCGAAGCCAAAGAAGGCGCTCGAACCGTCTGGCACGCGGATTATGAAAAGTGTTGCTATGCAAGCCATGTGTGCTTGCCGACGCCCCTCGGTCTAGTGGCTTATGAGGCTTGCTCCTGATAGGGAGCGCGACATAGGCGGGAGACAGCCGGCCGTCGAGGGTCGTGTCCGGCTTTGGCAAAATTCGATGGCCGGTCTGGGCTGCTCATGGTCTACAACACTATGCCAGCGCCAGACTGACGGGGTACCCGTCAGCGTTCTCCGGGCAGCGCGCAAAGCTCCACCTACAGCAGACCTTGTCCTGGGGCCACCGTCTTGGTCGAAGCGTTCACAAAGCTCAAAGCGCTCCCAGCCCCTCTGGTTGACAGCGCCCGTCGACCGACTCACACAACCAGACGCCTCCCGGCCACGATCACATCGCTCCGCAAATCCGCACCACAGCCACTGCGACTCCCCGGAACCGCCGCGACGACGGACGTGGCTCTACGACGCTGCCAAGGCAGGTCGCATCCCCGCGATCCGCATCGGGGGCCCTGAGGGTCCGTTGCGGTTCGTGCCGGAAGACATCCAGCGGTGGATAGATGATGCTCGTACCGCGTGGCTTCCCGGTGGGCCGGCGCCACCGACGCGCTTCGCTCTGAATCGACTCAGTGCGGCGACGCAACAAGGAGCGCATGCTCGTCTGCGCAGTCGCCGGTAACGCTGATGTCGGTCTAAGCTGCTTGTCGAGTTGCGCGAGTGATCGCTTCTTCGGTTGCGATTGCGCCCGCGGCGAGCACGTGCCGCTCGAGGTGTCCGTAGTAGCGCTCGGTCGTGGCGATATCGGCGTGCCCCAGTTGTCGCTGGACATACATCAACGAGTTTGGTCCGGCGAGCCATGCCGCTGCTGCGGTGTGGCGGAGGGAGTGCAGCGGCATATTGCGCAGCGCAGCATCCTCGAGGGCGATCTTGTGCCATACCTGCGAGACGGTGTTGCGGTCAAAGCGCTCTGGATCGCCTGCGCTCGCCCACCGCCCACGATCGGCTTTGCGGGTGCGGACGGGCATGACGAACAACGGCGCGCTGTTCTGATCGCCGCTGGCCATCTCTGCCCTCCGCGCAAGCTGACCCTTAAGAGTGCGGCTGAGCCCTGGGCCGATCTCGACGCTGCGGAACTTGTTGCCCTTGGTCGAGCCGCTCGCCGTCTTGTGCGCCCGCGTCTTCTTGTGGGAGCGGTACACGATGATGGAGCCGCCCGTCTGCTCGAGTTCCAGGTCGGCGATCTGCAAGCCGATCGCCTCGGAGATGCGCAAACCCGCCCGCACGAGCACCTCAGCCAGCGGCCGGTAGACCTCGGGGCAGGCATCCAGATAGAGCGGAATCTCATGGAGACGTAGATAGTCATGCTCGATATGGGCGGGGGGGAGACGTTCGATACCGAGCGCCGGATTGCTCGCGATCACTAGATCCTTGACCGCGGCGTTCAGGCAGACCACCAATGTGCCGAGCGTGTTGTTGATCGTCTTGGCGGCGATCTCGCCGGCTTCGACTCTGTCGGCCTGGTCGGCCATCCACGCACGGACGAGCTCGACGCCGAGCTTGTCGAGCCGGACTTTTGCGAACTCCGGCAGCAGACGCTTGCGTCCGCCGACCTCATACGCCCGCCATGCGTTCGGCTCGAGGTAGGTCTTGCGCTGACGACGCCAGCCGTCCCACCAACTCCCGAACGTGTGCTTGGTGTGGAGTGACGGGGTCCCTGTGATGTGAGCCGGGTGGTATGCGTGTTCGTCATGTCCCTTTGATGGGATGGGAGGATGGACACGATCATGAAGCGACGTAGACACACGCCGGAGCAGGCTGTTCGGAAGATCCGTGAGGGCGAACG
>DASYAP010000211.1:0-8147 GCA_036501265.1 Solirubrobacteraceae bacterium | reverse complement strand
CCGCCCAGCAGGAGTCGTGACGAGCGCGGGCACCGGACGAGTGCGTTGCCAGGATTGCGAGCGCCCTTTCCAGCGGCGTCGGCGTTGTCGTTGCGGACGAGGGGCAGCACTTTCGGCTCGACATCGCGAGACGGATGGTTTCGCAGAGAAGCGAGCGGCATGGCCAGTCGGTCCGCGCGGCCGCGGCGCGCGGAGCGCGCAGGCGGCCGCCTTGATTTAAGTAAAGAAAATTAGGACCAAGCCGGGTCGTCGAGCTCGGGTACCGCCACCGACATCCGGCGACGTGGTGGACGGCGCGCCTGCAGGGACGTATCAACACTCGAAGCGTCCCCGAAGTGTCCGCTCTATGTGGTTATGCCGTCCTCGAGCGGTGCGGTGTCATGCACTCCGAGGAAACAGCGCGTGTTGAAGCCGATGTCAAGATCGACCCGGCGCAGCCCCGACATGATCGACAAACAGCGGAGCCAGGACCGAGTGTCAAGTTGCAGCTCCTGCCTACCACAGTGCGCTTGGTGCGCCCGGTCGCTGGACGGCCGCAGACGACACAGGCGCTTTTGCTGTGACGCCTGTCGAGCGGCGGCGAGCAGGGCAAGGTCGGAGATAGACTCGCAAGTAGAAACCGCACCAACGCGCTCGAGTCACGTCTCAGGACATGGACAGCACCATGAGGGTCGGCGATGAGCGCGCTGCTACATGCGTTGCTTGCCGAGCTAGAAGCCGCCGATCAAATCACCCTCGAGGCGCTCCGTATGCACCTGGCCATTCCATCGCCCGAAGGTGTTGGGCCGGGTGAGAATCCTGCCGAGCGGTTGCTGACGTGCTCCGAGGCGGCAGAGCGCGCTCGAGTACATCCTGAAACGATCCGGCGAGCGGCTCGGCAGGGCAAGCTGCCCGCACTCCGAGCTGGCCGCGAGCTGCGCATCTGGACCGGCGACCTCGAACGCTGGCTCGGTCACCAGGAGCCCCAGCTGGAACGCTTGCGACAGGATCTCGAGCGGCGGCGAGCCACACGTGGTCCGATGCGCGACGCCCTCGCGCGATTTGATTCTTCACGTCTCGACGGACACAGCCGATAGCGTCCGTGGACATGACTCCCGCTATGAAGTATGTGTTCATCCGTATCCCGACGGACCTTGCCGCCCGAATCGACCGGCAGCGTGAGCTGCTTCCGAGACAGCGTCACATGAGGTGGTTACTCGAACGGGCGCTCAAAGCCGAGGAGCGCAGGGGAGCGAGGCGGTGAGCGTTCAGAAGCGGATATGGAAGCGAAACGACGGCACAACCGGGGTCGCCTGGTGGGTGCGCTGGCAGGAAGGCGAACGCTGGCGCTCGGCCACATTCGCTCGCAAGAAGGACGCCGACGCGCTCGATACTGAGATCCGCCGTCGCCGACGGCTCGGGACGCTGGCGCTGCTAGATGCAGGGACCGAAACGCTCGACGAGTATACGTCGCAGGTATGGGCCCCGGCGTATGCGAGCCAGCTTCAGCCCAAGACGCAAGCGGTTTATGCCGCCGTCTACGATCGGCATGTTTCGCCGACGCTCGGGACCGTTGAGCTGCGCGCGATCACTCCCGCGATTGTCACCCAGTTGCAGGCTGACCGGCTGCGCGCGGGCGCGGGTCCGCCGGTCGTTCGAAAGGCGATCGTCGTCTTGGGGGCGATCCTGCAAACCGCGGCCGAGAGCGGCCGGATTGCCAGCAACCCGGTTCGCCTCGCTAAGAAGCGCAAGCTTCCGGAGCGACCCGAAATCGTCCCGCTGGCGCCGGTCACGATTGAGAAGCTGCGTGCCAGGGCGAGCCCTCGGGACGCGGTCCTGCTCTCAGTGCTCGCTTACGCCGGCCTGCGGCCAGGCGAAGCACTCGCGCTGCGGTGGGCCGACGTGCGAGAGCGGACGATCCTGGTGGAACGCGCGCTCGCGCTCGGTGGTGTGAAGGGCACGAAGACGGGCCGGTCGCGCACTGTTCGGCTGCTCTCACCGCTGGCTGCGGACCTCCGCCAGTGGCGGATGCGCTGCGGCCGTCCCTCAGATCACGAGCTGGTGTTCCCCGGCCACGACGGCAAGCCCTGGTCGGAGTCCGCCTATCAGTCCTGGCGCCGTCGAGCGTTCAAGCGAGCGCTGACCGCCGCCGGGATCGAGCACGCGCGCCCGTACGACCTCCGCCACAGCTTCGCCTCGCTGCTAATCCAGGAGGGGCGCAGCGTGGTCGATGTCGCCCGCCAGCTCGGTCACTCCGCGACGATGACGCTGCGGGTCTACGGGCACGTGCTGGACGAGTTCGCGGATGCTCCCCAGCAGAACGCCGAGGGGGCGATTTTGGTCGCTCGCGAGAGTTCGGCTGCACATAGGCTGCACATCGCGCCAGGCAATGGGCCGTGATGCGGCTCACAGCAGTGCTCACAAGTCCCCGCCGTACAGGCGATTCGTGCCAGTGGGCGATCCAGGACTCGAACCTGGGACCTCTTCCTTATCAGAGAAGCGCTCTAACCGACTGAGCTAATCGCCCGAGGGAACAAACCGGTCTCTTACAGAGACGGTAGCCCGCCTCGACCAGGATCTTAACGCTGGGAGGCGGCGGGCGGAGGTGCGGGTGCCGCCATCCTCCGCGCGAGCTCGAGCGCTTCCTCGATTGAGGAGAAGTGGAGGTGGGCGCGGTATCCGCCGCCGGCTGCGGTGACCTCGACGTCCATACCCAGTGCCGAGCCGACGGCATCCGCAATCTCGTCGATCGCCGCCTCCTGGTCGGGGTGGAGCCTCGGCCGCGCTCTGCGGATCCTGACCTCTGGCTCGGCGACTGCACGCGCTCGCCGCTCGAGCTCACGCACCGACCAGCGCTGCGCGACCGCTTCGCGCGCCAGCCGACGCCGGGCGTCGTGGTCCGTGGTCGTGAGCAGCGCACGGCCGTGCCCCTCCGTAAGTTCTCCGCGTTGCATCAGATCAAGCGCATCGCCCGGGAGGTCCAGCAGACGGATCAGGTTGGCGACCGCGACGCGGCTCCGCCCGACTCGCAACCCCACCTCCTCGCGGGTCAGCCCAAGTTCCTCTACCAGGGCGGCACATCCTCGCGCCTGGTCAACCGGATTGAGGTCTTCGCGCGCCATGTTCTCGATCAGCGCAAGCTCGAGCGACCCCGCATCGCCGTGGTGACGGACCATCGCCGGGATCGTCTCGCGCCCGGCCAGCCGCGCGGCGCGCCATCGCCGCTCCCCAGCGATCAACTCGTACCGACCGGCGAGCGGACGCACGAGGATCGGCTGCAGGACGCCTCGGCTCCTGATCGACTCGGCGAGCGCGAGCAACCCCTCCTCGTCAAAAGCTCGGCGCGGTTGACTGGGGTTCGGCGCAACCAGCTCCACGGGTAGTTCACGCAGCTCCTCCGTAGCCTCTTGGGGGGTAACCGCGAGGATCGCGGCCAATCCGCGGCCTATTCCGCGCTCAGCCACGGGCGGCGACCTCCTTGGCGAACTCGAAATAGGCCTCCGTGCCGGCGCAATCGGGATCATGGTGGATCACCGGCTTGCCGAAGCTCGGTGCCTCCCCGACCCGAACGTTGCGCGGAATGACGGTGTCGAACACGAGCTCGGGGAAGTGCTCACGCACCTCACGCTCCACATCGAGCGCGAGCCGCGTGCGGCCGTCGTGCATGGTCAGCAGCATCCCTCCGACTGTCAGCCGCGGGTTGAGTTCGCGCTGGATCAGTGAGACCGTCTGGAGCAGGCCGGCCAGCCCCTCAAGTGCGAAGTACTCCGCCTGCACCGGGACGATCACGCGGTCGGCTGCCGCGAGCGCGCCAACCGTCAGCGGCCCCAGCGAGGGCGGGCAGTCCAGCAAAACGAAGGCGTAGCGGTCTCGAATCGGCGCGAGCAGGTCACGCAGCCGGGTCTCACCGCCCGCGATTCGCGGCAGCTCGACGGTGGCGCCAGCAAGGTCTGGCCCCGAGGGGACGATCCAGAGACGCTCGATCTCGGTAGGGAATACCGCCTCCGCCAGCGGCAACCCGCCCACCAGCGCGTCGTAGATGGTCGGCAAGACGTCCTTGCCCAGTCCAAGTCCCACTGTCGCGTTCGCTTGCGGATCGGTGTCGACCAACAGGGCTTCGTACTCAGCCGCGGCAACGCAGGCGGCTAGGTTTACGGCAGTCGTTGTCTTCCCGACGCCTCCCTTTTGGTTAGCGATCGCGTACACGATGCCCATCGGGCCGCCACGCTAGCGACGCCACCGGTCAGACCGGCTGCGCTCGCTCCCCGAGCGGCCGTTTGCGCGCCATCCCGGGCCGGCGGGGAAATGACGCCGGCGTGGGCTTCTCCTTGGCGAAGACGTGCAGGTGACGCCACCTGGCGCCGGCATAGGGCTGCACGGCCTCGACTTCGCCCACGGCAAGCCCGAGCGTTCGGGCCGCAACCGTCGCGGCACCCTCGGCGGCAGGGTCGCGCATCCCGCGCCACGCGATCAGCGACCCTCCCCGCAATAGCAGGGGGGCCGCGTACTCCGCCACCACCGCAAGCGGTGCCAGCGCTCTCGCCGTAACGAGCTCGAAACGCTCCGTTCCGTCCCGCCATGCCTCCACGCGTTCGTTGATCACTTCAACATTGCGCAATCCGCACGCCGCAGCCGCCCGCTCGATGAATTCGCACTTGCGGCCGTTGCTTTCGACGAGCGCGAACGCGGCGGTCGGTTTTGCGATCGCCAGCGGGAGGCCCGGGACGCCGGCTCCGGACCCGAGGTCAGCCACCGTTTCAGCCGCGCGCATCGGCTCGAGCTCGAGGCTGACGAGGGCGTCGGCAAGGTGATCGTGGAGCGCCTGCTGCGGTTCGCGAAGCGCTGTCGGGGCGGTCGGATCCGCCGCCATGAGCTCGAGCAGCGCTTGAAGCGCTTTACGCGCGCTGTCGGGGAGGGAATAGCGGCGGACCAGCTCGTCGAGCCCGGACTGCGCCGTCTTCATTGACGGCTGTTCGGACGTTCCGGCGATGGACCGTCCATCTCTGGCGACCCACGTCGGCGCTCTCGCTCGATGTATGAGGCGTAGCGCTCGCACATCGCCTGGAGGCGTTCGGCCGCGTGGCTGTCCAAATCCGGGCTCAGCCGCTGCTCGAGGATGGGGAGCACATCGTGGACAAGGGAGGGCCCCCTGGCCATCCACTGAAAGTAGGAGCGGCCACCATGCGTATATGGGCCATACAGACGCGTGCGCGGGAACCGGTCGACGAGCCAACGGAACAGCGGCTCGTGGCGGACGTGCATGCGCAGCGTGACGTGAGGCTGCCTTCCGTCGCCTCCGAACGATCCCTCGCCGACGAGCACGCCGACCAGAACCCCGCAATCAAAATCGTTGAGCGGCGCGGCCATCGGCGATTTCTAGCGGCGTGTTGTTTCACCGTCAAGAAAAACGTGAAACGGTGGGGATGCGAGGGTCGGCGCGGCAGCGGCACGCGGCGCGCCGAATCCGCGGAGCCGAAGTGCCGGCGTCGGGGCGTCGCACGGTGGCCAAAAAGCACCATTCAAGGGCGTCTCGAGATCGAGTGGGGCGTGAGGGTCCGTATTTGGACCAAAAAGACCCGCCGCCCGCCGGCGACGCGAAAGATGGTGCCTTTTCCAGCTTGGTCGGCCGCGCGCACGCGCTTTGGTGCGCCGCCCGCTCCCGCCGCTCCCAGCCCCCTACGCCGTCCGTCGATCCACAAGCGGGGCGACAACCAAGCGCCGAGCCGGCTCTTCGCCCTCGCTATACGTCTCCACCTCGAGGCGGTCGCGGAGGTGCTCATGGACGAGCTTTCGCTCGATCGCGCTCATCGGCTCGAGCTCGACCGCGCGGTCTTCTCTGATGGCTGTCTCCACGGCCTGATCGGCGGCTGAGCGCAGAGCCGTGGCCCGCCGCGAGCGATATCCGGCCGCGTCTACGACCACCGCTTTTCGCGGTGACGCGGCCCCGAATGCGGTCCGGTAGGCGAGATGCTGGATCGCGTCGATGGTGTGGCCATGATCTGCGATCAGGGCTTCCGCATCCTCGCCGACGAACTCGCCGAGGAGGCGCTCATCGTCCTCGTGAACGACGACGCTCGAGCGAAGCGACGCGGCCGACGCGATCTCCTGCAGAAGTGCCTCAACGCGAGCCGCCGGTGTGTCGGAATCCGAACCCTGTGCACCGGAGCCCTCTTCAGAATCCCGGCCCGACAGTCCGCTCGGCTCCTCGGTCCCCGCGTTCCAAGCCACGCGCTTATCTCCGTCGTCCAGAGCGCTTCTTTTTCTTCCTGGGCGGACGCGGCGGAGGCCCGCTGCGAGCCTGCGACCCGCTGCGAGCCTGCGTGGACGATCGCCCACGGGCGCCGGCGCCCACCGCCTGCTGCTCATCCTTTGGTCGACCGCGGAATAAGCCGGCAAGGCCTCCGCCGGCGCCGTTGCCGCCGGCTGGAGCGGCAGCGGTCTTCTCCTCTTGTCGAGTCGGTGTGGTCCCCTTCTTCGCCGCTGGTCGCGCCTGCGCTCCGTCCTTTGAGCCCGCTGCGGCTGCGCCGTCGACCGCCGGCAGGGGCGTCACCGGACCGAGCACCCTCTTGACCCCGTATTGCTGAGCCACCATCAGCGCGTTGGTGGTGATCCAGTACACGATCACACCGGCCGGGAGCGAAATGATGATGAATACGAAGACCAGCGGCAGTGCCAGCATCATCTGCCGCTGACGCTTGTCCATCGTCGGGCTGGACATCAACAAGCTCGACCCGAGTTGGGTCACCACGTAGAGCACCATCAGGACCACCAGCACGATGCCGGTGGCGTGGTTGGTGAGGTCAGGGATGAAGAGGAAGTTGGCGCCGTTGTGCGCCCCGCACGCCTGCAGCGCTGCATGCGGAGGAACGTGCCAGTGGCCGTTCACCATATGGGCACCGGGCTGGCTCTGCGGGCAGATGTCCGCGCGCAGGCTGCTTCGCAGCATGAAGTACAGCGCGTACAGCACCGGAATCTGGACGACGAACGGCAGGCAGGAGCTGAAGGGGTTCACCCCATGCTCCTGGTAGATCTTCATCAGCTCTTGCTGCTGGCGCTGCTTGTCCTGCTTGTACTTGGCCTGAACGCGCTTGATCTCCGGCGCTAGGCGCTGCATCTTCTGCATCGAGTGAAACTGCTTGATGGTCAGCGGCAGCAGGACCACTCGAATGGCGACCGTGAGCAGGATGATCGAGATGCCCCAGGAAGCGATCACGTGGTCGTGGAAGAACGTGATCACGGCCTGGAAGACGGTGATCAGTGGTTGGAGGATGTTTGCGTCGATCAGCATGGGTCAGGCGCTCGGAGCCGGTGCGCGGACTTTGAACAGCCGCTGGTTCTCAACCGGGTCGAGACCACCATGGCTGAAGGGGTTGCAGCGCAGCAGTCGCCATGCCGCCAGTACCAGCCCTCGGAGTATGCCGAATCGCATGATTGCCTGCACGGCGTATTCCGAGCAAGAGGGATAGAACTTGCAGCGAGGGCCTAGAGCCGGAGAGATGACCGCTTGGTAGAGCTTCAGCGGAGCGGTCGTGATCCGGCGAGCGACATTCATGCCGCCGGCCCCTCTGCGGACCCCTCCACACGCGCCGGCTCCTCCATGCGCCCGGACCCCTCCAGGCGCCCGGACCCCTCCAGGCGCGTCGGCTCCTCCATAGGCGCGGACCCCTCCACGCGCGAGATCAATTCGGCCAGCAAGCGGCGTACCCCGCTCAACCCTTCGCGCTCGGCCAGGTCCCGAATATCACGCCTAGCGACAAGTACGACGTCGGTGCCTGGCGGAAGGCGCTCCCCCTCGCGCGTGAATGCCTCGCGGAGAAGTCGCTTGACGCGGTTTCGCTCGACCGCTCCACCAACCTTCCGCGACACCGATAGCCCGAGCCGAGTGGAGCCATCCGACGCGCGCGGGAAGACGTGCAACACAAGTTCTCGACCGCCATGAGAGCGGCCGTGGCGGAGAACCCGATCGAAGTCACCGCTCTGCGATAGTCGACCGCGCCGAGCTCGTGGCGGCGAACCGACCGAGCGGCGCATCAGACGGTGAGCCGCTTGCGACCCTTCGCGCGACGACGCTTGAGCGTGAGTCGGCCGCTGCGCGTGCGCATCCGCGCCCGGAATCCGTGGGTCCTGGACCGCTTGCGCTTCTTCGGCTGGTAGGTGCGTTTCATGAC
>DASYAP010000210.1:0-6807 GCA_036501265.1 Solirubrobacteraceae bacterium | reverse complement strand
TGCTCACGATCACATTCGGTGAAGTTCGGCGGCATGCGGGAATCGTCGTATCGAGCCCGGACAGGACCCCCTTTGTGAAACAGCTGCCGCGGAAAGCGCTCATCTCGCCGACGATCGCTTTCCCCTTGCCGCCGGTTCGCGGCGGCCGAATGCGTCCGCGACGCGGGAGGCGTCCAACGGGACTCGGGCGGACGACTGCTATTGAGGGCGAGGGAATCGCGCGGCCGCTTCAAGACCGACCCTCCCCGACGTCGCAACGCGAGAGTCAGAACATCGGATCGCCGGCGACGAGCAGAAGTCGGAGTCGTCTCACTGATCGTCGGGCCCGCCGTCGATCTGGCGATGGCGCTAGCGCTCGGGACGCGCGACACTTCGGCCTGTGGCCATCGTCACCGCGATTCGCTGTGGTCGTAGCGGCAGTCCTGCTCGGATTAGTGGTCGCTAGGTGGCGGTGAAAGCATGCCTGAACGGTGCGCGCACCCGGGCGGAACATCCAATGGTGCCGCTGACGCCGAGCGAGCTTGCCGCCGACGCGTTCGCTGTTCGGGACGCTGGTGCGTTTGCGGTGCACGTGCATCCGCGGGACGCTCGCGGGGCAGAGACGATGCAAGCGCGAGCGTGTGACGCAGCGGTCGCGGCGATCCGAGCTGCAGTTCCCGGCCTACCCGTTGGGCTCTCCACCTCCGAGGCGATCGATCCAGACCCATTCGCTCGGGTTGCCGCTCTGAGGTCTTGGGAGCAACGCCCCGACTTCGTCTCGGTGAATCTCTCGGAGCTCGGGTGGGCCGGAATAGTCCGCGCCGCTTTACATGCGGGCATCGCCGTCGAGGCCGGGCTCGCTACGCCCGCCGATGCGGCGAAGTTCGCTCGTAGCCCGTTCACTCACCAGGTAATTCGCGTGCTGGTGGAGGTCCACGGTGGCGTGGACGAGGCCCACGCGATCGCACAACTGATCCCCGACAGTGTCCGACAGCTGTGGCACGGTTACGGCGGGCGGACGTGGGCGGTGATCTCAGCCGGTGCCGCCGCCGGGCTCGACGTACGTGTTGGCCTGGAAGACGTGCTCGTTTTGCCGGACGGTCGGGACGCCGCAACTAATGCAGAACTGGTCGCCGCCGCCTCGGAACTCATTGCCCGTCTTGCGTAGGCTCGCAAGCTGATCGACCGATCGAGGCGTGTAGGAGCGTCGCCGAAGGATTGGCGCGACGCATGACGGCAGTAGAACAAAAGCGATCGCGGCGGATCGCGGCGGCCGGGACACCGCATCATCTCGTCCGCGCCATCTGATGGGCTGTCGCGCGTCTCAATCAGCAACGCTGAGGGGGACAGCGTCATGGCGCTGTAGTCAAGGCGCGGAGGGCGGCGTCGTGCGCGGGCGCGGCAGTCGGGCGGGGTCAGCTTGTCTGCTTGTTTTTGGTCGGCTCGCAAGCGCCCATCACGCTTAGGGGTTGACGAACGCGAGAGGGGTTCGGGTTCGTCGTGTTGCCAAAGATCGCAAGCCAGCGGTAATGGCCCCACTGTCGCTCAGCTAAGAGCCCGTCCGCGCCGGGCGCGGGCGCGGCGCTTGCCCTCGTGCATGGCTTGGACGCGAGCGACCGGGATCGCGCGACCCTCCTCGATCAGATCGGCGGGCAGCGACTGGGGCTCGGCAAGGCGCTCGGCCCACGGGTTGCCGCGGAGCAGGGCCGGCACAGTGTGGATGTTGAAGTCGGTCGGCGTCACGCGGTCCAGCTCATCCCACGAGACCGGAAACGACACCGGCGTGTCCGGCCGGACGCGCGGGCTGTAGGCGGCGATTACGGTCGCGCCGCCCGCACGTGTGGCGTCGATGAACACCTTGCCGCCCCGCTCCTCGAGGACGTAGGCGGTCGTCGCCAGCTGCGGGTCGATGCGCTCCGCGCGCGCGGCGAGCGCCCGTGTGGCCGCGGCGATCTCCTCGCCACTCGCGGGCTGCGCTACTGGGACGAACACGTGCAAGCCCTTAGCCCCGCTGGTCTTGACGGCGCCCGCGAGCCCGGCGTCGGCGAGCGCCCGGCGCACGAGCTCCGCGACGCGCGCGACAGCGCCGAACCCCGCCTCCGCCGGCGGGTCGAGATCGAGGACTAGGTGCGTCTGAACAAAGCCGTGTGAATCGGCGCGCGCGAGCGTCGGGTGGTACTCGATCGCGCGCTGGTTCGCGAACCACAACAGCGTCCGCCGGTCGTTGCACAGCGCGTAGGCCACGTCGCGCTTCGAGCGCTCCGCCCAGATCGTCACCGTCTCGACCCACGACGGCGCGTACTTCGGGACGTTCTTCTGCATGAACGGCATCTGGCCGCGCAGCGCCCGCACCACCGACAGCGGCCGATCGCGCAGCTCGCTGAGCAGCTGCTCGCTCACGGCCTCGAAGTAGGCGACGAGATCACGCTTCGTCGCCCGCGCATCGTGGAACAGCGGCTGGTCGAGGTTGGTCAGCGGGACATCATCGCGGCCGTCCATGCCCGCTCACTCTACGGTTCGCCGGACAGGCCGCACGAACGGCTCCGGATCGTCACGTTCGGCGGCTTCGACGGCTACTACCGGCTCGTGTCGCAATGGCCCGACATGTCGCCTGCGCCACCCGAGGACTGCACCCCGAGCAAACCAGCGCTTGACGATCCGCACGTCGCCGAAGCAGTGGTGCGGCCCCGCGCCGGCCCAGGCACAAAAGCAGTCGTCGGTCAAAAGCGCGGGTGCGCCCTCACAGCTGCGCCTGGGCAGGGTGCAGACCGAACTCGCGCATGAAAGTCTTAGGTCACCCTGAGTCAGAAAGGAGTTTCTGTGACTGCGTACATCGTTGTCGAGACCGACATCCGTGATCCTGAGCAGTACGAGCTCTACAAGCAGGCCTCGCCAGCCGCGGTGGCAGCTGGCGGAGGCCGCTTCATCGCGCGCGGCGGTGAGCTGGCGGTCCTGGAGGGCGATTGGCGGCCCAAGCGCCTCACGCTCCTCGAGTTCCCGGATCTCCAGGCGGCGAAGCGGTTCTACGACTCGCCCGAGTACCGGGAAGCGAAGCGACTGCGCGAGGGCGCGGCGCGGTTCGACATGGTCGCGGTAGAGGGAGTGCCCTAAGGCGAGGCTGCCCGCCTAGATCACCCACCCTGGCCGCATCACCGTGCGTCGGTGCTCTCGGGCGCGAAGTAGCAATGACCGTGGTGATCGAGGCGTCGCCGAGGCGATCGCCCACCGCAGACCGGGGCGGCGACGAGGGCGATCGTTCGATCGTACGTCGCAGCATGGCGACAGCGTCAGCAGCAGTTGACGATGCCGCCTTGTCGCCGATGCGCTCGCCGGACCTGTGTGGTGCCTGGAGGACGAAAGGGATCGTCGAGAGGGAAATTCGCGGCGTGTGCCGCGTGGCCGAGTCAGAGCTGCTGGCGGTCGCTCGTGGTGTCCGTACATTCGCGCGGGTGGTGCTGGCGGGTTTGCTCGAATATCGTCCCCGCTAATCGCTTAGAGAGTCATTCCGAGCCGGTGAAGTTGGCGACGCGCTCCTCGCGGTACAACCGGGCGGCGAAGGTGCCCGCCGGGTGGTCGCGAAGGCGCCACACCTCCCGCGACACTGCCTTGGGCATGGCCTTGGGCGGCGGCAGCGGTGAGCCATACCGCTCCGGCAGTAGCACCGGCGCGGCTAGCGCTGCAAACGTGAGGTCGGCAGCCGTGAAGCGGTCACCGACCAGGAAGGAGCGGCCGTCGACCAACCGGTCAGCGATCTCGTCGAAGACCCGCGTAACGCGCTCGAGTGCCGCGCCAGCGGCGACCGCGTCAATCCTGAGATAGCGACGCAACGCCGCCTCGACCCCAGATCCACCGAGATCAAACACCCAGCGCTCCCAGCGGGGAACGCCCGCGAGCGCCCACCGCCTCAACTCGCGAACGGCTGGCAGGGTCCCGTGATACATCCACAGCCGGCCGTCTGGCCCGAGACCGTCGTCAAGCCACGCTTCCAACCCGCGCGCCTGTGCTCCAACGTCCCCGTCCGGGTACAACCGGCGCTCGGGCTCGAGCTGCGTGTCAGCCCACAGCAAGATATCCGACGAATCAGCCAGCACCCGCCCCGTCTCGGTCACGAACACCGGCACCGTGTTGCCCCCGCCGGCCAACCGCGCGGCAATAACGTGCACTAGCTGCAGATGCCGCTGCTCAACGTACCCGACCCCCGCACGATCCAATGCCCAGCGCGCTTTCTCGCAGAAGTGGCTGATCGGAATCGTCACAAGACGAGCACCCACCGCGCCAGTCTCCCAGATCGGTCCTTCACCCAGCTCAGGACCGGCGACAGCGAAAATGAGGCCGTCCGAGCGTAGGAAGGCGCCAACTTCAAGCTGCCGGCGCACCGCGCAGTGAACTGCTCGAATGTCGCCTTACCGATCGCCGGCTCCCGGGGCGTCGACACGATCGCTCTTCGGGAATGCGATCGGCGACCTCGTGCCCGACGCTGGGAGGGCGACGGCGGCGCAGAGCGCTGCTGGTAGACCGTCGCTGCTGCGACGAGCAGTTGAGTGTGGTTTTTGGTCTCCCGTGGATTCTGAGTTAGTTCGGTATTAGGCCTACCAATCGCGCTAGGATCCTGGTCGATGGGGGCAAAAGAGAGGATCCGTATCCCGGTGGCGCGTGTGACCGCCCCGTTTGTGTTGCGTCGAGTTCTCTTCAAATGAGAGACACCCTGCGGAGATGCCTTCTGCCGGTCGTCGCCGGTCTCACAGCATTCGTTCTCGGGCTGGTGGGCTCTGCGAGTGCGACGTTCCCGGGATCGAATGGCCCGATTCTTTTCCGCGACGACCATCCGAGCTCAGGGATCGGGAATCCCCTTTTTCGCTCACGCCCCGACGGTGGCCATCTGAGGACCCTCAGCAAGCGACCGGGGCTTTTCTCGGACTGGCGCGCCGATGGGCGCCGCATCGCATTTGACTTCTTCCAGCGCAATGGGAGCGAGCAGATCGCGACGATGCGGCGCAACGGCAGCGACCTGCACGTGATCACCTCCGGCAAGGGCATCCACGAGGTGCCGTCGTACTCGCCCAGCGGCAGGCGCCTCGTGTTTGACGCCTCCCACCAAGACCCGAACTCGCCGAGCTTTCGGACGCACCTGTGGGTCATGCGCGCCGACGGGTCCCATGCGCAACGCCTGGCCATGGCGAACAGCGGCTTCGACGTCGAGCCGCGCCACGCTCCGAATGGGCGCTGGATCGCGTTCGACCGGCTCAAGCCCATACCGAACGGGCAACTGCAAGCCGCGTTCGTGGTCAGCACGACGGGGAAGCATCGCGTTCACCGGCTTACTCCATGGAGCTTTGGCGCCGAGCACCCGACATGGTCGCCTGACGGTCGCTGGATCCTCTACAACAGCCCCGAGGGCACGATCCAGAAGATTCGACCCTCCGGGAGAGGGCGTCACACCATCGTGACAGCGTCGACGGGGTTCGGCGGGCACAAACCCTGGTACTCACCGGACGGCAGAAAGATCCTCTTCATGTGCGACAACAGGGGGACGCTGCCCCACCCGCCAAAGAACTTCAATCAGGACATCTGCGTCATGAACGCCGACGGCTCGCACATAGTCCACGTCATCAAAACGCCAAACGTGCTCGAGAACTGGCCCAGCTGGGGGCCCAAGGCGCACTGACACGCACAACGTCAGCGATGCTTGTAGGCCCTGCCGCTTGGATCGAGGAGCAGCGGTCTCATTCCGATCGTCAGGCTGCTGAGTCCTGCCGGCATTGCAGCAGTCGGCGCGGGTCGGGAGCCGGACGTCTCGCGGTCGGCCGATTCGGCCTCGCTGTTTCGAGAAAGCAGCAGCCCTGCGTCAGGGCTGCTTCTCGATCAACGCAGCGACCCGCCGGGTGGACGGCATGAGTGTCGAGTTCGTTGCTTTCCAGCAGTCTCCGACGCTGCGATTGGAACGGTCGAAGCTTGTGGACCTCGTCCAACGCGACAACGCGAACACCGGCGAGACGCGTGCTCGCAATCCCTGGCGGAGCGTTAGCGTTGGCGCCATCGGCGGCTGGCGCCTCCTTCTGGATGTGATGGACGAGGGCTTGCCCGGCTGGCGTTGCAGCTAGCAGGAGGTCGGCCCTCCGGATCGAACAGCAGGTCAGGCGCGCGCGGATGATGGCCGCGCGGCCGGCTATCCGAGCGAACGACCGACCTTGTGCTCACGGTACGTGGTGGGCAGGGTTGATCCTGCTCGGGGAAGGGATGATCGTGTTGCACGTGGGGTTGGATCTGAGTCGCAGGCGTGTCGACGTCTGCTTGATCTCGGGCGAGGGGCAGTTGGTCGGGCATTTCCGCTCGCCTGTGAATCGGGATGGTCTGTATGGGCTGACGCGGCGGGTGGCGGTGTATGACGAGCCCGTGCGCGCGGTGGTTGAGTCGATGAACGGCGCGCGGTTCGTGCACGACGAGCTGGTCAGGTACGGGTGGGAGATGCTGGTCGCTGACGCGCAGCGGGTCAAGGGCCTGGCGCCGTTGGCGTGCAAGACCGACAAGGTCGACGCGCGCGTGCTGGCGGAGTTGTCGTTCCGGGATCTGGTGCCGGCGATCTGGCTGGCGACGCCGGAGCTACGCCAAGAGCGTGAGCGCTCGCGGTGGCGGCTGCACCCCTCGTCAAGCACCGCTCGATCCTCAAGAACCGGGTGCACGCGTCGCTGATCGCGTTCGGTCACCAGGTCCCGATGGCGGACCTGTTCGGCGTCGCCGGCCGCAAGCTGCTCGCCGAGTTCGATTTTCCCGAGCCGTGGCACGGTCACGTGAAGGCAAGTCTCGAGTTGATCGACGATCTCGAGCGCA
>DASYAP010000209.1:0-16956 GCA_036501265.1 Solirubrobacteraceae bacterium | reverse complement strand
ACCCGACACGGGCGGTATCACCGGATCGGCACCGTTCGCGAGGACCACGTGGTCGGCGGTGTGGCTGACGCCGTCGACCTCGACGACGCCCGTGCCGGCTAGCCGGCCGCGGCCGCGCACCAAGTCGATGCCATGATCGGCCAACCACCGCTCCTGTCCAGCGTCGGAGTAGTTCGAGACCATGAAGTCACGCCAGGCGAGCGCGGCGTCGACATCGACCTCGGCGGTGGCGGCCGCCTCCCGCGCCTGGTGGGCGGCCTCGCCGGGCCGCAGCAGCGTCTTGGACGGAATACACGCCCAGTAGGAGCACTCGCCGCCCACGAGCTCTCGCTCGACGATCGCGACGCGCAGTGCTCGCGCCGCCAGCGCTGCAGCGCAGTGCTCACCTGGCGCGCCGCCGCCGAGCACGATCACGTCGTAGTCATTGGACACGATTTGTCTCTCCTCCTTCGTGATGAATCGAACGCTGATCGGTTGGTTTGGGCGTCGCGCCCGTCGAGACCCCTGGTCTGCTCCCTGGTTTCCGTGGGTGCCTGGGGATGGAGGCCGCCATTACGTGGCCGCCGCGACCTCAAGTTCAGCCGTGCGCATCGGGACGCCGGCGGCGGCGTAGGCGTCGGGCGCGTCGAGGGTTTCGGCTTTGAGCAGCGCGTGGGCGAGGTTGTCGAGTTGTTCGCGGTGTTCTGTGAGCAGTTTGGTGACCTGCTCGTGGCCGTCGTCGACGATCCGGCGGACTTCTTCGTCGATTAGCCACTGGGTTTGGGGTGAGGTCTCGCTGGCGCCGGGGAGTAATGGGCCCTGCCCGTCGCTGGGCAGGAGGGTGATGGGGCCAAGCTTGTCGCTCATGCCCCAGCGGCCAACCATCTGCCGGGCGATCTGGGTGAGTTGCTGGAGATCTGACTCGGCGCCGGTGGTGATCTTGCCGAAGACGACCTCTTCGGCCGCGCGCCCGCCGAGCGAGACGTTGATCTTGGCGTCCAGCTCCTCGCGCGAGTAGGAAACCCGGTCCGAGTCAGGGGTGGAGAGCGTCACGCCGAGCGCCTGGCCCCGCGGGATGATCGATACCTTCCGCACTGGATCGGCGTCGGGAGTGAGCATCCCGACCAGTGCGTGCCCGGATTCGTGATAGGCGGTCCGCTCGCGGTCCTCGGGGCTAAGGACGATCCCGCGCGGGGCGCCGAGCAGGATCTTCTCCAACGAGTCGGTGAAGTCGGTCATCTGGACCTTGTCGTGATTTCGCCGAGCCGCCAGCAGCGCCGCTTCGTTGGCGAGGTTGGCCAGGTCGGCGCCCACCATCCCCGGCGTGGTCGAGGCCAGGGCCTCCACGTCGACGTCATCGGCCAGCGGCATCGACCGCGTGTGCACCTGGAGGATCTTCACCCGGCCATTACGGTCGTGGGGCTGCACCGCGACACGGCGGTCGAACCGTCCCGCACGCAATAGCGCGGGGTCGAGGATCTCCGGGCGATTGGTAGCCCCGAGGACGACCACCGCCTCAGTCGACTCAAAGCCGTCCATCTCGGTCAGGATCTGGTCCAGCGTCTGCTCCCGCTCGTCGTTGGCGCCGGTGATCCCCGCCGATCCCTGGCGAGAGCGGCCGATCGCGTCGAGCTCGTCGATGAAAATGATCGCCGGCGCGGCTTCCTTGGCCTTTGCGAAGAGGTCACGCACGCGCGCGGCGCCGACACCCACGATCGCCTCGATGAACTCCGAGGCGGCGATCGAGAAGAACGCCGCGTGTGCCTCCCCCGCCACCGCGCGGGCGAGCAGCGTCTTACCCGTCCCCGGCGGCCCGAACAAGAGCACGCCGTGCGGCATACGGCCGCCCAAGCGCACGTACCGGTCCGGGGTCTTAAGGAAATCCACGATCTCCGTCAGCTCGGACTTTGCCTCGTCGATCCCGGCCACGTCGTCGAACGTGACACGGATCTTCTCGGGGTCCGCGCGCCGTGCCTGCGAGCGCCCAAAATTGCCCAGCCCACCGAGCCCTCCGGCGCCGCCGGATTGAGCTCGGCGTATGAGAAACCAGAACAAGGCGATGAAGAGCAGCGTGGGGCCGAACCCGAGCAGGATGTCCGCCAGCGCCGACCCCGAACCCGGCGCGTTGGCGTTGACCTGCACACCCTTGGACCGCAAAAGCGAAGTCAGCGAGGCGTCGTTCCAAAACGCCGGCACCTGCGTCGAGAACAGCGTCGTCGGCGTAGCCTTGGAGTCGCTCGGCGGGTAGCGCAGCTTGGTCTTGAATGTGCCCTGGATCGCTCCGGCCGTCGAGGAGATCGACTTCACCTTGCCCGCCTCGACCTGCTGCAAGAAGTACGGGCTAAACGGCACCGTCACCCGCGGCTGCCCCGACGAGTTCGCCATCAGCAAGCCGATCCAGTTGACGGCCAGCAGCACCAAGAGCAAGAGCCAGAACCAGCGCAGCCGGTGGGGCGGGGGCGGCTTGGGCTCCTCGGGGGCTCCGCGGCCATCCGGCGCCGGCGCTACTCGCCAGCCCCGCTTGTCCCGCGGCATCGGCGCCGGAGGCACCGCTTTGTCATTGTCGCTAGCCATGGTGCGCGGATAAATGCTGCCTTGTCGCGGGTCCGCTGGCGCCCGTCGATACCCTGGGTCAGATCCCTGGTCTGAATCCGGCCCCGCTGGGCACCAATGTACTCTGGCCGCGGTCCGGGGGCTCGCCTTTGTGTTCTCGCGGCTGGCGGCCGGCGGGATGTGGGACGCTTGAGTGGATGCCTTGGGTCCCCGAGCTGTTCTCCGCGCCGGTGCTGCAGCGACTGGAGGAGAGGCGGCGGCACACACTTGAAACCGTGCCGTTCTTCGATGGATTGATGGCCGGAGAGTTCGATGCGCTGGTCGGGTCGTTTGCCGGGGTCCCCGAGCTGCACCACCCCGTTCGCGGCCGCATCAGAGGCGCCCGGGCGTTCGAGGCGTACGTGACTCAGACGCAGGCGTGGTTTAGCGAGCGCAACGTGTCCGTCGAAGATGTCCAGCAGTTCGTGGGCGACCGACGGGCTTGTGGGGAAGCGGTGCTCCACCTCGACGGTGACGCCGAACGCGTCGGCCTTCCGGTCGCGATCGTCGCCGACAAGCAGTCCGACGGGCGCATCGATGAATTGCGCGTCTACTACAGCAGCTGGCCGCTGACCGGCCACCACGCGAACCGCCCGCCCCTGCTGCAGCCAGATCCGCAACTCGGCGAGGCAGATGTCGTGGGCGAGTACCAGCGCGCGCTCTCCGCCGGTGACGTCGACGCGATCGTGGAGATATTCGAACTGGACGGCTACGCCCGCGAACCTGCGGGCGGCCAGTACGTCCACACGGCCACCGGCGGCCTGCGCTCCTTCTACGAGCTGTTGTTCTCGAACGGCGGTGGGATCCAACTGGAGCACTGCGCGGTGGTCGACGACAAGCGCGCATGCGCGCTGGAGTACAACGTTGTGCAGTGGGGGGAGGCGGAGCTGCCGCCGCAGGCAGGTGTGGCCGTCTATGTTCGGGGTCAAGGGGGCAAGCTCGCCGCCGCCCGCATCTACGACGACGTCGACCCACCGGTCGGGCAAGGTAGCTAGCGGCGGCGCGCACTTTAGTCAAGAAGCGAGGAGCACACATGTCCACGATCCATTTCAAAGCGACGATCACATCCACGCCCGAGTAGTTCATCGCCGGAGGTGCCGACGGCTGGTTGAACCGTTTGCTGGTGGCGTCGGGTCTAACCACGCAAACCGAATGAAAGGGACGTGGAGATGGTTTTCAAAGATGAGCGTTCGGAGACCTTGACCGCGAATCTCGGAGGCATGCAGCGTGCGACCTTTGCGGCTGGATGCTTCTGGGGCGTGGAGGCGGCGTTGCGGGAGATCGAAGGGGTCGTCGCAACGCGGGTCGGTTACACCGGCGGAACGGCCACTGACCCTAGCTACAAGCAGGTCTGCTCGGATTCCACGGGACATGCGGAGGCTGTACAGGTCTGGTTTGACCCAGACGTGGTGAGTTACAGCGAGCTGCTCGATATGTTCTGGTCGATCCACGACCCCACCACGCGCGACAGGCAGGGGTGGGATTTCGGTAGCCAGTACCGCTCGGCGATCTTCGTTCGCGATGCTGACCAGGAGCGGCTGGCCATGGCTTCCCGCGAGGAGCGACAGAACGGGGTTGCTAAGCCGATCGTGACCGAGATCGTCCCGGCGTCGCCGTTCTACGACGCCGAGGAGTACCACCAGCGTTACTTCGAGAAGCACGGCGGCGCCGTCTGCACGACCACCGTCCGCTAAGCGGATGGGCCCTCCTCGAGCTCCAGGTATGGCTCGAGGAGGGCGCGCAACTGCATCCGGCCGCGGTGCAGGCGGCTCTTGAATGCCGCCTCGCGAATGCCGGCGACTTCGGCGGCGTCATGAGTGGATAGGCCCTCTACGTCGCGCAGAATGACGGCGGTTCGCCAGTCGGCGGGAAGTTGGCTGAGGGCCCGCTCGAGCGTCCGCTCGAACTCGCGGTCCAGCGTCTGCGCCTCGGGACCTAGCTCGGGCGACTCCGATAGGGAAACGATCGGGTCCTCGCGATCCGGCTGGGGTTCGGCCGTTGCGGGCGTTACGCGGGATAGGCGCCGGTGGGCTTCGTTGAACGCGATCCGGTAAAGCCAAGTCGAGAACTGCGAGCGCCCCTCGAATCGCGCCAACCCCCGCCAGGCTCGCACGAATACCTCCTGCGCCACCTCATCCGCCTCGTGGGGCTCGAGCCCAAAGCGCCGGAGCGCGCCATAGACGCGGTCGGCGTGGGCGAGCACGAGTTCACCGAACGCGTCCTGATCGCCGGCGCGTGCTCTTCGAATCAGCTCATGCTCGGAACTGGCGGCGCCGGTCACCGCGTCGTTATATCGGCTGGCCGGCGGGGCGCACGCGTACGTGCCGCCCCGCCATGGTCGCTTTAGCGCGCGTCGAGGTCGAGCGAGCAGGAATTGATGCAGTACCGCTCCCCGGTCTGGCCGGGGCCGTCCGGGAAGACGTGGCCGAGATGGCCGCCGCACCGCGAGCAGGTGACCTCAATCCGGCGCATCCCGAAACTCGAATCATCGTGAAGCTCGACGTTGGCGTGATCCGCCGGCTCAGTGAAGCTCGGCCATCCGGTCCCCGAGTCGAACTTCGTCTCGGAGGAGAACAGCTCGGCGCCACAGCCAGCGCAGACATACGTGCCCTCGCGCTTCTCGTCGAAGTACTCTCCGGTGAACGCGCGCTCGGTTCCCTTGCGGCGAAGCACCTTGTACTGAGCCGGGGTAAGCTGCTCGCGCCACTCGCCGTCGGTCTTCTCGATCCGCTGATGTTCGGTCTGGTTCTGAGTGTGAGTCTGGTTTGTCATGCTTTGTTTGACCCTCGGAACGCGCGGAACGGTTCAGCCAGGTTCGGTCAACCGCGCTTGAACAGATGCGGCGATCTGAAGCACGTTCACGCCCGGGCTCGGCGCTGCGAGCCGATGCAGCCCATCCAGGGTCCGGCGTAGGCCGGCGAGCAGCCGCCGGCAGTCGGCGCACTCGCCGAGGTGGCGCTCCATCCGCGTGCGGGCCGTAGAAGCCAGCTCTCCGTCGAGATAGTCCGACATGCGTCCCGGAGCCCAGCGGTGATCCCGTCTGAAACGCGCTCGGTACGACAAGCCACCCATTACACCTCAGACCCGCCTAGCCGCGCAAACGGTTCACTGGACCACGGTCGCGCTTAGCAGCAGCCGGATGCCGGTCTGGGCGTGATTGGGGGCCGCGGTCTGACCATCGTGCAGCCGGGGCAGCTCGTAGTAGTCCGTCACCGCGGTCCCACTCGACGTGTCGAACATCAGCGCGCTTGAGCTGTTGTCCAGCCCGATCAGGTCGCCGGCCCTGACCTTGAGCAAGATCTGAAAGGTGTTTACTCCGATCTTGAGTGTCTTAGGCCCGCTGGTACCAACGCCTGTGAACTTGCCGCCACCGGCCGGGCGCAGCACACGCAGCCGTACGGTTCCGCTAGCGCTTCCTGCCTTGACCCGGAATCTGGTGACCGTCCCGCTGAACGGCACCCGCAGCTTGGGCTGCGAGATCGGCAGGTACGTGCACCGGATCCCAGCCACGCAGATGTTTTCGCTGGGCGTGCCGGTCGTACTGCCCAGCGTCACCTGGCGCGTCCTAGCGGCGGCTGCAAACGCGACGCCGGCGACGACCAACACCCCGCACGCCACACCTGCGATCACCGTCAAAGTGATCCGTTTCCGCATTTTTACCCCCTTTGAATAGTCCCGTTAAGTTTGAGCCTACCAGTCCGGTGGCACCGTAACCAAACCCCCACGTCCGCGAGATCCCGCTCGCGCCGAGGGATCCGGTGGGCGGCGGTGACATCGACGCGATCCGCGCCTCATGTCTCCGCCGACCAGGGCAATGGTCTCCGCGCCGATGACAAATAGGCCCCGGGCCGATCTACTCCGGCATGAGCACGCGTTCCGTGTTACGCCCGCTGCGTAACCCAGGCGGTTCGGCATAGTGTCTTCCATGGGTCCCGAGGTCGAGACCGCCGCCCCGGGCGGCCCCCGCATGTCACTGAACGAGGACGCCGCGATCAGCGTACGCGGCATCTCCAAGTCATTCGGCGACGTGCGCGCACTGATCAACGTCGACCTCGACGTTGCGCGGGGGACTGTCCTCGGGCTGCTTGGGCCGAATGGGGCCGGGAAGACCACGCTGGTGCGAATCCTCGCCACGCTGCTGCGCCCGGACTCCGGGTCCGCTCAGGTCGCCGGCGTCGATGTTCTGGGTCAGGCAGCCAAGCTGCGGCAGCAGATCGGATTGGCGGGTCAGTACGCCGCCGTCGACGAGAACCTCACCGGACTTGAGAACCTCACGATGGTGGGTCGTCTGTACGGCTCGCCGCGCGCTGCTGCCAAAGCCAGAGGCAAGGAGCTGCTCAAGCAGTTCGACCTAGTCGACGCCGCGAACCGGCCGGTAAAGACCTACTCCGGCGGCATGCGCCGGCGCCTCGACCTGGCCGCCGCTCTCGTGGCTAAGCCGCCAGTCTTGTTCCTCGACGAGCCGACCACGGGACTCGATCCGCGCAGCCGCCTAGACCTGTGGGACGTGATCGAGACGCTCGTGAGCGAAGGGACGACCGTGCTGCTCACGACCCAGTACCTGGACGAGGCCGACCGACTCGCTGACCGCGTCGCGGTGATTGACCACGGCCGCGTGATTGCTGAGGGCACCTCCGACGAGCTCAAGGATCGGGTCGGCGGAGAACGGCTCGAGGTCCACCTCGAGGATTCCGCGCAGGCGGAGGCAGCCATCCGTGCGCTAGCGCCGATGTGTGCCGAGGAGCCGGCCACGTCCGACGGGCTGGTCCGGATCGGAGTTAGACAGCGCGGCGGGACGATCATCGAGGCTGTCCGCCGGCTCGACCAGGCGGGCGTCGGCGTCGATGACATCGCGCTGCGGCGTCCTACGCTTGACGACGTCTTCCTGTCGTTGACGGGGCACGCGGCGGAAGAGGAGGACGCGGAGTGAGGCGCCTGGTGTCAGACACGCTGGTGGTGACCGAGCGCAACCTGATCCGGCTTCCGCGCGCGCCCGAGTTGCTGCTCGCGTTCACGGTCCAACCGATCATGTTCGTCCTGCTGTTCCGGTACGTGTTCGGCGGCGCGATCCGGGTGCCGGGGGGCTCCTACGCCGAGTTCCTCATCCCGGGCATCATCGTCCAGAACATCGCCTTTGGCGGATTCGTCACGGCGCTCGGGCTGAACGAAGACATGCAGAAGGGCCTGATCGATCGCTTCCGATCGCTGCCGATGGCGCGCGCGGCCGTCCTGGCCGGCCGAACGACCGCAGACATATTCACCAACGGCCTGTCGATGACGATTCTGATCGTGACCGGGCTCATCATCGGCTTCTCCTTCCAAACGAGGGCACTGCACGTGATCGTCGGGCTGGTGCTCGCGCTTGCGTTCGGTTACGCGTTCTCATGGGTGTTCGCATATCTGGGTCTGCTGGTCAAGACGCCCGAGGCGGCCAACTCGGTCGGCTTCATTGCCGTCTTCCCCCTTACGTTTATCTCCTCGGCTTTCGTTCCCGCGCAATCGCTTCCGACCCCGCTGCGGCAGTTCGCCGAAGTCAATCCCTTCACGATCGTCGTCAACGAGCTGCGCTGGCTGTGGACCGGCCAGCCCTCGCCGGACCATCTGTGGCAGGCGTTCGCCTGGGTCGTCTTCATCATCCTCGTGTTCGCGCCGCTGGCGGTGGCGCGCTACCGGCGGACTGCCGGCAGCTAGCTCGTTACCAAGAAGCGGTAGGTGGCCACCGCCGCTGCGACGACCGGCCGAATAGGCTTCAACCGCGCGCGACCGAGGCCGCACGCCAGCGTCCCTGCATGAACATCGTGAGATCTGATGGCCGACGGACTAGACCCCCGGGATCTGCTGCAGCGTCACATCCCGTTGCTGCGGTACGACTCGCAGGAGCCGTACTTCGCCGACGCCGCGTCTGAGTGGACCGACAACCCTGCCAACCAGCTCCGGCGAGCGGACGGAACGGTGATCGCGGCCGCGCGCCCCGCCGGCGACCAGCGGCGGCTGTCGCTGAGTTTCCTCGGTCCGGTGCGCTACCCCAACGGCGACACGGTGGCGCACGGCGACCGCATCGCCGATTCATCGCACGACTACGTTGCGCAAGCGCACGCGCTGCACGCTCAGGCGCATTACGCCAACCGCGTCTATGGCCACTGGGCGACTGGAAATGACGGCCGCCTCTGGATCGCCTACTGGTTCTTCTACTTCTACAACGACTACAACCTGATTGGGCCGCTGATCAAGGCTGGACTACACGAAGGCGATTGGGAAATGATCCAGCTTCGGCTGGGTGCCAACGGGCAGGACCCCGATCTGGCGGTATACGCCCAGCACAGGCACGCCGAGCAACGACCGTGGAACCAGGTCGAGCGGGTTGGCGAGCAGCCCGTGGTTTATCCCGCGCGAGGGTCGCACGCTTGTTACTTCTCGCGTGGCGTTCACTGGACCGGTGATTGGTTCGACAACGCCGACGGGCAGAGGCCCGGGCCGGGGCTCGACCTCCAAATCGTCTCTGACACAGCACCCGCCGACTCGTGGACGACCTGGCCTGGCATGTGGGGTGGCACACAGCCGCCTCCAGATGACCTCAACCCGCTCGACGATTCGAGCCCGCGGGGCCCTGGGGAACACGCCCAATACCGGCAGCCCGACGCGCTGCTGCAAACCGCGATCGCCCATCAGGCTTCACTTACGCCGCCACCGCACACCGCGGCGCCACCGCCCGCGCCTGGGATCACTGCAGTGGCAGCCGGCAAAGATCTTCACATCAACTTCGACACTCGGGTCGCGAATCCCGCGGGCCTCGTGGTGACCGTCGGCGACCTGCCCCAGAGCAACCCGCCGGAGATCCATCGCGTCCCGGTCGATGGCGACAGCGGGACGATCGTCATCCCCGGCGCCGCAGCCGACCAGGCGAGCGTTCACGTCAGTACGGCCACTGCCGACGGCGGCGCCTCGCCGGCAACAACGACGGAGCTCAGCTGAGCTACGTTCGGCGGCCGACGGCTCGGGCTGTCTCGGCAGGAAGCCCGCTCGCCGCCGTCGAACCTGGTCTACCGACGACTCGCCTTCCTGTTCCTCGCACACCGAAGCTCGGTCGCGTCGACGGGAATAACCTCGAATTTGCCGGGTAGATCTCAGGAGGCTCTTAGCCGCTTTTGGCCATATGCTTGCGCCTACTAGGAATGATGAGCAGATGACGTCGTCGCTCGAGCGTCCGCCCCCTATGCAACCAGACCGCCATCGCCGCAGATCGCGAGTCTGGCTAGCGGCGAGTGCCTCTGCGCTGGTGACAGCAGCGGTGGCTGTGACGATCGTCCTCGTCACCGCCCCCGGCAGCACGCGGCCACGCTCCGCGGCGATAATCCCGAAGCGGACGGCGGCGGATCACGGACTGGACGCGCTGCCTTTCCCGGGTACTCCAGACGCCTCGCCCAGCGCCCAGATCACATTCCCCGCGCTGCTGCCCTCCGAACTTAAGTCCGTGACCGTGACCGGTTCAAGCAGCGGCCGCCACGCAGGACGCCTTCTGGCGCTACCCGGTCGCCGAGGCACCGCATTCGTCCCTCACAGGAAGTTTTCCGCCGGCGAGCACGTGACCGTGAAAGCGCGCCTGAGCTCACCCGCGGCCGGCACCGCCACCGGCGCGCCGCTCAAAACGGAGGTGAGCTTCTCATTCCAGGTCGCTCGTCCCGCGCCGCAGGCGACGAAGTGGCCGCCCACCGGTCCGAGCCCCGGGCCGTCCAAGCCGGCGCCAACGCTGAGCTTTCACTCCAGGCCGGACTTGCACCCGCCGACGATAAAGCTCACCGCCAACGACCACGATGCCGACGATACCTCCGGTGACTTCTTCGTGAGCGCGGGGGGCGGGCTGATGGTCCTAAACAGTCACGGCCAACTGGTCTGGTTCGATGATCCGACTCAGAAGTCCCATCTGTCTGTCTTGAACCTCAACCTGCAGCACTATCGCGGCAAGCCCGTGCTGACGTGGTGGCAGGGCAAGCTCGTTCCTCCCGGGTATGGCGCGAACGGCGAAGACGTGATCCTCAATCGGGCCTACCAGCGGGTCGGGACGGTGCGCGGCGCCGAGGGCTACTCAGCGGACCTGCACGAGTTTCAGCTGACCAAGAATGGCACTGCGCTGATCACCGCCTTCTCCCCGGTCCACGCGGACCTGTCCTCGGTCGGCGGGCCACGCAACGGCTGGGTGCTTGACAGCATCGTGCAGGAGATAGACGTCCGAACAGGCCGCCTGTTGTGGGCGTGGCACGCCCTGGGGCACGTACCCATAAGTGCCTCAGAGGCGGGTAAGCCGCAGGCCGATCAGCCCTATGACTACTTCCACATCAACTCGATCCAGCAACTCCCGAACGGCAACCTGCTCGTCTCGGCCCGCAACACCTGGGCGGTGTATGAGATTTCACGCGCCACGGGCCACGTGCTATGGGCGCTCGGCGGCAAGAACTCGAGCTTCGCGATGGGCAGTGGGTCCAACTTCTTCTGGCAGCACGATGCAGAGCTTCACTCCGGAAGCCTGCTCACACTCTTCGACGACGGCGCTAAGCCCAAGAAGGAGAACCAGTCGCGCGCGCTCGAGATCAACCTCGACCTGCACTCGATGCGCGCCTCACTCAAGCACGCCTACACCCACTCCCCCCCACTGCTCGCCAGCGCCGAGGGCAACGTGCAGCTGCTCCCAAACGGCAACGTGCTGGTCGGCTGGGGCACCGCCCCCGCGTTCTCCGAGTACGCCCCCTCGGGCAAGCAGATCTGGGACGGTCTCTTCACTCCCCCCAACGACTCTTACCGCGCTTACCGCTCGCCGTGGAAGGCCCAGCCGACCACCCATCCGGCGATCTCCGTAAGCGCGGGTTCTGGCGGCGCGGTGACCGTCTACGCGAGCTGGAACGGAGCCACCGACGTCGCGCGATGGCAGCTGCTCGCCGGCAAAAACAAAAACAATCTCGCGCCGGTCACAACCATCAAAAAGACCGGATTCGAGACCACGATCCACGCCAAGACCTCGGACCACTACCTCGCGGCGCGGGCGCTCTCTGACTCCGGGCGAGTGCTCGGCACGTCCGAAGTGACCACCCGGTAACACCCAGCCTCGCTCGGCGTCCGGCCGGGGAGATCCATTGCGGCCTAGTTGGGCGGAACGTTGGTTACGACGTCAAGACCCGTGTACAAGCGGCGGTGCCTCGCGCACGCCGCCGGGAAGGAAAATTGGACGCTGTCTCTGTGGACGCCGTTGTAGCTGGCGAAGATTGTCACCTGGCCAGGGGTGCCGACCCGGCACCTCGGATCGGTGCTGTGCTTGACGCGCACGTTGAGCTGGATGATGTTTCCCGGAACGCCCCACTTTACGGCGTAGTGGGAGGAATAGTTGAAGAGATGGCCGATTGACAGGATGATCTCGCGATCACGCTTGCCGCGGGCACGGTTGACCTGGCAAATGACTCCGTCGGCCGTGCGTGCGGACAGGTTGGCGTGACCGTGACCGCGAGCGTAGGTGCCGGTCGCCCCGGTGATCGGGTGCCCCGCGTGAAACCCCCACATCTCCGGCGTTACGGTGACGATCGGGATGGCCTGGCAGTAGTTGGTCCAGTGCGACCCGGCCGAGACGGCCGCACCAGTCAGAGAGAGCATGGCCGCGAGAACGGCTACGCACCCAGCGGCCGCTGTGGCCACCACGGTGACGAGCGACCTTCGAGCTCCCCGGTCGCAGCGATTTTGGATCCGAGCCCTCACGTGACGCAAACCTCTCAGTAATCGCGCGAGCTTCGCCCCAGGGTGGCACCCTAGGGTTCCAGTCCGACGGCATCTGCCATCGACCTGAGAACGGACACCTCACCCGAGGCGTTGGGATGTGCGTCGCGCGCCATAGCTCGGATCCCACACGAGCCCAAAGGCTCGCTCGCCGAACACGACGTAGCCGGCGGATTCGACATCGATCACGAAGAGGTGAAAGGGGTCCTCTGGCTCCCAGTCGATGCGGGCCCGGATCGCGGCACGGTAGGCGTCGCGGGTCGCGCTGTCGCGCACGTCGCGCGCCCGCCCGTAAAGCTTGAAGTCCCCCTCGGTGCCGAGTCGATCCGACGTGCAGCTATGGAGCACGCAGCGAGAATCCCGCGCCAGGTCTACTGCCTTGGGCGATTGCCACATCATCCCCAGCATTATTTCGTCGCCGACGAAATCAAGCTCGCAGGGGCTGATGCGCGGCCAGCCGTTACGCCGAAGAGTTCCCAACATGCACAGTTCCTGGCGCTCGAAGCGCTCTCGTCCCAACGCGGCGAGTTCCGGGCTGGCGGCGGCAAAGCTTCCCCAGTTCATCGTGGACCCCGCTCGATCGCCTCACGCACCTCGGCCACCCGCGGTTGCATGCCGAACGCCGTGAGCACCCAGGTTGCACCGGCGTCACGCCACGGAGCCGGGTCGTCGCCCGCGCTGAGCTCGACGACCAGGTCGAACCCGGATAGGCCGCCGTCCCTATCGCGCTCGATCTCCCCTGCCAGCTCGGCGAGGGCAGTGGGGTCAGGGAGGTCGATCGGAAAAAGCCCGTCCCATCGCACCGCGCGGCGGACGGGGCGGCGGTGCGGCCACACTGCTGCCACCCAGACAGGGACGCGGGGGCGCTGAAGCGGGCGCGGCGCGAACCTCCCGCTCCAGAACTCGCTCAGTCGCTCTAGCCTCTCGTCCAGACGACGGGCGCGTTCGCGACCGTCCACCACCTCTCCAAACGGCTCCAATTCGTAAGGACTTCCCAACCCCACGCCGAAAATGAGCCTTCCACCGCTGAGGTGGTCGAGGGTTACCGTCTCGCGGGCGAGCTTCTGCACGCGTCGGCGCGACAGTGGCGTGACCAGCGGTCCCAGTCGCAACCGTCGAGTGCGCGCCGCGATCGCGCTGAGCGCAACCCACGGATCGGAGACCGCGCTGACCGGGTCCCTGTAGACGATGTGGTCCCAAAGGAAAACGCCATCCCAGCCGTGGTCCTCGGCATCGACCGCCAACTCCACAAGCACGGTTGGATCGGAGAGCTCGTCAAAAGGCGCCAGGTAAAGCCCGCGGCTCACAGCACGGTCGTCCACGAGCGCCCTGCTGGACCTCAGGTCGTCCCTCGTCGGGCGGCTTCGAACGGGCTCCTGTCGAACACGAACCAGCTGTGGACGATCTTGCCGTCGCGAACAGTCACGCACTCGGCACCGGGCGCACTCTTGACGGGGACCGTTTCCGTGTCATACATCACCATCGCTGTCTCGTCGTCTCCAAATGCCGCGATCATGTTCGTCTCGCGCAGGATCCCGACGAACGGGGACATGAACTCTCGATACGCGTCAGCTCCCTCGAGTCGCCCGGGTGGCGCCTCGCACACGATGTCCTTGGAGATGTAGCTCATCGCCCGTTCGAGGTCCTTAGTGGTCCAGGCGTCGTAATAAGCGAGCGCGACCCGTAGTGCCGGGCTACCGTGATCGGGCATTGTCGCTCCTTTTGCTCGGGTTCGGTGATTGATGATGGGGGTCAACGCGGTTCGTCCTGCACTATCCGGCCCGTCGGAGTGCCGCATCGATTTCATGAGACCACTCCCCGATCCCGGTCTCGTAGTGCTTGGCAAACGCTTCGAGCCAGGTCCCGCCCGCTGCGGTAAGCGCGGTCAGGTCATAGGTGACACGAACCCGTGTGGCTCCATTCTCTGAGCCCAGAATGTCGACGGCAATAGTGCCCGCCGTCATGCCGGACACGACCCTCGCATAGCGGATGCCGTCGGGGCTTTGGTCGACGACGATCCAGGTGGTTTCGTGACCCCCGTGCTGCGTCCTGAAGACAGCGCCAGGTCCTTCGCAGCGTCCGGGCTCCGGGTACTGAGGGTCCCAGCCGTCGGCCCAGCGGCGCTCTCCCTCCGGGGTAAATAGCGCCAAAGCTTGCTCGCGCGGGACGCGGACTGTGATCTCGGCAGCGCGGCGGATGGGTGCCCCTAGTTGCGCTGCCCTCGCCGTGGGCTGGGTGACCCAAGCGATGACATCTGCGCTTGCCCTGGACGCAACTTCGAGCTCCGCACGACTGCTGCTGAGTTTACGCAGCGAGGCCTCTCAGCCAAGGGGCAAGATAGCCTTGGCCCAGTGGAGATCGTACGTCGAGAGCAGCGTGAGGCCTTCATCACCGCAGATGGCTCTACGATCCGCGAGCTTGCCGGAACCCCTTCCGGCAACGCGACGAACCAAAGCCTCGCTGAGGCGGTCGTACCGCGCGGAGCCGCCACCATCGCCCACCTTCATCGCGGCACCGAGGAGATCTATCTCTTCACCGCGGGGAGCGGGCGAATGCGCCTCGGTGATCAGGAGCGGGCAGTACGAGCGGGCGACTGCGTGGTGATAGCGCCGGGCTCTCCTCACAAACTGTGGGCTGACGAGCGGGAGCCCCTGATATTGCTCTGCTGCTGCGCACCGCCCTATTCGCATGCCGATACCGTCCTGCTCGAATAGTGAGCAGTCGAACAAGGGGGTCGTAAATGGCGATGGACGCGCAGGAGCTCGATCGCAGGCAGCGTGAGCTATGGCGGCGCGGCGCGCAAGGCTGGGAGCGCCGACAGGCGTCGCTTCGAGAAAAGACGGCGCCGGTTTCGCGGTGGCTCGTGGATGCGATCGGCCCGCAGCCGGGCGAACGAGTCCTCGAGCTCGCGGCCGGCCCCGGCGAGACCGGGTTCATCGCCGCGCAACGCATCGGGCCGGAGGGACGGTTGCTGTGCACAGACCAGGCGCCCGAGATGATCGAGGTTGCACAGCGGCGCGCGTCCGAGCTTGGGCTCACCAACGTCGACTTCGCGGTCATCGACGCGCAGGAACTGGAGCTCGAGTCAGGCAGTTTCGACGCAGCGCTGTGCCGTTGGGGATACATGCTGATGGCCGATCCGAATGAGGCGATGCGGCGGACGCGCGTGGCGCTGCGCGGCGAGGGTCGTTTAGCGATGGCCACGTGGGATCGCCCGGACCGGAACCTCTGGATGGCAGCCCCTGCCATGGCGCTAGTGGGGCACGGAGTCATCCCGCCTCCCGACCCCGCCGACCCAAGTCCGTTCGCCCTCCCTGACCCCGTCGATGTCGAAGGCCGTCTGCGCTCCGCAGGCTTCGCCTCGGTGCGCACCGACCGGCTCGAGTTCTCGCAGCGCTACCCGAGCTTCGACGAGTACTGGGCGGAGACGTTGGATTGTGGCGCGCCGGTAGCCGCAGCGGTCGCCGGGCTGCAGGCGGCTCAGGTCGAGGCCATTCAGATGGCGACCCGCGAAGCGTTGTCGCAATTCACCACGGAGGATGGTGGCCTCGACGTACCTGCAAGCGCGGTGGTGGCGGCCGCGGTGGTCTGAGGCTGCCACCGCCCTAGGGCAGGACCGGCTTCCCTGCCGGCAGAACCAGCACGGAGCTGCGGGCGTTGTTGAGCTCGGTGCGGACATCCCCCCCGATCAGGTTATGACCGGCCGGCGCATCGGGCTGCGAGCCGACGACGATCAGATCCACCGGCTCGCCCGGCGAACGCATGACCGCAGCGCCGAGTTCCCTCGCCAGCACGTTGGCGGTCTCCCGGGCGACCTGGTTCGTGGGGCCGGCCAGGGGCACCGCGATCGAGCTGATGACGCCGTCGAGCCGGGTGCGCAACCCGGCGGCCGCGATGCCGATCGCGACCGAGCCACCGTCGAGCAAGTGCTGGGCCGAGGTGCCTGGCTCGACGTGACCCGGCGGGGTCCGGTAGTCGGACCCGAAGACGATCAGCGAGGCTCCCTCGCCTTCGGCCAATTGCTCTAGGCGCGCACCGGTAGACGCGCCAATGACGACGTGTCGCGTTATATCGGGGTCCCCCAGCAAGGAGGCCCCCCGCTCGAGGCGCTGCTCAGAGTCGTGCTGGGCGAGCGCCTCTCGGCTCGGATCGAACTCGCGAGCATGCCGCACATATGCGAGTGCCAGCGCAAACCCAGCGGGCGCCAGCATCTTGCCCAGTGCCAAGGCGTCGTCGTCGTTGGCCGTCCCGTCGTAACTGATGATCAGCTTGGCTCTCATTGATGGGTAATCCTCCGCGACGCACGGTCGATTGGCATCGGCCGGATGGACAGTTTCACGGCAACGAGGGTGTACAAGTGGCGGTATCTGGCTACTCGAACAGCCCGTCGACCGAGACCTCTACGCGGCGGGTCTCCCCGGTCATTCCGGCGATGTCCAACCGCGGCTCGGGTGGTCGGACGACCTCGCACAGTCGCTTCACCTCGGCGGTTAAGAACCGCGACGGCTGGCCGTAGCCGTGGGCGTCGTCTATGCCGCGGGGGCGGTGGTAGTAGCGAACCGGGACGTAGAGGTGGAGCCGTCGCTTTGGCCGGGTCATCGCGACGTACAGGAGCCGGCGCTCCTCGTC
>DASYAP010000208.1:0-16487 GCA_036501265.1 Solirubrobacteraceae bacterium | reverse complement strand
AAAGAAAATTGGGTTCTTCTCTCGTTTGAGTGGGTCATCTGAGGGGTGGGGTGATGGTGATGCCGGCGCAGCAGAGGTAGATGAGGGCGATGAGGGCGTGGGGTGAGTGGAATCCGTAGCTGCGGTGCGATAGCAGCCGGATCTTGTTGTGCAGGCCTTCGAGGCGGGCGTTGGTGAGCCCGAGTCGGATCGCGGCGAGGATCCCGTCGCGGTAGCGGCGGAGTGTCTGTGCCAGGCGGATGAAGGGTCTGAGCTTGGAGCGGCTGGCCCAGGCGAGCCAGGCATCGAGGTGGGCGGCGGCGTCGGCGGGGTTCTGGAGCTGGTAGAGGGCGCGCAGCTGCTCTTTGAGCAGGTAGGCGCGGTAGAGCGGGCGGTTGGTTTGCTGGATCTGGAGAGCGCGAGCCGCTGTTTGTCGGTGAGATTCTGGGGCGCTTTGACGAGCGCCCAGCGGGCGTGCTTGATCCAGCGCCCGTCCGGGGTCTTGGACTTGCCCCGCTGGTTCCATTGGGCGCGTCGGACCTGGTCGAGCGCCTGGCCGGCGGCGGCAATCACGTGGAAGGGGTCAAAGCAGACCTCGGCGCCGGGCAGCGCCCGGCGAACCGCTCGCTCATACCCTGGACCCATGTCGATCGAGATCGCCCGAATCGATTCTTTGCGGTCGCCGAGCAGGTCAAAGAACTCCTGCAGGGTCTGGCCTGACTTGCCTGGCGCTGACCAGATGACCCTTGCCGGTGTGGTGGTCGGCAACGTTGGTCAAAAAGCGCATCCCGCGCCTGTAGCAGATCTCATCGCAGCCGATCCGGACCAGCCCTTCGAGGCGGCGCTCGTCGAGGTGATCGGCCACCACCCGGGCGATGATCCGCCCCACCGTGTCCCAGCCGACCCGCAGCAGCGCCTGCACCTGACTCTTTGGCATCTGCTGGGCGCAGAACGCCACCAGGTCTTCGAAGTCGCGGGTGTGACGGGCTGCCCGCCGCGCCCACGGGACCGCCTCGACCCGCACCCCGCAGTCCCGGCACTCCACACGCCGCAGCTCGTACTGGAGGAAGCAGCGATGGCCAGCAAGATCCAGATGCCGCCAGCGACGAAGCTCCCGATCATGCATGCCGCGGTAGACCTGGCCACACCCCGAGCAGGCGATCCGCCGTCGCCGCAGGCGCACCCTGATGATCACCCCCTCGCCCGCCAGCCGGACGTCGGTGACGCTCGCGCCAGGGAGCGCCAAGAGCCTGGTCAATGCCGTGGTGACGCGCACGCCGTCCTCCTGAAAAGCCGCTGATCTCCGACAACCAGCAGCCTTCACGAGCAGACGGCTGCGCGTCCCTGCGCTGTGCGCAACTACCGAGAAGAACCTGACGAGCTCCGAACCCGCCGCCCAGCAGGCAAAACGGGCATTCACCGTCAAACCAAGCGGCCACTCAAACGACAGAAGACGGAAAAATTGGAACCAGGGCGTCCGGTAAGGCGCCGTCTCGCTCCTCGAGCGACACGAGACGATGGATTTGGGGCCTGTGCAGGGACGCATTGGCCCCCCGAGCGTCCCGGAACTGTCCCTCATCCGTGGTTGTGGCGTCCCTGACTCCGCGGTTTCATCCGGTCGACGAATGCGAGGCTTGATGAATCCGATGGAAGCATCGTTCGGGCGCAGCCGGCACCTCACTGCGACACACCGGGGCGGAGACCGGGTGTTAAGCGGAGGGGCAACGATTGAATTCGGAACGTCGACCTCCATCTCGGGGTATCAGCTGCTCACCGCCGACGACGTCGCGCTGACGCTCCGAGTCCGGACGTCGCTGGTAGGTATGGGGGCATGGCGCATGAGCCTGCGCCTGCGTCTAGCTAGCGATGCCTACACCACGTTGGCGCCCGGCGCTGGGGTGAGCGGCTTCGAGGGCATGCGCATCAAGTACAAGGCCACACCCGGCGATCCTGGTCGCGAGGTGGGGACCGTCAAGCGCGCATGGGTTGATGACGGCTACCTCTACGGCGAGTCAGAGTGCGGTGATCCCGCCTGGGAGGCTCAGGTTGAGACACAGTGGGGACCATTCGCGGGGCTTCCAGAGGGCGAGGATCAACCGCCGAGCTCGGGGCAAAGCGAGTGCTGACGGACAGCCAGCGTCACGCGCTCGAGGACGCGCTTCTACGAGCCCTGCGAGCTCGCTACCCGGGCCGTGCCGTGCGCCTTGACTGGAACCAGCCGGACGCGCTCAGTGACGGTTCCGCGCCCCGGCTTGACGAGGATGAGGTCGAACATGCTGCGTAAAAGCACCGGGAGCAGCTCCGGGTCTCGTGTCAGGTCGGCGGTGCTGAGCGTGAGCGATTCCTGCGCTTCCCGTGCCTGTGAGCGGTACGCGGCCCGGGCGCGTTCCACGGCGTGGGTGCGTGCTTGGAGGTGGTTGTGGTAGCGGTCACCCAGCACACGACGCAATGTGAGGTCGGCGGCGAACGCGTCGAGTTCGGCTTCGGCGTCGGTGACGGCGCGCTCAAGCAGCGTGAGTCGGTCGGCCTCGGGATCGCCGACAATGGCTCGCAGGCCGGTGAGCGCGTTTTGCGCGACCCGCTGGATGTGGTTTTCAAGCAGGCGTGCGGTGATGAGCGCGGGCCGTTTGCACGGGCTGCGGCTGAGGGTAAGCCCCCCGGCGCAACGATACGTGCGTTCGGCGTCCCGGCCTCCGCGGCTTCCTACCATCGGCTGCTCGCAGGTAGCGCAAGCGATGATCCCGGACAGCGGGAAGTCGGCTGCGGGTTTGCGGGAGCTGGGCGTGGTTTGCGCGGCCTCCCAGATCGCGAGCGACACGATCGGTTCGTGTGTGCCGGCTTGGACGATGCCTCCATTACGCGTCTCGCCAAGATACGAGCGCTGGGAGAGCAGTCGCCGGACCTTCGTGGTTGTCCAGCGTCGTTCGGGGGCGATGTGTTCGAGGTAGGCCATCGCGGCTTGGATGCTTTGACCGGCGGCGAGCCTGAACGTTTCTTCAACGATGGGCGCGCGTTCGGGGTGCGGCGAGAGGGTGCTGTCTTCGTTTCGCTGGTAGCCCCAGGGCGTGCGACTGACATACGCGCCGCGTTTGACCGCCCGCTGCTTGGCAACTTGCCAGGACGCTTTGACGTTGGCGAGGAACGCTTCGGCGACGGCGAGCAGGATCGTATAGATCATCTTGCCGTATACGCTGCCGGTGTCGATGTCTTCGTGGACGAACGCGAGCCTGGCCCCAGCGTCTTCGAGGCGTCGAAGGTCACGGAGGCCGAGCTCGGTGGTGCGGCTGAAGCGGTCGATGTTGGCCGACACGATCCCGCTCGTTTCGCCTGCGAGGCAGCGTTTGACGGCTCGTTCAAGCCCGGGTCTTTGGTGGGTGCCGCCGGACCAGTCCTCGTCCTTGTGCCATTCGAGGATCGTGACGCCCTTGTAGGACGCCCAGCGTTCGATGGCTTCGCGTTGTACGCTGGGCGAGATGTAGGACTCGCCTTCGCGTGCGGCGCGCCTGCTTATACGAATGTAGGCGTCGAGGCGTTCTTCTCCGTCCAAGACGCGGATAAATACTCTCATGCAGCTTGGCACCAACCAGTTCCGCAACGGCAACCACATTGACGTGGACGGGACCGTATTCAAGATTCTCGAGTTCCAGCACGTAAAGCCCGGTAAGGGCGGCGCGTTCGTACGCACCAAGCTGCGCCGGGCAAGCGATGGGGCCGTCATCGACCGCACCTTCCGCGCGGGCGAGAAATTTCGTTCGGTGCGAACCGAGGTCCGCCGCATGCAGTTTCTGTATCGGGACGGCAACGACGCCCACTTCATGGACTCGGAGACCTATGAGCAGCTGACGGTTCCAGAGTCGGCGATCTCCGGTGCGCTTCGCTTCATGAAGGATTCCGAAGCGGTTGACCTTCTCTACATTGACGAGCAGCCGGCCGACGTCCAGCTCCCGAGCGCGATCGAGCTGGCGGTCTCGGAGACTGACCCCGGCCTACGTGGGGACACCGCTTCGGGAGGGGGGACCAAGCCGGCCATGCTTGAGACCGGAGCCCGCATCCAGGTGCCGCTGTTCATCGACGTCGGCGACAGGGTAAGGGTCGACACGCGCTCGGGCGCGTATGTCTCCCGCGGGTAGTCACTCCCAGTGCGCAGATCAGAGCAGCGGAGGGCCGCGGTCTGGGGCCTTTATCAGAGCGATCTGCTGGGCCGCCCGCTGGAGGAGGTCCTTCCGCGCGACACGCATCAGTTTACACGCGCGCTCGCACAGCTCGTGCAGGACCGCCAGCCCGAGCTAGACGAGCTGATAGCAGCCCACGCGAGCGGGTGGTCACTCGACCGCATAGCGCCGGTTGAGCGCGCGATCCTCCGCGTGGCCCTCGCGGAGCTGCTTTATCCGGGCGAGGTCCCCGGGGAGCGGGGGATCCCCGCCGAGGGCGCGATCGACGAGGCGGTGCAGACCGCCAAAGAGTTCTGCGGAGCCGGCGCGCCGGCGTTTGTCAACGGCATCCTCGGGTCCGTTCTCCGCGAGGTGCGAGCGGCCAGCTCGTAGGCCATCGGTCGATACACACTCGCCCGCCTGCACGGCCTAATTACGAGCACTCATCCCTTCGGGGCGATAAGGACTCTGCTCAGGTGGTCGAATCTCAAAGAGGTCACCACCGGCATTAGGCATAGGCCGGACACTCGGAGGAAGGAGGACGTCGAATGCGAGAACACACAGGAGCCGGTCGGACATTCTTCGCGGCGATACTGCTGGGGATCGGCGGCGTCTTGAACGTCGTCTGGGGGATTGCGGCGATCTCAAACTCCGCCTTCTTCGTCCACCACGCCCACTATGTCTTTGGCGGCCTGCATTCCTGGGGGTGGGCCACGCTGATCCTCGGGATCCTGGAACTGATCGCCTGCTCGTCGTTGTTTGCGGGCGGCGAATACGGCAGGTGGTTCGCCATCGCGGTCGGATCCCTGGTGGCGCTCGACGCGCTGTTCGACATTCCGGCCCGCCCGTTTTGGTCGCTCGCGGTGTTCGCGCTCAGCCTGTGGATCGTGTACGGACTGGTGATCTACAGGGAGCCTCCGTCCGGCGTCGCGACGGGATAAGTGCACCTAGGGCTCGCTCTGCGCGTGCGCCCCGTCCTCGTCGGCGAGATAGATCAGCGTCGCTTTCACGCGCCGGCTCGTATCATCGGTTTCCGGCAGATCGAGCTTGGAGAAGATCGAGTTCACGTGCTTTTCCACCGCGCGCTTTGTCAGCACGAGCTTTTCAGCGATGGCGCCATTGCTCTTGCCAGTCGCGATCTCCGCCAGAACTTCGCGCTCGCGATGGGTCAGCTGTGATAGCGGAGTATCCCGCGCCCGTGCCCGCGCCTCGATGAGTACATCGACGACGCTGGGATCTATCACCGAGCCGCCGGTCGCGACCGCCTCGATCGCTCCGATGAGATCCTGCTTGCTTCGGACACGCTCCTTGAGGAGGTAGGCGTGACGACTGGTGCCCTGCGCGAGCAGAGCGAGCGCGTAGGCTGGCTCGGCGTATTGGCTCAGAACCACGACACCGATGTCGGGATCGGTCTCCCGCAGGCGTGCGGCAACGCGGATCCCTTCGTCGTCACCGGAGGGAGGCATGCGGATATCGAGGACTACTACGTCCGGATGAGATCTCGCGACCGCAGCAAGCAACTCCTTGCCATTCGAACAGGCCTCCACCAGCTCCACCTCTGGGGAACCATCCAGCATCTGTGACAAGAGCTCTCGGATCAGGAAGGAGTCCTCTGCCACGACGACGCGCAGCGGCGGGCGCTGGTCTTCCGGATCTGCGGTCATGCTCTCTCTCAGCAAGCATCGTAACTGGGGTTTGCGGCTTCGAGAAACCTGTGCGCGGTCAGGCCGCTGGGGGAAGACCGGCGGCGAGCCTTAGCAGCGTTCCCACGACCTTTCGGGGTGCGTCAGGCTCAAGCGCTGATGGTGAAGCGCCGGGATGGTGGCGGGCGATCCGGACCCGCAGTGCTCCGGGTCGTGTCCGGAAGCGCAGCGGCGGGTCAATGTGGACGGACTCGCCGTCGATGCCGGCCGGCACGGGCCTGCCAGCTTCGATTTCGAAGGTAGCTGCGCTCCAGTTCTGCAACGCCAGCCGGCGCAATGACCGACCGTCTGTCCCGCCGGTCGTCTGCCCGAGTACCGCAATGCCAAGCATGCCCCGATCCAGGCGAGGCCGCGTGCCTGACCCCAGCGCCCGTCCGAGGCGATAGGCGTTGTTGGAAATCAGGATCGCGACCGCCGGCCGTGTCTCGTCGAAGCCCGACCACTGCAGGTCGAGCGGCGTTGCCTCCGGGCCGAGCACGTCCGGCACTGTCTCGAGCAAAGTGTGGAGCTTTGCTTCTCGATATCCGGGACGGTCAACCGCCTCGGCGTACAGGCCAAGCGAGACGTTGTTGACGAACACTCGGCCGTTTACCTCCGCGAGATCTACGCGGCGCTCGCCGCCGTCGGCGAACGCCTCCAGGGCGCCGACGACGTCTTCCCGGTCGACGCCGAGATCTAGCGCAAAGTGGTTGCGCGTACCTGACGGTATGCATGCATAAGGAAGGTCGTTCTCGGCGGCGACCATGGCCACGATGGCCTGGGAACCGTCCCCGCCGGCCATTGCGAGCGCGTCGGCGCCGCGATCAACCGCGTCGCGGACGAGCGTCTCCAGGTCGTCTCCGCGCCTGAGCTCTATCGGTTCAATTCCGCGGCGCCGCGCCTCGGCCGCCAGGTGAAAGCGCTCCGCCTTCCCTCCTCCCGAAAGGGGGTTGTAGAAAAGGACGGGGTTATTCGGCGCTTTGGCTGCAGGCCACCGGACGTGAGGCACAAACGCCAAGCGCGTTGCCGCGAGCGTGGCGAAGACACCGCCCGCCACAAGCAGATCCTTGAGCAGTCGTTGGTCTACGACCACGATGACGGCGGCCCCTGCAACCAGCAGCACGGCTACCACCCCCCCGATGAGCCGTGCGGCGCCGCGTCGCGTTGCGGCAAACCAGGCCGCGCACACCGCTAATGCAAGGCAAACCAAGATCGACAAGCCGGTCGGAAAGTGTTCGAGCGAGACGACGATGGCGAAGGCGATCGTCGCCACCGCGAGCAGCACGGACAAGGCCGCCCAGAGCCTTTGACTCGTCGCCGGACGGCTCCGGCGCGCATCCACCGCCTGCTTCTCCATTGACCGATCTTCTGCGGCGATGCGACGCGCTGCATCACCTAATTCGGGTGAGGACTGCGCCCGCCGACATAGCAACGGCTGCCGCGCGATGCGCGGCAGCCGTACGTGATCAGCGGTCGTTTACGAGGCGGACGCCGGGGTCAGAGCCTCCTGGAGGCGCTTGGTGTCCTCGTCGGAAAGCGACGTCCGGATGACCGTCCCGCCGTACTGTTGCAACGCTGCAATTGCCTTATCCGGCGTGGCCTTCTCGATGACCATGAAAAGGGCCGAGGTCCCGGGCTGGACATAGTCGCGGACCTGCTCCTGGAAGGCCTTGTCGATCCCCTTCTCGCCGAAGTGGCCGAACAGCGCGCCCATTCCAACGCCGAGCGCCAGGCCGGCGAAGGGAATGAAGAACAGAAGTCCGAACAGCATGCCCCAGAACCCGCCCCACAGTGCGCCGCCGCTGGCGGACGCGCCGCCGTGGCTGGTGTGAACGTGGTATTTACCCTCTGGGTCACGTTCGATGGCAGCGACCTGATCGGCCTGGATGATGAGATCAGCCTCCAGCTGGTGAACCGTCCGCTGAGCCCGCTCGGCGGTTCCCTGCTCGGGATAGCCGATCGCAACGAGTGTTGCCATAACTCACTCCTGTGTCGATGTGGACCGTAAGAGCATCCAGGCGGGTGTGACCCGGGTCATCACCCGAAAAGGATTAGAGCGGACCGACGGAAACGACATCGGCCGCACGTCGGCCCGGCGCGTCCGAAGCCCAGCGAACCCTCCATGGGGGTGCACATCCTCTTCACACACTGGCTCGCCCCATTGCCGACCGACGACCGGCGTGTTTGAGTCGTCTCGTGGCCGTTGAGGAGGTTCACAAAGGCGCGCCGTCACCCCAGACGACACGCGAATTGCAGCTCGATGTGCTTTCGGGCCTCGACACCGTTGCCGAACAGCTCGACCGAGTCGTTGCCGTCCTGCGCCCCGATAGAAAACCGCGCACGGACGAACCGGTTGCGTTCGAGGAGCAGCTGGCGGCGCCTCGCCGGATGCTCCATGACCGCGTGCTGTCGCGACTGGGCGATGACGCGGCGAGCCCGAGAGACCTGCCGCTCATAGCGGCTCTGCTGCACGTCACCCCAAGCATTGGACGGATGGGCGACCAATGCCAAATCCTCAATCGACTGACGCCGAAACTGTCCCGGCAGCTGTCCGCCCACGACGACGGTCGCGTGCAGCTCTCGCTGATGGGTCAGTTGGCGCACTCGCAGCTCCTTGGAGCCAAGAAGGCGTTTCTCACGCGCAACATGGACCAGGTCGACCGGCTCGTTCGCCGCGATTCCGAGATCAAGCGGGCCGGCCGCAAGGTGTTCGAGGCCACCATCGGTGGTGGCCATCGCTCTGCGGTCCAAAAGTCAGCGATGATGATGCTGATCGCCTCGCGCTGCCTCGAATCGATTGCGGACGAAGCGATTGAGATCGGCGAGCAGGCAGCGTTCATCTCGGGCGGGCTCTTCAAGGAGTTCGCCGATGCGCGCGACTACGGCTAGGTGACGGTTCGTTCGAGCACAGTCTCGAGCGTGGGATCGCGCCAGTGACCGCGGGGGCGCTGGATCCGGACCTGTGAGCTACGGCCGTCGAGCGCAAGCGTCGCCACCTGGTTGTCGAAGTTGGGCCGGTTCACGCTCCAGCGCGGCTCGGGATCCATGACTCCGGCGCTACGCGCCAGCGCGCGAGCGAGCACGGTTGCTGGGCGCGACATGGCTGCGCGTACCGCGATCCGCTCGCGTCGCGCGAGGGGGTGACGGAAGGGGGAGCACACGGCCTGGTAAACGGTGCTCTGGACCCCCGACGAATCCGGGAATACGACCTTTGAGACGTATCCGTGATGGACGTCACCCGATAGGACGCCTATGGATGCCGGTGCGGTTCCGTGCTCGCCCGCACCTACCGCGCGGATCAGGTCAACGAGCCTCGCGAACGAACTCTCGAACGCGGCCCAGTGCTCCAGATCGAAGCGCTGGCGCAGCCGCTCCGCGGCACGGGCAAGCCGCTTGCCCCACACGCCGGTGCATACCGCCTCGTTCCAGGCCTCGAGGTAATGCAGGCCCGGGGCAAGCAGCAATGGCACTGACGTGGCGATCAGCAAGTGATCGACCCCGCCGCTCACATGTTGCTCGAGCCACCGCCACTCGGCGGCGTCGAGCATCGACCGCTGGCCACCCTTCAGGACCCTCCCCGCTCTCGAGTCGATCACGACGAGGCGGTTTCGTCCCAGCCGGCGGCAGTAGCTCCAATGGTTGCCATCGGTCTCGCGGCTCGCTTTGAGTCCAAAGGTGCGCAGGGCCTCCGCGCCATCCTTTGCCGAGGTCACCTCAGCGAGCAACGCGTCGGCCGCCAATTCGGCCGGAGAGAGGTTGCCGAGATGCTGGTAGAGCCAATACGACATGAACGCGCCGACCACGCGCTGTTCCCACCACGGCTTCGCTCGCATCGCCCTAACCCATGTCTCCGAGGTGTTCCAGTCGTCGTACAGATCGTGGTCGTCGAAGATCATTGCCGTCGGCACGGTCGAGGCCATCCAGCGAACCAATGGCTGCCCCCACGCCTCCTGGTAGAGCCGCGTGTATTCCTCAAAATCCGCCACCTCCCGACCCGGCGGCCGGGCTATCTCCGTGCGATTCAGGATGAACTCACCTGTCGCGGGAGAGACTTCGTCGGCATAGACCTGGTCGCCGAGCAGCAGCAGTAAGTGGGACCACGGCTCGCCTGGGTCTCTGAGAGGGCGGCGAGCAAGGGCATGCAGCGCGCCTATCCCAAGCCCGCGGGAATCCGTGCGGCGGGGCAGCGAATAGGGCGGCTCGGGAGGAGCCGTGACACTGCAGGAGCCAAACGCAAGGACCATTTCCGCCGCCGGATCGAGCGTGCGGATGATACTTGGGGGAAAAGGGGATCCGTCCTCGGGCCAGCATTGCTCACCATCCAAAGCAACCGTGTATTCGTGGACGGAGCCCGGCTTCAGCCCTTGGATCGGGACGGTTCCGTAGTGGTGCCCCGCGACTTGGAATGTGCGTACACGTGTGCCGAGTACTTCGACTTCAAACGGTCCCGACGTCTCGACCCAGACCGTCGCCTCTGACTCCCCCACGTAACGCAGCAGTGAACCCAGCACCAGGGAAGGCGCCGCACCATGTAAGCCGACTACCAGGTGAGCTCGATCTCTAGCTCGCTGCCGTCGTCCTCGATCTCGAACTCCAGCTTGAGGTTTACCTGAGCTGGGATGTGCGCCACAAACCGCAAACCGTCCCGCTCGATGACGAGGTCGTTGTTCGCCGCAAGCTCGTCCGCGATCGCGTGCAGCCGTGCGGCTGCCTCCTCCCGCGAGAGCGTGCCCTTTTCTTTGAGCTCCACGAGTTCCATACGCGAGACCCTAACGCTCGCCTCTCGCTCGCACCAGCCCTGTAGCCACGAGTTGCGTGTACGAGCGCGCACCCGTCCGCGGCGGACGCCCTCCACGACTTTCTGGCCGGGGCAGGTGACCTCACCCGGTTAGGGTGATGAAACGGGTCGTCAGGATCTGCATTGTGGAGATCGGCGTGACCGAGGACTCAACGAAGCGCGCGGGCACGGCGAGCTGGGTTAGCTCCCCGCGCGCCGTGCTCGCGCCGCTCGCGCTTGCGCAGTTCATTTGCAGTTTCGCGGGCTCGAATATGAACGTGATGATCAACGACATCAGTCGTGATCTGCATACGGACGTGAAGGGGGTGCAGACGACGATCACGCTGTTCTTGTTGATCATGGCGGTGTTGATGATTCCCTGTAGCAAGCTGACCGACCGCTGGGGTCGCAAGCGGTGCTTGATCGGGGGCCTGACGGTGTATGGCATCGGCGCCGTCCTGAGCGCGGTATCTCCGGGCCTTGGTGTGCTGATCCTTGGCTACTCGGTGTTCCAGGGCGTCGGTACAGCCTTCCTGATCCCGCCTGTCTACATCCTCACGACGATGGCGTTTACCTCGCTCGAGTCGCGTGCCAAGGCCTTTGGCGTGATCAGTGGGATGGGGGGGATCGGCGCCGCGGCCGGGCCGCTCATCGGGGGCGCGATCACCTCGGGGATCAGCTGGCGCGCCGCATTCGTCTTCCAAGCCCTTGTCGTCGCAACCATCATCCTCCTGAGTCGTCGAGTCGTCGACCCGGTGAAGCCGGATTCCAAGCGGCCCTTCGACGCGGTGGGGGCAACCTTGTCGGCGGTCGGCATGTTCTTCGTCGTGTTCGGCATCCTCCAAGCCGGCAACAACAACACTTTGCTGGTCATCTCGCTGGCGCTCGGAGTCGCCTTCTTGGCCGGCTTCTTCCTCTTCATCCGTTCGCGGGAGCGAGCCGGAAAGGAGGCGCTGCTGTCCACCGACCTGTTCAGAAACCGCGCCTCCAATCTCGGTCTCATCACGCAGAACCTCCAGTGGCTGCTGCTCATGGGCGCGTCGTTCGTCGTCTCGGTCTTCCTCCAGACCGAACGCCACTATTCGGCGATCAAGACCGGGGTCATCTTCACCGCGGCCACCGTCGGCATTCTCGTTTCATCCCTTGCGGCCGAGCGGCTGGCCAAGAGGCGTCAACAGAAGACCTTGATCGCGACCGGGTTCGGCACGACCGTGGTCGGCATTGGGCTGTTGCTGGGCCTGGTCAATGTGGCCTCGTCGAGCGCGTGGGCGTTCGCGCCCGGACTCCTGCTGATAGGGCTAGGCGTAGGAGTGATGCTGACCCCCTCCGTCAACCTCGTGCAATCAGCCTTCCCCGAGGAGAAGCAGGGCGAGATATCCGGACTGTCGCGCAGCGTCTCCAACCTCGGCTCCTCCTTCGGAACCGCGATCGTCGGGACGATCCTGGTCTCGGATCTAGTCTCCGGAAACGGGACCTACGTCGCCGCGATGATCGTCCTTGCCGCACTCGCCCTCGTCGGACTTGGGGTCGCGACTATGCTTCCCGCCAACCCCCTTCAGGGTGCACGCGCGGGTGTGGAACCTCAATCCACGGCTCCGGACGCACTCGACGCAGCCGTCTGACCCTCAGAGCTGGTCACAAACCGAGTCAGTGCGGGCGGATGCAGCAGGTCGTTTCAAGCGCCTTCCGCAATCGATCAAGCTCTGCGTCTGACAACGACGCTTTGATCATCGTGCCGCCGTAGCGCGCAAGCGAGCCGACCGCCCTGTCGGGGGGATCGCGCTCGACCAAAATAAACAGCGCCGACGTCCCGGGCTTGACTCGCTCGCGGACCTCGTCCTGGAAGGCTCGGCCACTCCCCTGCTCGCCGAGATCGTCACGCAACACGCCCGTTCCTGAGCTGAAGGCGAGGCCGGGAGCAGGGACAGAGAACAGCAAATCGAAGACCGCCCCCCAAAAGCCGCCCCAGTCGACCCGTCGACTTACAGGCGCTCCGATGTGGCTGATGTGGGCGTGGTATCGGCCTTCCACGTCGCGTGCAATCGAGGCAACGTGATCGGCCTCGATGGTCAGCTCATCCTCGAGCTCTTGGACCGACTTTCTCGCCTCTTCAGCAACACCCTGATCTGCGTAGCCGATTACCAGGAGCGTTGCCATGACCAACCTGTCTCTTTCGATTGACGTTTAGTTGCGCGGGTGGTGCCCCGTGATCCAGCGGGTCCCACACTCGATGCATGACCACATTGGGAGCTCCAGCACTAGCCGGCATCACCCCAAACGGGTGAGTTGGGGCTCACGGTTTCATCCTTTTGGGGGGATGATCACAACGTCGTTAGCGGGAACATGCGACGACTGAGCATGAAGGAGACAGAGGCTCTTCTCAGGCGGCTTGCGGCAAGCGACGAACCGTCGCTCCAATCCGTCCTTGAGCCCCATTGCCGATCGGGACAAGCCCTCGATCGCGGCGCACGCGCGCTTGTTCAGCTGTCCGCGCTACTCGCCGCGGATGCGGTAACGCCCTCGTTGCGCTGGGCGGTGGACGTGGCCGGGGCGGCGGGGGTCGACGACGTCACCCTGGCTCAGGTGCTGGTCGCCATAGCGCCCCTGACCGGGACGGTCCAGACTGCCGTCAGCGCTCTACGGTTGGCGCTCGCGCTCGACTTCGATCTTGATGCGACGAGCGGGTCGGGACCTAAGGCGCGTTTAGCCGAGTAGGCCGGCTTCGATCGCCTGAGCGACGGCTTCCGAGCGAGACGCCACACCCAGCTTGCGGTACACCGCGTGTGCCTGCGTCTTGACGGTGTTCGCCGAGACCCCGAGCTGGGTGGCGATTTCGCGAAAGGAGCGGTGGCTGGGCAGGAATCGCAAGATCCGCAACTCAGCGATTGTCAACGCGGAGGGCCCAGCCAAGGTGGTTTCGGTCAGCGTGTCCATGTGACCCCACGCGCGATCAAACCAGTCCGAAAAGATCACTGCGCCGGGCGTCTTGCGCGCAAACCGGGACGCCTCGGCCAGCAGAGCCCTCGCCGCCACGACATCTGCCAGCCACAGCGAGGCGTGCGCCAACAGGATCCGAGCTTGAGCGTCGTACCACGGGGCGAATTCTCCGAGCGCCGCCAGCAATTCGATGCCTCGACGTAGGTCGTGCTTTGCCTCGTCGAGTCGGCGCCGGCGCGCTTGTGCCGCGGCCGCTGCCGCGTAGGTGAACGCCGACAGCGGATCACTCCTCAGTCCCCACTCTTCGAGCAGGGCGCGACTGCGCTCGGTCAGCTCCTCGGCCTGCTCCCAATCCTCCTGCTCTATCGCGATCATTGCGCGTTGTGAAATGCTCAACGCGGCGAGGGCCGGCGCGCGGCTGCCGCTCAACCTAGCCGCCTCGTCCAGGCGCGTTTCCGCGCACGAGCGGTCGCCTTGCAGATAGGCGGCGACCCCGGCAAGCAGGAGGCAGAAGGGTCGCCAAAGGCTGTCCACGGCCTCGGAACGAGCCGCCTCGATGGCCGTCTGACCCATTCGGCCGATGCCTTGGTGGGCGTCGATCATCTCGATTACGGCAAGTCCAGTCGCGAGTGACGGGCCTTCCGCATCACCGCTGCTGTGGACGTGGGCGGTCGCGGCATTCTGCCAGCGGTGGACCTCGTTGGGATTACCGCTGACCAGCGCAGTGAACGCGGCTGTAAGTGCTAAAGGCGCGTTGTCGATGCGGTCGCTCTGGAAACGGCTAATCCAGCGTCGGACAGACGCGGCTTTCCCGTTTGTCAGGTAACCCAGGAGGTTGCGCCACAGTAGATCACCGGTCAGCTTGGCTTCGCCGGCCACGCTGTATTGATCAATGGCCCGCTCCGCGTCGCCGGTCTCCGAGTACCACGAAGCGGCCCGCAGGCGCAGCGTCCGCTCGAGGTCGGGATCGGTGCACCGCAGCTCCGTGCCAAGCGCCTCCATGACGAGCGCATGCCACCTGTAGCGGGTGTGCGCGCGATCCGTCGGGACAAGCAGCGGGGTAACCCGAGCAAGTTCTCGGATCGCCGCCGCCGAGCCTCGGCGCTGAAGTATCCGATCGCAGATGGCCCCGGACACTTCGTCAAGGATCGAGGTCCGCACCGCGAACGTTTGCAACTCCGCGGGCAAGGTGGCGAGTACCTCGTCCTTGACGTACTCGGAGACCAGATGATGTTGGCCACCAAACTCGAGAGCGTCTTCGGGGCTCTCGCGAATTATCTGGCTGGCAAGAGAGAGCATCGCGGGCCAACCTTCCGTCCGCCCAACCAGCTCTTGGACCACTTCGAAATCGGGGCTGACGCCCGCGCGGGCCAGGAGCGCCGCCGCCTCGGCGGACGTCATGGCGAGTTGCTGTGTGCGAATCTCGTTCAGCAGGCCGTGCGCACGCAAGCGGGCGAGCCGGAGCGGCGGTTCGCTGCGCGACGCCAACGCCATCATCGACCCTTGCGGCATCTCCTTCACGGCGGCCTCGATCACATCGCGCAGAACCCGCGGCTGGAGAAGATCGGCATCGTCGAGCACGAGCACGAAGCTTTCGTCGCGTTGGCACGTGCGATGCACCAGCGATAGCAGCGACTCGCGACCATTGCGCCCCGCCGATCCGGCCGCCAAAATCTCCCCCACCACGACCGGATCGTCCAATAGGTGCGGTCCTGCGCGCCAGTCATCGCCGGATGAGAGCCAGAGGAATGGTCGTTCGTCGTACTCGGCCCAGTCGGCCAGCAGCATCGACTTGCCGTAGCCAGGAGGCGCCACCACCAGGGTGACTGACGCTCCGCGTCCATCTGCCAACGCCCTCACGAGCGCGGGTCGCCCTACGGGCGTGCTTCGAGGCCCGCAGCGGTGCGTCGCGATCGTGGGCAGAGAATGAGGGTGGCGTTCGCCTCGCTGCACCGTGAGCCTCTCATCCCTGGGCGCGGCTGATTGTCCCGCGGACATCAAGTCTCCAGTTTTCGCCGACTTCATCTCGTCGGCAAGGGCGCCAACCTCCCAATTTCGAGGGGGCGGGCACTAGGCCCGGGGTTCGCGACAAGGCGGTGGCCCATCACCCAGTTTGGGGGATGCACCGCGGTGCGGTCGATCTAACCTCGTCGCGTGGACGAGGTCGAACGTCTTCTTCGTCAATTGGCGCTCAATGACGAGCCGTCAGTGCGCGAAGTGCTCGTAACAGGAAACGATCGTGTAACTACCACGGGGCTGGATCGAAAGGTCGGGCTGCTCGTCCGGCTGGGTGCGCTACTCACGCTGGGCGCTGCGACCAGTTCGCTGCGTGTGACGGTAGAGCGAGCGATCCAAGCCGGCGCAAGCGAGCCGGAAATCGTTGATGTCTTGGTCACCGTGGGGCCTGCGGTCGGGCTTGCGCGAGTCGTCGCGGCAGCTCCGCGACTGGCAGTTGCACTGGGATATGACCTCGAGGCCAATGAGTAGTCCGGTCGCCTAGCCGGCGGCCGCGTCTTCCGACAGAGGGTTGCGATCCTCGCCCTGGCGGGGCCCGTCGCTGATGCGCGTCATGAGGACGGCCGTCAGATCGGCGATTATGATCCCCGTCAACGCCCCCACTACGACGTCGCTCGGATAGTGCACGCCGGTGTGTACACGGGAATAGCCCACCAGGGCGGCCAGCGTATGCAGGGGTAGGCTCGCCACCCACGACACGCGGCCGGCCCCGGCAGCGAAGGCCATGGCGGAGGCAGTGTGGCCCGAAGGGAACGCCGGGGACTTTGGGGTGGCGACGCGCCGAGCGGCTGGGATGAGTCCGGGTCGGGGCTCGGGGCGACGCCGGCGCCCGGCATTCTTAAAAACCACGTTTACAAATGCCGACGTAACTGCGACGGAGGCGAGGCCAGACGCTGCTGCTCTCCGTCCCGTCGGACCACCAGCGGTGGCGAGCACCGCAGCACA
>DASYAP010000207.1:0-17040 GCA_036501265.1 Solirubrobacteraceae bacterium | reverse complement strand
TGGCTTGTAGCAAGGACCTTTTTGACCGTCAATCAGAAGAGCGGGGTTCCTACCTTTTTCCTACGGGAGGGAATTCGACGAAATGTCACAAAGCCTCTATCGGAGGCCGCATGGATGAGCCGTGTAGCCCATTTGGGGTAGTCGGGGCGTTCCTACGTGTTTCCTACCTGGCGCCGAAACGAGGTAGCGATAGGGCTCGTCGGCCGGATCGACGTCGACCTGCAAGGCGCGGCGCCCCGGCTGTGCGTCCGGTGTGGCGACGCTTTCCTGCTTCGTCGCCCCGTACTGTAAGTCGCGCTGTAAGTAAGTGTCCCGGGCGGGGGGTATCAGTCTCGTTACGCCGCACGGCTCGACGCGACATCCACATTAAGTGCGTGGAGAGCTGAGCTTAGGGCCGAGGGCGCGACCACACCCCGCAAACCGAGGAGCTCCCTGGGCACAGGGCGCTTCTCGGTGCTCTCCAACGTGTTCCGATGGGACCCACTCTTCCAAGGGATAGGGCCACGGTCCTATTGCGTGTTTCCACAGGACATGTGCAGAATGGCCGCTCGGGTCTCTTTGCGGGGGCCGTGGTCGAGGGAGAGGAAGGACTAACCGGTGAAGACCGGCGTCGAAGGGCACGGCGCAGCGACCCTGCGCGACTACCTGCACATCGTTCGCAGGCAGAAATGGATCATTTTAAGCGCAGTCGCGCTCCTACCGGCGCTAGCGCTCGTTTACGCGCTGCATGAGAAACCGGTCTACCGGGCTTCGTCTGAGGTACTCCTCTCTGTCGGAACCGTCAGCGCGAGCCAGCCGTCGGAAGGGATCGCCAGTTCGGCGGGCGTCGCAACGCAGGCTCAGCTCGCCGGTGTCCCCGCGATTGCGAGCCGCGCCATCGACCAAGCCCGCCTGGGCGGCATGACGCCGGCAGCATTTCTTTCCGCCTGTTCCGTTTCGTCCTCGACGGACACGAACATTCTCGGGTTCGCGTGTCAGAGCCACGATGCGGGTCTCGCCGTCCGCATGGCCAATGCCTACTCGAACGCATACCGCAGCTATCGACGGCAGCTGGACACGAACTCACTCGAGAACGCGCGCCGCGAGATCGCTAAGCGTGTCCAGAGACTCGTTGCCGCGGGGTCCAGTGGTCCGCTGTACAACACCCTCGTCGCCCGCGAGCAGCAGCTCCAGACGACAGAGGCGCTTCAGACCTCCAACGCCACAGTGGTGAAGGTCGCGGCCGCGGCCGGCAAGATCTCGCCTCGCCCGAAGAGGGATCTGACTCTCGGGGTAATCCTGGGCATCGTGATTGCAGGAGGTCTCGCTCTCCTGCGCGAGGCGCTCGATACGCGCGTGCGCACGGGACAGGAGATCGGTGAACGTCTGGGCCTGCCCTTGCTCGGCCGCGTGCCGGAGCCCCCGAAGCGCCTGCGCGCCGAGGACAAGCTGGCGATGATGGTCTCCCCCTCGGGCCTCCACGCCGAAGCATTCCGGGTACTACGAACGAACATCGAATTCAGTGTCCTCGACAGCTCCATCCGCAGCCTGATGATCACGAGCGCGGTGGAGCAGGAGGGCAAGTCGACGACGATCGCCAACCTTGCGATCGCGCTCGCCCGGGGTGGCCAGAACGTCGTGCTCGTCGACCTCGACCTTCGTCGCCCGTATATGCACAAGTTCTTCGATCTCGGCGACCGGCCAGGGATCACGCAGGTGGTGTTGGGCCACGCGTCACTCGACGATGCGCTGGTACCCATACCGATCGCACCCGTCAAGCCGAGTCCCGCCTCGGGCCGCCGGTACGAACTCGCTCCACCAGCCGGCAGCAACGGCCATGCGAATGGCAACGGCGTAGGAGGAAGGCTTTCGGTCATGGGCGCAGGCCCCATACCTCCCGATCCCGGTGAGTTTGTGGCCTCGCACGCGCTCACGTCGACGCTGCTTCATGTGCAGGAGCGCGCCGAGGTTGTTCTCATCGATTCGCCGCCACTTCTACGCGTCGGCGACTCGATGGGTCTTTCTGCCAAGGTCGACGCCGTACTCCTTGCCACGCGGATGGAGAAGGTTCGCCGGCCGATGCTCGCGGAGCTCCATCGTCTGCTCGGCGCCTCCCCGGCTCGTGTCCTAGGCTTCATTGTGACCGGCGCTCAGGCTGAAGAGGGCTACGGGTACGGCTCTGGGTACGGGTACGGGTACGGCTCGTACTACCTCCCTCACGGTGAGGAGTTGGAGGTCGACGAGGTGGCTGGCGTTGACGTGGGACGCGAGCCGTGATCGAAGGTCCCACGCTGTTGTCGCCGTGTCGTCACGCATGAGTGCGACCGACTCCACGGCGATGCTCGACGGCCTGGTGACGCCGCACGACGAGCTATATACCGCGGTGGGTCCGCGGACTCTCGCGATCCTCGAGCGGCGTCGCAATACGTCGGTCGTGAAGCGGCGCGGCTGGCTAGTGCGACGTCTGCTGCTGACGGCCGACCTCACAGGACTAGTCGGCGCGCTTCTTCTATCCGAATGGCTCGTCGGGAAAGCAAATGGGCGCGGTGCGCTCGACGCCCCGTTCGAGATCGTGGCGTTTGTCGCCGCGCTTCCGCTATGGGTGCTCGTCACCAAGCTGTATGGGCTCTACGACCGAGACGAGGAGCGCACCGACCATTCGACTGCGGACGACGTCGGCGGCGTCTTCAACATGATCACCGTCTGCACCTGGCTGTTCTGGGTTGTCACCCAGGTGACCGGCATTGCCCACCCCACTGCTTCGAAGCTCTTCGTCTTTTGGGGGTTCGCAATCGTATTCGTCTCGCTGTGCCGCTCGGTCGCCCGCGCGTTTGCCCGTCGGCACATCGCTTACCTTCAGAACGCGGTGATCGTCGGAGCGGGCGATACTGGGCAGCTGGTCGCTCGTAAGCTCCTCCAGCACCCGGAATATGGGATCAACGTGGTCGGGTTCGTCGACTCCGAGCCGAAGGAGCGCGATGAGAGCCTCGCGCACATCGCCGTACTTGGCGATACGTCGAAGCTTCGGGCGCTCATAAGCCTCTTTGACATCGAGCGGGTGATCATCGCCTTCTCGAGAGAGTCGCATGGGACGACCCTCGACGTCATCCGTGATCTGCGTGACCTGAACGTGCAGATCGACATCTTGCCGAGACTGTTTGAGGTGGTCGGACCGAACGCGGGCATGCACATGGTCGAGGGACTGCCGCTCGTCGGCCTTCCGCCGCTTCGTCTCGCCCGCTCGTCCGCAATGCTCAAGCGAGCGCTCGACCTCCTTCTCTCTGCTGCCGCGCTCCTCGTTCTCTCGCCACTGCTGCTCGCGATCACGCTCGCGATCAAGCTCGACAGTCCAGGACCTGCTCTCTATCGGCACGAGCGAGTTGGGCGGAACGGCCGCAAGATCGCGGTGCTCAAATTCCGGACCATGAGACGCGAGGCATGCCGTGGCGCGCGGTACGGCGGCGGCGCTGCCGAGGCGATTTTCAAGGAGCTCATGAGCGAGCCCTCGCTGGCGAGCGAGTTCCAGGGATCGCAGAAGTTCGCCGACGATCCGCGGGTGACGCGCCTGGGCCGGCTCTTGCGACGGACGAGCCTTGACGAACTCCCGCAGCTGCTGAACGTCGTCAGAAGCGACCTGAGCCTCGTCGGGCCACGGGCGATCACCAATGACGAGCTCGGGCGGTACGGCGAAAACGTAGGCGACCTGCTCCGGGTACGGCCCGGCGTCACCGGCTACTGGCAGATCAACGGGCGCTCGCGCTTGAGCTACGAGGACAGGGTTCGCCTGGATCTCTCCTACCTGACGAGCTGGTCGTTGCGACTCGACCTCGTCATCCTTGCGAAGACGCTCCGGACGCTCGTGGCGTCCGGAGATGCGTATTAACGGGCCCTCGTTCCGTGCGATGAACGCATCAACGTCGGATTTGCGCCTCCCGAACTTCCTCTTCATCGGGCCGGACAAGAGCGGCTCGACGTGGCTTCACGCGACGCTGTCCGGGCATCCGTCCGTGTACCTCGCTCCGGAGAAGGACCTCTACTTCTTCGACAAGTACTTTGACCGCGGGTTCCGATGGTACGCGCGACACTTCGAGCGTGCCCTCGTGTCGCACGAAATCGTAGGGGAGGTGTGTCACAGCTATCTCTACTCGGAGGACGCCGCCTCGAGGATCGCTCGGACGCTGCCGGACGTGCGTGTGATGGTATGCCTGCGTGACCCTGTCGAGCTTGCGCTGTCGGAGTACCTCCACGAGCGAAAGCACGGCCTGGTGCGCGTCGACCTCGCCACGGCGCTCCGCACGATGCCCGGATGGGTGGCCGATCTGGAGTACTGGCGCCCGCTCGAGCCGTATCGTGAGCTGCTTGGACGGGATCGTATTTTTCTGGCGTTGTTCGACGACCTGCGCGACGATCCGCAAGCGTTCATAGATTCGTTGACGGACTGGCTCGGCATCGCACGGATGACACTGACGCCGGCGGAGCGGCGACCGAGGCGCGTTGCAAGCGAGGCGCGCTTGCCCCGCGTGGCGCGGGTCGTGAAGGCAGCAGCCGTGGTGGCACGAGACCACGAGCTTGAGACGCTGGTTGGCAGAGTTAAGAACTCCGCGATCGTGCAGCGGGCGCTGTACAGACCGTTGGGCGACCGGGCGCCGTTTGTGCCCCCTGCCGACCGCGATTGGATCCGAGGAAGGCTCGCCGACGACATCCGGGCTTGCGACGCTGAATATGGCCTCCGCCTAATGGAGCGCTGGGGATGGGGGTAGGTGCCGCGAGCAAGCTTGTACGGCCAGGGAAGGTCCGCGCTGGACTAAAGAGGCGCATTCCCGTCTTGGCGTACCACCTGGTGTCGCGACGACCGATCTCGAGCCCGGACATGGCCGTGACCCCGGAGCGATTCGAGCGGCATGTGCGCGGCCTCGCGCGCCTCGGCTACATCGGCATCACAACAGAGGCCTGGCTCGACCATCTTGAGCGTGGCCGGCGGCTGCCGCGGAAGCCCGTGATCTTCACGTTCGACGACGGTTACGCGGAGACGGCCGAGCGCGCGCTTCCGGTGCTCGAGCGGTATGGGTTCGGCGCGGTCGTGTTCCTGGTGACTCATCGCGTCGGAGACACTGCAGCCTGGGCGGCCGACGCGGCCGTGGCGGAGTCGCAGCTTCTTACCGAGGATGAGGTCCGATCCTGGCACGCTCGCGGCGTCGAATTCGGGTCACACACCCAGACCCACCCTGATCTCACGTCTCTTTCGACCGAGGCGGCGCTCAAGGAGATTCGGGAGAGCCGCGACGACTTAGAGAGCCTTCTCGGAACGAGACCACGGTCGTTCGCCTATCCCTTTGGGAGCTTCGACGCCCGCTCGGTGGAGGCCGTGGAGGAGACGTATGCGTGCGCGTTCTCGGTCCGACTCGGCCTTTCCGACTTCGCTGAGGATCCCTACCGCCTGGGGCGCTTCGTTGTCCAGCGAGATGACGCTGCGCCGGACCTCGCAGCGACCTTCAGGCTCGGGTGGCACCCGAGGAGGCGTGCGCAACGGCTGTGGGCGGGAGTAGCCGGGAGGGCTGGATCTTGAGCGCCCGCGGTAGCGCGGTGCCACTGCCTCGGGTCTTGCCGCAGGCCCTCCGGCCACCGGCCTTCGCCGACTGGAGCCTCGGACTCCGAGGTCCGGCGCTTCGAGCTGCTGTAACGCTCTTCATGCTCTCCGCATATCTCAGCGGCTTTGGCCGATTTGCGGAGATTCTGATCGTGGCGGCGGTAGTCGCGACCATACCGTTCGCACTGCGCTACCCGGTCCATGGTCAGGTATCCAAGTGGGCATTCGCATTCCTGACCTACTGGGGGGCGAGCTGTCTGCTGGCGCTGAGCTATCCCTCCACCCACGATTTCCTCCACTGGCTCAATGCCGACGGCTCGCCGCTTGTGGGGCTCCTCCCCCTTGTGCTGCTTGGAGGAGCTAGGCCGACGCGGGACGACCTTCGGTACTTCGAGCGGCTCATCTCCGCGTTCGTATGGAGTGGAGCGGCGCTGTACCTTCTCGGCTCAGCTCACTTCCCTCGCACCGAAGGCGTCGTTCGCGGAGGGCAGTTCTGGGGATTCGCCTCGTCGCACCATGTGCCCGGATACCTCTTCGGTACGTGCGTTCTCTGGCTGATCGCCAGGAGCAACAGAACTCGGCGTACTCGGGCTGAGCTCGCCGTCGCATCCTTGCTGACGATCGCTACGGCGTCCAGAACCACGCTACTGGGTCTCGGGCTCGTCGCGGTGTGGTTCTTTATGCGCAGGGTCCATGGAGCGCGGCGGTTGAAGATGGGTGCCGTGCTCGCCGTGGCCGGACTCGCGCTCGTGATCTGGGTTCCGCGCGTCGGTGAGACGACCGCACTCCTGTCGAACGGTGGGGTGAACAGATCGGCGAGCTTCTTCAAAGCGGGAATGGCGAATACGTCGATCGACCAGCTGCCTCGCGACACCGCGACGTCGGTCGCCGCCGTTGCCGACGCCGAGAACCGGTTCGCCCTCTACGGCTTTGCTGTCGGCCGTTGGCTGACGAGCCCGATATTCGGGATCGGATCGGGGAGATTCGACGCGCTCTCGACGCAGTACACCGGCCTCGACGGTGCAGTGGACTTTGCGACTGCCGGCTCGACCCAGCCCGGAAGCTTCTCCACAGCCCACAACAGTTACCTGCAGATCCTCGCCGAGAATGGAATCGTTGGCCTCGTCCTCATCCTCTCGCTCTACGGATCGGCGTATCGCGCCTTCGCTCGCGCGCCCATCAAACTCCGGCTGCTCGGGCAGGCCTTGATTGTCTTCATGCTCGGGACGGGTTGGACGGGAGCGACGATCCAAGCGGCGTCGCTCACCTTCTCTGCAGCGACTCTCATGATGTTGGTGCTCGGCGCCTCCCGAAGCTCCACGGCGTCAGGCGACGAGGAGACATTTCTCGGCGCGTCTCCTGGCCAAGGGTAATAGCGAGCGGGGGATTGGATGCCGGTCCGCAGCATGCACGTCGCAGACAGTCGGGGCGGAGGGGGCGCCGAGCTCGTGTTCAACCAAACCGTTGAAGCCGCAATAGCGCTCGGGCACGAAACGCTGGTCTACGTCTCCGGGGAGCGAAGAGGTCCGGTTGGCTACGTGTTCTCAGCGCGAGCACTGCTGTCGATGGCTCGCGCTCTCCGACGGTTCGAGCCGGACATCGTGCACGTCCAGAACTACTACCACTACCTCTCACCGAGCATCCTCCTCGCCTTACGGCGGTACAAGGCGCGTCGGCCGGATCTGCTCGTCGTCTTCAGTGCGCACGACTTCCATCTCGTCTGTCCGAACTCTGGTTTCCAGACCTTTGGCGGCGGCACGCGTACAAACCTCGACCCTGCACGGCCAAGTGTCCGCCTGCTCGCGCGTTACGACCAAAGATCGTGGCTCCACAGCTCGCTCAAGCTCCTACAGCACATCGTCAGCTACCGCCTGCTTCGATTGCACGAGGTGTTCGACGTTGTCGTGGCGCCTGGCCCATTTCTCGCAGGTGTCCTTTCCGCCGCATTTCCGGATCTGCCCGTCGCGGTTGTCCGCAATCCGGTCCCCGCTCAGGCTCCCGCGGCCGGTGTGGCCTCTAGGGAGTCGAGTGACAGACAGCTTGTGTTCGCCGGACGGCTCGACCCCGTGAAGGGGCTCGAGGAGTGCGTGGGCGTGCTCGATGACGTCGCGTGGTCGACACCCGATGGCGGACCGCTTCGCCTCGACGTCTACGGCGACGGCCCCCTCCGGGCACGACTGGAGACGATCGCCGGCCGCCTTCAGAACGTCGCTGTTCGGTTTCACGGTCACGCGTCGAGGCGAGCGCTCCTCTTCGAACTCAGCTCCTACGCTGCGTGCATCGCGCCGTCGACCTGCTTCGAGACCGGAGCTCTCTCGCTGCTGGACGCCGCCAGCGCAGGCCTGCCCGTCGTCGCGCCACGCATGGGCGCCTTCGTCGATGCGGCGGCACACTGCGAGATCGCCTATCTGTACGAGCCATCGAGTCCCGACGAGTTGAGGGAGTGCGTTAGCCGTGCTGTGTCCGACCCGAGACGCAATCGACTCGTCGACCCGGATGACCTGAGCTTCGATCGGTACATCGAACGGTTGGCGGCGATCTACTCGCGGTTGACGGTGGCGCATCGAGCGGCGGCGCGGCTCGCCGTAACGGGCTAGGCGTGTCGCCGGCTGAAGTGGAAAGAGGAGGTGGTGGCCGGGGATCGTTAGCGCTGGTACACGAGTGGATCGATGCGCGCGCGGGCTCGGAGCAGGTGTTCGAAGCGCTTGCAAATATCTTTCCGCACGCCGATCTCTTCGCACTGACCGCGAGTCGCAGCGTCGACTTGCACCTCGGAGGGCGGGCGGTCCGGACGACGTGGCTGGATAGACCCGCCCTTCGTTTGCGGCGAAACCTGACGCTCCCGCTCATGCCCGTCGCGTGGCGGTGCCTGGGCTCGTCTGAGTACGACGCCGTGATCACGTCGCATCACGCCTTCGCCCACGTGAACCGGCTGAGCCGGGGGGTTCATCTCGCATACGTCCATTCGCCAGCCAGGTACGTGTGGTCCCCCAACCTCGACGCTCGCGGTGCCGCTCGATATCTCGCGATCCCGCGGCTCGCCCTGAAGGCTGTGGATGGAAACGCGGCCCGTCGCGTGACTGCTTATGCTGCAAATAGTCGAGAGGTTGCCGGCCGGATCCGTCGATTCTGGAACCGAGACGCCGTTGTGATACACCCGCCGGTGCGCACGGACTTCTTCAGGCCGTCCGCATCGTTCGTCCCTTCCAGGCAGTACGTGCTCGGCGTCGGCCGCTGGATTGGGTACAAGAACCTGCACCTGGTGATCGAAGCCGCCTCAGCGGCTGGTCTGCCGGTGAAGATCGCCGGTCGCGGACCGGAGAGAGAGCGGCTCGAGGCTTCCGCCAAGGCCGCTCGTGTGCCCGTCGAGATAGTCGCGGAACCCACGGACGAGCGTCTGCGCGAGCTGTACCAGAATGCACTTGCGCTCGTCTTTCCGACTGCGGAGGACTTCGGCCTCGTTCCGGTGGAAGCGCAGGCCGCCGGTACGCCGGTTGTTGCGCTCGGCCGGGGCGGCGCCCTCGACACCGTCGTCGACGGCGTAACGGGTGTTCTCACAAGCTCCACTGATGTCGCCGAGCTCGCCGACGCGATCGGTGCAGCTGCGGCCTTGCGCAGCGCGGACTGTGTCCTGAACGCTGAGCGGTTCAGCCGGGACGCGTTTCGCCGGCGGATTCTCGACTGGGCCTCCACGTGGGGTGTCGCACCGTGACCTTGCGGCGTGACAACGCGGGGTCCAGGGCATGACATCGGCGCCGCGTCATCGGAGAGATCGGGCAATCCCCTCGTATCGGCTCCTGCGAGCCGAGCCGCTCGAGAGTCCACGCTTCGCGCCGACCGTGAACTCCCTTGAGGAGCCGCTCTTGGTGAGCATCGTGACCGTCGTCAAGAACGGACGGCGACACCTTCAAAGTGCAATGGAGAGCGTGGCGCACCAAGATTACCCGCACATCGAGTACATCGTCATTGACGGAGGCTCCACCGACGGCACCGTCGAACTGATCGATAGGAACGCGTCCGCGATTTCGCGATGGGTAAGTGAACCGGATCGCGGTATTTACGACGCGATGAACAAAGGGATCGCCTTCACTACCGGGGCGATCGTGAAGCTCCTGAATGCCGACGATGTGCTAACGGACGGCTCGGTGTCCGCTGCGGTCGCTGCGTATCGGTCGGGTGCCCGCGGGGTAATCACTGGTGGCATGGAGGTGATCGATGCCGAAGGTCGTGCCCTCGCGATCGTCGAGCGACCCCACGGTATTACGCCCTTCGGTGGCTTCGCTCATCCCTCCTGGTACGTCGCGCGGGACGTCTATGTGACGCAAGGCCTGTACTCGACGCGCCTCTCAATTGGCGCGGACTACGAAATGTTCGTCCGCCTGCACGCTGCGGCGATCCCGTTCAATCATCTCGGAACGCTGCTTGTCGGTTTCCGCACCGGCGGAGCCTCGTACGGCCTTTCCGGGATGCGCGATCGGTTCCTCGTCAACGAGCACTATTTCGGGCGGCGCGCAGCACTGACGATGGCTGCGCGGCAGGGTGCGGCAAAGCTACGGCGCCGCGCGGTCGAATCCCTCCTCGGGCAACGAGCCACGTTCAAGTTGCGTCGCTTCGTACGTCGTTAGGATCGCCCTTCATGCCACGTCTCACGCGCTTCCTGCTCCGGAGCACGCACCTTGATGGGCCATACAACCTCTACAATCAGGCGCTGCGCGAGTACGGCTGGCTGCGTAGCTATCGAGCGCAAGCGCCGATATCGGCCCTCGGCGAACCCTTGCCGTGGTACACGTACGCGGCAATTGCCTTCCTCGAAGAACGTCTGCCGCGCGACACGCGAGTCTTCGAGTACGGATCTGGCTTTTCCACCCTATGGTATGCACGGAGGGTTGCGTCAGTGACGAGCGTCGAGAGCAGTCCGGAGTGGGCGGAACGCATGGCCGCCCAGGCCGGCGGATCTCAGATCGTTACGCGGACGGACATCGATGCTTACCGTAACGAGATCCTCGCCTACGAAGAGCCTTTCGATCTGGTTGCGATAGACGGTCTGGATCGCCCAGGCTGCGCTCGTCTTGCGCTCGAACGTCTCTCGCCCTCAGGCGTGTTCGTTTGGGACAACTCCGATCGCGAAGAATTTGGGCTTGCCATGAGCGCCACGCTGAAGCCGTTTGGGTTTCGGGAGTTGCCTTTCCCTGGCCTCGGCCCAACGAATCCATACGTGTGGCGCACGTCAATCATCTACCGCTCGGACAACCTACTCGGGATATGAGTCTGCGCAGCAGGGACGCCTGGGCGCGGTTCGTCGGGATCGGGGTCTGGTATGCCGCTTTGACAAGCGCATCCAAAGTTGCGCGTCCAACTGCGTCGCTCGAAAATCGTCGGACTCGGAGCGCTCCGCGTCTTGCAAGGTCGCCACGAACGCTTTGCTCGTCGATGACCATCAGCATCTTTGAGGCGATGTCGACCGGATCCAGGGGATCGAAGTAGAGCGCGGCATCGCCTGCGACCTCGGGTATCGACGTCACGTTCGACGTGATCACTGGGCAGCCGCACGCCATCGCTTCGAGCAGCGGAATCCCGAAGCCCTCGAAAAGCGATGGGAAGACCATCGCATAGGCTCGGCCGTAGAGGGCGGGAAGCTGCTCGTCGGCTACGTACCCGACCCGGCGCACGACTTTCTCTAGGCCGAGCAGCCGGATTTGAGCACTGACTTGAGTATCCTCCTGCTTCGCCATTCCCGAGAGCACCAGGCGGAAGTGGGGCCGTTCGGCGTTCACTATGGAGAAGGCCTCTAACAGTCGTCGGTGGTTCTTGTGAGGCCATGTTGCTGCGGGGTAGAAGAAGTAGCTGTCAGGTTCGCCAGCGCTCGCTGGTGCGAAGAGGCCTTCGTCGTAACCCTGATGTATCACGGCGACGGCGTCGGGTGGTATGCGGTACGCGTCGAGAATCGTTTGTCTTGTGAAATCCGAAACGGCAAGAACTGCGTCCGCGGTCGAGATCGAGGTGCGGTAACTGATTCGTCGCCTTCGCAGCTCCCGTCGCGAGAAGAGGTCGGGCAGAAACTCGTGCTGCAGGTCGTGGACTGTGAGCACCTTCGCCGCTGAAACGCCTTCGGGAAACACTGTGCCAAACGGAAAGTGGGCGACGTCAAGGGCGTGCGCATTGATGATTGCCGCAAGTCGCCGACTAGCCACTTGTGCGAGTGCGCGGCGCTTGAGTCTCGCCCCGAGGACGTGGGAGAGTCCAGGCATTCCAACAGCCGTGAAGTTGGGTGCGTTCAAGCTGAGCGAGTCGGCGAGCTCTTTCGGAACAAAGATAAGATACTGATTCTCGTTATCAAGACGCTGCAACGAACGGATGAGATTTCGGAAGTACGTCTCGCTTCCACCCGTGCGTCCGGGGTTGAAGTGAAGGGCGATGATCCCGATCGTGACGCGCCCTGGAACCACGGGGTTCACGTCTGCGATAACCGCCGCGCTGCCGAGACTGTGCGAACGCAAGTGCGTCTAATCAGCCGCTTCGCCCGGATGGGAACGCATCGTTTGATCAAGCGCCACGGGTGCCTCCCAACGGCGTGCCGTTGACGCTCCAGGTAGAACGCTGAGAAAGCGAGCCTATCGGGTGTCGAGTCGGCAAGAGGGATTCGGTCGACACGAATACGGGCGGCCAGCGGATCGCCTGGGTCGAAGCCCGCATCAAAGCCCGAATGGACTCCCGACCCGTCGAATCCGACGTTCCGTACAAGCGTGCGACGTGGATAGAGACAGAGACCGTCGTCGAGGAAGATCGTGGTGTGCCACTTGATCGCCCAGGTCGTGAGCTCGCCGCTGATGTTCTGGTCGAGCTGCGTGAGCCACGAGCCCGAGCTGTCCCACGTGAATTCGTCCACACGGCCCGAGGCGTAGACCCGGGCCTTGAGCAGTTCCGGGTCCGTATCGAGCCGATTCCATGCGCGTTTCCACGTCGCCCATCCGCCCGAGCAGGTCTCGTGACCTCGTAAGAAAAACGTCCCCGCTTCAGACGTAGAGGGCAGACGAGAAGGAACGGGAAGGTAGGAAGAAATCTGCATGACCTCCTCGTCATCGGCGTAGAGGGCGAGCGCGTCGTTCATATATTCGAGCAACCCCGGCGAAACGACGAGGTCGTCCTCGAGGACGATGACCCTGCCGAAACGGCTCACGACGTCCGTGACTCCGTCGATGATCGATGCCGCTAGGCCTTTGTTCTTCGGGCTCTCGAGGATGTGGACCTCCCCGCACCAGTCGCGCTCCCGCAAGACCTCTCTGGCGCGCGCGATCCGGTCCAGCTCGGCTGCGCGTGCCTTGTCCTTAGGCCCGTCGGCGTAGACGTGAAGCACGGAGGCGCCTGCAAGCGGATTCGCGGCCAGGCTCTCGAGCGTGCGACGGGTATGGTCGGGGCGGTTGTACACGAACAGCACCACAGGTGCGAGCGACCGCGCGCTCACTGAAGTCCTTGCGACGACATTGACGCCGGCAGTTCGCCGCTCTGTGCCAGAGCGACGTGGAGACGATGTGTACGGCTTTGAAGCTCCACCGGGCGCGCGCCCACAAAGCCCGTCAGGGCCTCGCTGCGTCCGAGAGCAGCTCAGCTGAACGGTAATACGCGTTGCCGTCCCGGATGGAGTCGGCGCTTCCGAATGCATCGAGTCTCCCATCGAGGATCACCATGACCCGGTCGCAGATGTCCAGCGTCGTCATTCGGTGGGCGATTACCAAGAGCGTCATCGTTCCGCTGAGGGCGTTCAGGGATTGCTGGATCAAGCGCTCGGACGTCGGGTCGAGTGCGCTCGTCGGCTCGTCCAGCAGCAAGATCTGGGGACGGCCGGCGAGGGCGCGGGCGAGGCAAATCCGCTGACTCTGACCTCCTGAAACGGCATCAGCCCGAGGGCCTACGATGGTCTCGTAGCTGTCGCTCCAGGACATGATGTCGTCGTGGATGCCGGCCAACCGGGCTGCGCGCTCGACGTCTGCGTCGCTGAGATCGCGTAGGAACCTGATGTTCGCCGAGACGGATGCGTGGATGAGATTCGGGGTCTGCGGGATGTACGCCACCAGACCGTGCCAGTCGCTCGGTTGGTACTCGTGGGCGGCCGAACCGTTCACGAGATAGCGTCCGGACTGAGGCGATCTCAGCTGCAGGATGAGCTGGGCGAGTGTCGACTTGCCGGCACCGGAGGGGCCGACGATGCCGATCGTCTCTCCGGCGTGGACCTCGAACGACACGCCTGAGAGCGCAGGCCGTTCCGCCCCGTAGTCGAACGAGACGTCGACGAACGCCAGCGTACGCACCGCCGAGAGCGGCCGTCGTCCTGCGGGCACGATCGACTCGCGATAGCGAGCCTCGGCCGTCTGGAGGTGCTCGAGGAACGGCACCGCCTGCCGCACCTGCTGGTATGCGTTCTGGAGCTGATTGCCATATGTGCCGGCCCGGACCAGCAAGAGAACGACCGCGCCCAAGGAGGCGACGCCTCCGCTCACGAAGTGGTAGACGAGCGCGAGGCCGCCGACGATGAGGAGATAGACGAAGCTCTGGTAGATGTTCGGGACCAGCCGGACGAAGAGCTGAGCACGGAAGAAGAACGCGCGAGCCTGGTCGATGAGCAGTCCGATGTGCTGGCGCTGGCTGGCCTCGACGCCGAAGACGTGCGTCTCTTCGGCAAGACGGGTCGCTTCGCCCAAGCCCTGCGCGTGGTCGACCTGAGCCTCGGCAAGGCCTCGGGCTGCGCGCCCGGCTGCGCGGCTCAGAGGGCGAAGGGCCGCGAAGAGCGCGAGCGACACGATGAGCACGGCTCCGGCTGCTGCCGCGCTCAATACGAGCGCGGAGGCGAGGAGAACGGCGAACGTAAGAGCGTACGTGACGGCCGAGGCGGCCCAGATCGCGCCCGTGCCTGCCAAGAAGACCTGTGTGGACATCAGCTCTTGGAGGTAGCCCTCCCGGTCGGTCGACTGGACCTCCCAGGAGGCTCGCGTGAACGCGTCGAAGAGCCGGCGCCGGAGGTTCGCCTGCGTATCCGAGGCGATGCGTGCGGGGAGCAACGCCATCGGTACTTGGAGCACAAGGCGAACGAGCGCCAGAACGGCGCCGATCCACAGGAGCGCGGGAATGGAGAGATGCGCACTGAGTGGGCCGAGCGCCGTTGTCGCGCCTCGGTCGCCGCCGGCTAAGTCTGCCGCGACCTCGGCAACGATCGCGAGGATGCCGGCTTCTGCGACCCCAGAGAGAGTTGAGGCGACCGCGAGGCCGGCCACGCGACGCCACCGGCCGCCGAGAAGATCCGCAAGGACCCGCTTGCGGACTCGCATTTGCCTCGGCGCCGACCCTTCCGGCAGTTCCCCGGTCTCGACTTGGCCCACGGCCATAGGTAAGCAGATGCCACCCCTTTTTCAACTTGTAGAGCTCCTCTTCCCCTTTTCGATCGGGGGTCTTAAGCTGGGTCGGGTGTTGGCGCGGCGCGCAATCAGGCTGCGCATGGGAAGAACCTGATGAATCTCGTCGCCACTGCGCCGGCCTCCCGTGTCCGCGAGGCGGCCGCTGGGCAGCTGCCGGCCGTCGCGCTTGGGCTTGCAGCAGCGCCCGTTCTGGCCGCCAACGGCGGGTACTTCCCAACCTCCTGGGGTTGGGCCGGCCTTGCGCTGGCCTGGGGTGCGGTCGCCGGAGCGTCATTGAGACCGATCGCTCGCCCGGCCGGGATCGAACTCGGCTTTCTAGGAGGGCTCGGTGCATTCGCTGCCTGGTCAGCGCTGTCATCGATCTGGGGCTCGCCTTCCGCTGCGGCGCTCGAGGTCGAGCGGACACTTGTCTACCTCGCAGCCCCGCTGGCGCTCCAAGTCCTCGTCCATCGTCGGCATGTTGCCGCTCTACTCGGGGGCGTATGCGCCGGCATCATTGCGATTTCCGGCTACGCGCTCATCACGCGGCTGTTCCCCCGTGGATCCGGCGGAGCGGCCGCGCTGGTGGGAAACCGACTCGCCACGCCGCTCGGGTACTGGAACGGTCTCGGACTGGTCGCGGGCATGGGAGTTCTGCTTGCCTTGGGCTTCAGCGCTCGCGGTGGGCGGGCGTCCAGCCGTGCTGTCGCGGCCGCATGCGTCCCGGTCGCGCTCATGACGCTCTACTTCACATTCAGCCGCGGCGCGTCGATCTCGATGCTCGCCGGGATGGTCGCACTCGTTGCCCTCGATCGCCGACGGCTTCAGCTTCTGGGTGCGACTGCGCCCGTTGCCGCGATTGCCGCGGTTGCAGTCTGGCGCGCGTCCCGCGAAACGGCGTTGACACACCTGAACGTAAGCCTCGGCGCAGCAAGCCACGACGGCCGCCGGCTCGCGATCATTCTTCTCGGGGCAATGGCCGCCGCCGCCTGCACAGCCGTCCTGACACGACGGGCCGAGCGGGCCGTGCACCTCGGAAAGCGGTCCCGTATCGTCATCGGCGGTGTGCTGATCGCGATCGTGCTGGTTGCCGTCTCGGCCCTCTTCATTCGCTTCGGGTCGCCGGCGTCTCTCGCTCACCGTGGCTACCGCGCGTTCGTCGCTCCGCCGAGTAGCGGCGTCGATCTGAACACGCACCTGTTCTCGCTCTCGAACAACAATCGGATCGCCGCCTGGAGGGTCGCGTGGCACGCCTTTGAGGAGCATCCGCTCGGCGGCATCGGCTCCGGCGGATTCGAGCAGTACTGGGACCAGCGCCGGCCCTTTGCCCTCCACATTCGTGACGCTCACAACCTGTACATCGAGACGATGGCTGAGACCGGAATCGTCGGGCTCTTGATCCTGGTCGCCACCCTCGCTGCGCCCCTGGTCGGTTTCTGGCGCGCCCGTAGGCACTCCCTGGCCGCGGCGGCGCTCGCGGCCTATGCCGCCTTTCTCGTCGAGGCCGCCGTTGACTGGGACTGGGAGCTCTCCGGGGTGACGCTCGTTGCGCTCCTGTGCGGCGGAGCAGTACTCGTTGCAGGCCGCGAACGCGGCAGTCGGCGCCGGCGGCGCATCTTTCCGCTCATCCTCGGGTCACTGATCGGGGTGGCGGCCCTTCTCGGCCTTGGCGGCAACCTTCTCCTCGCATTGAGTAGTAAGGCCGCCGTCGCCGGGAACTGGAGCAGCGCCGCATCCGATGCCCGGCGTGCCGAGCTTTGGGCCCCTTGGTCGGCTCAGCCCTGGCAGCAGCTCGGGGAGGTGCAGCTGGCGTCTGGGCAGCGAAGCCAGGCGCTTGCGAGTTTCCGCACTGCTGTGAGCAAGGATTCCGGCGACTGGACCCTCTGGGTCGACCTTGCCCGCGCCGCCACGGGGAAGGAACGTGCTGCAGCGTTCGCCCGCGCCCATGCCTTGAACCCGCTCGATCCGACGATCGCGCAGACGGAGAGCGAGGTCGGGTCCTCGTGAGCGATCCGCTTCGCCACCCCGAGCCGCTCATCCGGCGCGTGTACGCGTACGCTGCCTACCGGCTCGGCGACGGGCCTGACG
>DASYAP010000206.1:0-30808 GCA_036501265.1 Solirubrobacteraceae bacterium | reverse complement strand
TAGTCATTGACGGGCTCACAGCCCAAATGCACGGCGGCCTGCCCACAAGCGTCCTTCCCACGAGCCCCTGTCCCGGTCAAACGACCCTACGATCGCCACCGGACAGCAGGCCCAGGCCGTATTTCATACCCGTAGTCTGTTCCGACGACGTATGGTGTCGGAGGGTTAGGAGATGGCGCCGTCCGGGAGCCGGTTGTGCTCCGCCAGGTGGATGTCATGCCGAGTATGTAGATCAGCCGATCGCCGGATGTTCGGGGCGCGCTGAGGATGAGACGCTGGGTTGGTGTCGCCTGAATTCGTTGGACGGTTTCGCGTGGCGGTGGTTATAGACAGCGATGACCAGGACCGCACACCAACGCCATCGCGGCCGATCGCGCGTGGAGAGGACCGCGCGGTGATCGAGCTGACGGTCAGGCTCACCGACGAGCAACTCGCCGAGATAGCGGAGCGCGCTGCTGCTCTTGTCGCTGCGGGTGCTCCGAACGTCTCGCCGTGGCTGAATGTCGCGGAGGCCGCCGAGCGGTTGCGTTGCCGCAAGGACCGTATCTACGACCTCATCGCGCTCGGCAAGCTCCATCCTCGGCGGGACGGGCGGCGTGTGCTCCTGCACCGTGACGAGCTCGATGGCTATGTCGAAGGACGCGCGGGACGATTCTCCGCCTCCGACTAGAGGGATGTCGTCGAGGAGAATGTCGCGCCCTGCGCAAGCGGCGCGACCCTCCTCCTTCGCTCTCAGATCACTTGGCCGACGACCTGCACCATGCGCCACGCCGCACGGGTGGCGAACACGTAGCCCTCGTTGGTCTGGTTGATGAGGCCGGCGTTGCGGAGTCCTCGTATGGCGTCTTCGACGCCAGCGGGGTCTTCGAGGTCCCGGCCGATGTCCTCGATGCTCCAGATCGGCAGGTCGTCGCCTGTGAGCAGGTAGACGACCTCGCGCTCCATCGCGTCGAGCCCCATGGCAGGGTGCTGAGTAGGCTTCTCATCAGGCATTGGAGGTACACGCTCCTTTGTCTAGGCCCCGGTGCGGGCTACCACCCGTGCCGGGGCCGCTTTTGTATAGTGCGACTTATAGTGTATAGACTCATAGTAGACAACCGGCAAGACTACTCGCCTTGCCCGTCATCTCTCCCCTTCACGCTGCCGTCGGCGAGGCGCTCCGCGAACTGCGCGGCGAGCGCGCCATGTCGCAGGAAGCTGTCGCCCTCGAGGCCGGTCTCAATCGTGGCTACTACAGCGGAATCGAGCGCGGTGTCCGCAATGCCGCACTCGCCAACCTCGCCAAGATCGCCGATGCGCTCGACGTGCCCACCTCGGAGATCTTCATGCGAGCCGAGGCGATCGTTGCTGCTGCCAAGCCATCGCGGCATCGGTCCGGCAACGCCCGAGGGCAACGGGCATGATCGCTTTGAAGTGATCGGCCTTCTGCCGCTGTATGGAGCTGGGTGATGGCGGCGAAGATGGAGAAGACTCGCACGCCGGGGATCTACAAGCGCGGCAGCCGATACGTGTTCGCTTACCGCGTGGATGGCAAGCAGCGCTGGGAGTCATGCCGCACCCTCGATGAGGCGCGCCGGGCCAAGGCGGCGCGTGCAACCGACATCGGGCGAGGCGAGTTTGAGGAGCGCTCACGGATCACGTTGCACGAGTACGCCCGTGAGTGGGTCGAGCGCTACCAGGGCACGGGCCGGAGGGGTTTCCGCGAGGAGACGCGCTCGGAGTACCGGGCGCTGCTCGACAAGTACGCGCTGAGCCACTTCTCGGCGCAGACGAGGGTGACTGAGATCACGCCCAGGCACGTCGCGTCCTTCGTGGGCTGGCTCTGCGAGCAGACCAAGCCGGCGGCGACGAAGGACGAGCCGGACAGGCGACTGCCGTTGTCGGACAAGACCGTCCGCAACGCGCTCGGGCCGCTCAAGGCGTGTCTTGCGACCGCTCGTCGCGAGGGCCTGATCCGCCACAACCCGGCGACCGACGTGGCGCTACCTCACAGGGCGCGCGTGGATGACGATGATCGGCCCCGGCCCTTTCCTCGTGTCGAGAGCGACGACGGCGAGGTGGTCGAGACGATGGAGTTGGTTGTCGAGCAGATCGACCAGTCGCACCGGCTGATGTTCGAGTTGCTTGCCGCGACCGGGCTGCGGCGTTCGGAGCTCTTGGTGCTTGAAGGACGCCATCTCGCGCTGGATGGCGAGCGGCCACACGTGAAGATCCGCCAACGCGTGCGTCGCCGTCGCGGCGAGGGCCTTGTGATCGGCCCGCTCAAGTCCCGATACTCCAAGCGCGACGTGCCCATCCGCTGCACGCTTGCCGAGCGCTTGGCTGCCGATGGCGCTGGGGAGGGTGAGCTGGTGTTCCGCTCGGCGGCCGGCTCGGTACTCGATCCTGACAACCTCGCTACACGGGTGCTCGCGCCTGCGTGCAAGGCGGCGGGTGTCGAGTGGGCCGGCTTCCATACCTTCCGCCATACCGTCGCGTCGCGGCTGTTCGCGGAGGGGCGGAACGTCGTGAAGGTTCATCAGCGCTGGCTGGGCCACCACTCGGCGAGCTTCACGCTCGACACCTACGTCCACCTGCTCGACAACGATCTGGGCGAGCCGCTGCAAACAAGTGCTCCGCTTGCAAGCGAGGGCGCGGTGAGCCTGGCATCGAAAGCGTCGAAGTCTTGATCCCTGGCGAAAGCCGAGACGATCTGATTGGGCGCCTGGAGCGTGCGCTGACTGTGCACCAGGGGAGGCGGGGCGGTGAGCCCGAGACCCGAGTCGAGCTGGATCATCTGCTGCCACCGCCGGGGGGTGGGAGCAACGTACCAGCGCGCTGGCGCCTGGCGACGACGGCAGCGCGTCTCTACCCGCCTCCGGTGCCGAGTGACCCTCTCAAGGCTTGGCACATGGCTGAGGGGCAGAAGGGTCGTCGCCTACTCGCCGGTGATCTTCGCGAAGACAACCGGGTGATCGCCGTCTTGGCATGGCACTTCGAGCCGGGGTCGAGCGGAGGTCCGCAGCGGCCCCACCTGATCACGGCGGCGGCGGTGCGCAAGGATGTCGACAATCTCGCGGCTCGAGCCGAGTATCTCGTCGCCCTCTGGATGCTCGTGTGCGTCATGGCCGCGATCGATCGCCGAACGATCCGAGCGGGGCGGGTCGGCCTCGTCCTCGACGGCGGCATCGGCTTGAGCGCGGAGGAGCTGGCCAGCTTCGGCTTCAAGCGTGGCCGCAAGCGCGAGGGCTATCGCGGCGACTACTACACGCTGCCTGCGTGAGAGCGCCAGATCTCCTCGGCCTTGTCCGCCCATTGTGGCGGCAGCGCTGCGCGGATCTCAGCGACGAACTCATCGGCCGGCGTCGCGATCGGCGGCGGAAGCTCGGCGAAGAACGCGTCGATCTCGGCGGTTGCCTGCTTCAGCGCCTCCGGGTGGTTCTGCTCGGTCCATTCGAGGATGCTGCCGGCGACCTCCTCCAACGACGCGCGCTGCGCGACCCTGGCGACTTGAAGCACCTGGGCGATCTCCAAGTGCTTGTCCCGCCGGCCCCACAGCTGCGGCTCGACGCCGAGCGCCCGGACGGTGCGGCTAATGCCGCCCGTGTCCAGCCCTATGAATCGGGCCGCCTGGGAGAGCGTTGGGAGGGAGCGAACTCGCTCGGCGCGCGTATGGGCAACGATTGCAGACATGGGGAATAGTGTAGCACTAGACGCTGCTAATGCAGCAGATGCAGTTATTGCAGAGAAAGCCGGAGTGTAGGCGGGTCGCTGCCCGGCTCGCGCATAGTCTCTGTGCCGTAGCGGGGGAGGCCCCGCTTTCAAGCGGGGTCAAGGTGCAAACAAAGTGCAAACATGACCCACGCCATTCGGCGCCGATGCACCATCGCACCTGACCCGAATCTCCAGCATCTAAGCCTGATCGGCGGACGCCACGACACCCCACGACACTCCGAGAGCGGGCTCATAACCCGAAGGTCGCAGGTTCGAATCCTGCCTCCGCTATGCCAAAAAGCCCTGCAAGCGGCGGGTAAATGAGCACCTAGGGAGCAAAGGGATCTTTGTGCCGACACCGTCGTGAGGCCACTGCTTCTGCCAGGTTCAGCCCCGGCGCGTTGGAGACTTAGCGTAGCCGGCGAGTTCCGATCGAGGCCGTTCGGGAGCCCAAGATCGGCAGGCCTACCCAAGTTCCGGTATTCCGAGCATGGCTAGCACTCACGATTCGTAGTCAGCCTCTCGAAGCGCGCCGAGCGAGACCATGAGTGTTCTGGGCGCGTCGGCTAGCGCTCGAAAGCCAAACCGTTCATAGAACGAAGAAGCGTTGTCGTCAACGGCATGCACGACGACTGCCCGAACAGCCACCTGCTCGGATGCGCGCACCACGCGCACGAGCGCATCATTGAGAAGGGCCGCACCGATCCCGTGGCTCTGGCGGTCGGCATCGACAGCTAGGCGGGCGAGGATCGCGACCGGGATCGGAAAGTGCTGCGAGAGCCCTTTGCTGGTCTCGGACGTCGCTTCATGATGATTGAGCTGGCCGGCGAGGAGCGTGTAGTAGCCGTATACCCGGTGGTCGGTGGTTGCGGCGACGAACGTTCGTGCTGCGTCTCGACGCTGGTTCTGGCCCGCATAACGCACCAGCCACCGGTCGAGTAGCTCGTTGCCGCAGCTGAAGGCGGTGACGTCATGGTGGGCGGCGTCGTAGCGTTCGGTGCCGGCGAAGCCGGCGGTCACACGCGCTTGCGCAGTTCGCGCAGGCGCGCGACCGTGTCTTGATTAACGGTGTCCAGAGCGTCCAGAAAGCGCGCCGCCTCATCCTCGCTGAGCACGATCTGCTGCTGGTCAGCGAGAACCTCTTGGGCACGCGCGCTTGCCGCGCGGCGGAAGAAGTCGCTCAGCGTCTCGCCCACAGCCGTCGCAGCAACGCTATCAAGCTCCCGCTCATTGTCCGTCAAACGAAGCTCAAGTCGCTGCGTACGCATGGAGATCATCGTACGGACATCGTACGGTCAAGTCAAGGGCGGCGTTGGCGTCGCGTACGCGAGACGGTCGTCACCAGATTCGCTCGCATATCCAACGCTGGCCCGCCAAATGCCAAACGGCCCACGCCCGAATCGCGGTCGCAGGATCCTGTTTTCAATCCGTACCCGCCATTTTTCCCCGGAAATGAGTACTTTTGGGTGTTGTTAGTAGGGGGGTGCCGATGGGTTCGACCAGCAGCAGGGCCGCTATGGGTGGCACCATGCCAGCCCTCGTCAAGAAGCTCGGCGTTACACTGGACAAGCAGTTCAGCGGTTTGGACCCGCTGAACAACTGGCTCTGGGTGCTTACCAGCTCCGCAAATCGGGTTGCGCACATTGGTCACTGGCCGACCGTGCAGTAGATGATTAAAGCGATGCGGCTCGGCGATGATTTGATCCAATTGAGGAATTGATCGCGGGCCAAGCGGGAGGTCGAATAACACAGGACAGCATCGAAGCGCCGGTTCGATCGGTAGTTGACGAGTCGAGCGAGCAGCTTGACCCGAGATTCACCCTAGCGGAGCTTGGACCCGTGACCCCATCTTTCGTTGCGGCGTTCGAGCGCTTCCGGCGCGAGAATGCCGAGGCCGCCGAGTTGCTCTTCGAGTATCAGATCTTCAACGGCGCCATGACGCCGCCGGATCGGCTGCTATATCTCGCTCGGTTTTTGGAGGCTTACCATCGCAGTGCCGTTGCTGCGAAGGGGAACTTCGTGCAGCGTGTGATCCACCTACTTGAAGGGCCGGCCGCGGGGGCCGCTGGGGTATTCGGTGGCACGCCGAGCGATTTGGCCGAGGCGATCAGGGACACGCGAAACTTCTATGTGCACTACAACGCGGATGATCGGGCTCGGTCCCGACATGGTGTGGCTCTGGACAATCTTGCCGATCGCGTGTGGTGCGTTGTACGCAGCGTGCTTTGGAGCGAGCTCGGACTTGCACCGGAAGAAATTGAACGCATCCTCAAGACGGATTGGCGATATGAGCGAGCGAGTGAAGGGGATCTGTAGCTGTGGCTGGTCTCCACCGTCATCGAAGTCGGTGGTTGGGATGGCAGCTGTATCTTGCCGGGTGACTAAGGTCTACTCCGTGATGCCCTTAGACTTGGGGCTCAGTGCCGTCGTCAATGGTGTGCTTGTCAGTACTTGGGGGCAGAAGCGGGTGGGTGAGGCGCTGGTTCAGGGCCAACGAGATGCTCTTGGCTCCGAGATCCTGATCGAGACCTAGTCGAGGCAACCACTCCTGAAGGTTCCGGGCGATCTGGGGCTTCGCGATTGTTTCCGCGACGCCTTCAAACCAGGGCTGCTCCGATTTGTTTGTTTTGTACCCGATCGCATTGATGAATCCCTTGAGCAGGAGGTTGAACACCATAAGCCGGTCCCACTTTAAGGAGCCTGGCTGAAGGCCATCGAAGAACCTGAGAACCGGATCTAGCTCGTGATTGCCGGCTAGGATTCGCTCAACGTCGTGAAGGTCAAGAAGCTCATCATCGTCGCGTGTCAAGGTGGCACACATTCGACGCAGGTCGTCTGTAAAAAAGTGCGCGGTGGGATCGGATGACTTGTATCTAGGCTCCAGATCGTCGAAGAGCTTCGGGTCGGTCAGGGCCCATCGTAGTGCTCGAACGTACAACACGATGAGCTCATCCTCTCGCTCGCTGAAGCGGGGATCTACGTAGATCGCGGCGCGCTCGAAGCGATTGGCGATCGCCGTGAGAGCCATAAACCTGTAGATAGTGGATCGGAAGTAGTATCGCTCGGTACTGGGGCTCGAGTAGTCACCGCCGACGGCGAGCCAGGTCTCGCTACAATCCGCGCCCACGATTTCGCAGCGGTTCTCTCTCAGGTTGTCTAGGCGATAGTTCAGCGATGTGGCGGCCTCGAGCAGTCGACCGCGGAAGCCGCCAACCTCCTCACGTAGCTTCTTACGCTGTTCAAACTCGTAGTCGGTCCTTGCCTTTTTAAGCTGGAGGCGGCCATCTACCCAGAGACGGAGCGGGCCTGCGGTAAGCATCGCCATGAGCGCTGCAAAGCCCCCGGCGACCGCGCCTACTACGGCGGCGATGACCGTTGGATCGTGAATTCCGAGAAACGCGGGAGTCATCGGGTGGTTGAGCTTGACGGAAGAGGCTGCAGGTTGCGAACTCGAGGTCGCGGTCGTTGTCGCGGTCGGGGTTGCCACTTCGCGAGTGGCCCTTCAAGGCCCCCGGCAATCCGACGCCTATTTTGTTTGTGCTCGCATCTGTGGGAGTAGGCGCAACAGGCCGAGTGCCGCCAGGCCAAGCACATCTCTTTCGGACCGTTGTGTGGACCAAGCGACGCGTTGCTTAGGGACGCCTTGGAGTAGTAGCATCCTCAAGACAGTGTCCTCAGGAGTTTGTAGCTCTCCCAAGAGACTGCTCAGCGTTGTGAGCGCTGGGGGCCCCAGCGACCTAACCTCCTCAGCTAGCAGCGGGTAGATCTGCATCAGTTGCTCCAACACCTCGTCGCTGGACATCCGAAAGCTAGTACCAAGTTCATACGGGAGAATGGTGTGTCCGAGCTCGCGCGTGAGGCGCGGGAGGGCCTCTTCGAAGGCGATGACTGCATGGCGAAGATCCGCTCGTTGGCTGGTATTGGCAATCATGCGGTAGAGGGTCGGCCGGCTAATGCCCGTTAGCTCGGAAACCTCAACGATCGACACCCCGGCCTGCTGCGCACCGGCAATTAGCCCCGCAATCTCGCTTATTGCTCCGTCCGCCCGGCTCAGTGCCGCCGTGCGCTCATCTGCCAACTGTCGCAGCTCCTTCCGGTAACGAGAACGCAATGCCTCGCGCTCTCTCTGGGCCGCTACTGCGTGCCGCTTCGGGAACGAGCTCATATCTGGCAAGTGTATCAGCATGAGACACGTTGTAAAATTACTATACAGGGCTGACCAGGTGGGCAGCAGGGCCAGCAGCATCCCGGCTGCGCAGTTCGAGGGCGACACGCGCCCGGTGAGCTCACGTGAGAGTCTGGACAGCTTGCAGGCAGGGCTTATCTTGTGGCGCGCATCGCAGTAAGCGCGGCCAGAATGCGAGGCATGCCGCCTGCCGGTCGGCGAGCACCGTCCGCGGGACATCGACATTACGCAGGCCCCTGAGACCACGATGTCCCCGACAGCTGTAAAGCTGGGCGCTGTGAACGGTTCAGCGCTAACAAAGACCGCCTCGACCGCTGGCGCCCAGGTGATCCTACTGGCGTTGGTTGGTCGGCGACCATTCGCTGGAATGCGCAACCATAGACGGCTATGACGTCCACAGGGGAACAATCGCTCAGCCCGTCAGCGCTCGCCGGGCTGATCCGCCTGCGGGCGATGCTTGAGCGCGCGTATCGCGAAGCGAAGGGCAGTTCGGAGTCAAGCCGGCAGATTGCCTTGGTGACCTTAGACGGCGCGTGCGAGTACGCGATTCGCTATTCGGCTCACTACCGGGGATTGGCGTTGAAGCCGCAAGCCGGCTTCCATGAAGGCATCAGGGAGGTGCAAAAACTGCGGGGATGGAGGTCAACTGGACCAGCAGGTTTGCGCGGCGTCATCGAGCTGCACGGAGCGCGAAACCAAGTCCAACACATGGGGCTTCTGCCGGATCGTGAGCTGATGTCCAATTGGGTCATGGATACAGAGGCATTTATCCAGGAACTGGTGAAGGTAGCGTTCAACGTTCAGTTGGGCGATGTGATGCTCGCCGAGGCGATACGCGACGTCGAGCTTCGTAGCTTGCTGAATGAAGCTGAGCGCGCATTGAATGCCGAGGACACTACGAAAGCGTTCTTGATCACAGACCAGGCGTTCCTTCAAGCACGCGGACGATGGCGCGAGCAGCGCGGACAGGCTTGCCGGCAGACGCAGGATTTGGCGCTAGCAGCGCCGTTCGCTTTCCTGCTACACCGAGCGATCCTCTTGACCATCTCGAAGTGCAGGTGTTCGCGACGGACACGAGCCGTTACACCCAGTTGCTAACTACGCGCCGTCACCTCGAAATCGGCGGCCCCGAGCCGGACGATGCGGAAGCACGCTCCGCTCTGCTGTTCGTGTTCGATTGGATTCTTAGCTGGGAGATATTCGACGCCGGTTATCCAGCCGAGCGCTACACGCAGTACTGGCAGAGCGTAGGACCTCCACAGCTCGATGATGGCGGCTCGCCCAGGATTGCCTGGCATATTCAAAGTTTTCGGCTCGAAACGGGAGCCGGTCGCGAGGAAGAGTACGAAATGCTCCTTCAGCTCGCGAATATTCCGTCGTGGAAAACAGGCACGTGGGGGCTCGACTTTTCGAAGGCCCTAGCGTCGGCAGAAACCGAGCTCGAGCACACGACCCTGGGCATTTTCCCTAGCATCGATTTCCTCGGCCTGCTTCGCGTGCGTGTCGCGGTGAGGGTCGATCCCAAAGATGTTGCGCTCGTTCTTAACCGCGCTGTGGATATCGCGACAGAACGTTACGAGCGCAGAGACGAGGATATGAGAGCCGCCGAGGCGAAGGCTGCCGAGCTTAGTGAGAGCTACGCTGCGGTGTTGCAGGATGTCGGCATCCGTGGCGTGTTTGGAAAGGCGACCGTAACGCCGGAACTATCGGGTACGGGCATTCGCTACACCGTAGGGCTCGCTATGCCATCGGCAACGCTGTCGGATCTGAATTGCGCCGCAACGATCTTTAGCGGCCAGGGTGGTCACCTCGCGGGCACCTCCCAGCAGGCCGGGAAGATCGTATTCGAAGACTTCCCGTTGGAGGAGGAGGCACTGGACCGGCTCCACAAAGCGATTGAGGGTAGCGAAGAGGAAATTCTGCGCTACCGAAATCTCGCGGTCGAACACGAGCGAGAGCAGCAGTCGTTCACACAACAGATCGAGACTCTGCTGGGTTCAGCACCGCCAGGTATCGACTCACCGTAGGCAGTCGACGAGACGACAGCGAGTAGCTCGCGCGACGAATCAGCGACTGATACGACCCGGACTCACGGGTCTCCGCCCCAATAGGCCCGCTTCATTTGATCGATGTGAGCCGACCAATCTCTGACATCATTTGCCATGTCGATAGTCGCCTCGAGACCCCAGATCGCGCGATGTATGTGGTACCACGCAGCGAAGGTGTCGTCGTCGGGAAGGACGAGAACCTTCTTACCGTCCGCGGACTGGCCGCGACGCTCGTGAACTAGCTGGTTGAGCCGGTTGAGTTCCGGATAGGCGCGGGCAATTCCTAGCCAATCTGCCGGGCCCGGGACGTAGGTCGCGAGGACGGGTCGCTGCTCGATCCACAGGACGTTTGACGGCGACCGGTCCGCTGCCCAGTAGTAGCCGGCTTTCACTGCATTTCTGATTAGACACTCTGCTTCGGTGAGCTCCTCGACGACCAGCCGGACGGCTAGCGTCAGTTCACGGGCATTGCGATCAGAGTCACGCCGCTCTTCGCGTTTGGCCCGTCGACTATCGACCCATACCTGTGTGAGCGACGTCAACAACACGCCGACCACGACGCCAGCAGCACCGACCACCGAGGTTGAAACAGCCGGGATCATCGAGACATTGTGCCCTCGCGGTAGGACATCTCAAGTTGAAGACTCCACGGGCACGCCCACACGGTCCGTCGACTTATCTCCTACCGAGGAGGCGCAGTTTGCACCAGCCGTCCAAACGTCTCGACGACCCATTGCCAGTGCTTGGCCCTCAGTCTCCAGTGTTGTTTGAGCCAGAAGCTAACCGACGCGCAGCAGCAGCCGGCCTGGAAGCTGCCGAGCTCCGCAGCACATCAGGACCGCCTCGGGTCGCGCCGGCGTTGGAAGGGCCAGCGACCACACCATCACGGGACAGCCCGTCGCGGCTCGCTCGAGAGTCGATAGGACCACTTCAGGCCGTTACGTTGCGTCCACAGCGGAGTCCCGCGTGGAGTCGAACGAGGCTCCCGCGCCGATCAGCAGCGCTGATCGCAGCGGGGAGCGCCGCGTACATCCACCGAGGCGCGGCAGTCGCGACGAGCCGGTCGGCGCCATCCGGCGGTCTGGGCGTGAGTCGGCTCTTCCGCTCCTCCTTCGCCACCGCGCTCGTCGTCGTCATTCACAGCGTGCGCCCCGATCATCGTGCCGCCAGCGACCTGAATCGCCCATCCGAAAAGGCAGCCAGACCTCGCCGATGGACGCCGGGATGCGAGATAGGTATCCTCGTCGCACACGACGTTTGGAGCGTAAAGTGCGAAAGAGTTCTGTTTGTCGGGTTGCACGGTCTCTTCTGGTGACCGTAGGTGTCTGCTGCGGGATCCTCGTCCCGTCAGCCGCCGCCGCCCGTTGGCATGCTTCGGTGGCTCCGGCGGCGGTAGAACGCGGGGGCACGCTCACGGTTCGCGTATCCAGTGGGCGGCGATGCTCACTGGCTCTCCGCATCGGACAGCAAACCCTGCATGACCGGTTCCGTCGGCGGGATCAGTTCGTGATTGGAGCGGAAGCGGCGCTTGGTGAGGCTCGCGTAACTGTCACTTGCGGGCGCACCAGCGAGGTCCGCACATTTACGATCGACGCCGGCGCGACATCGACACCGAAGGCAGCTCCGACGCCTACACCGAGTCCAGCTCCAACGCCAACACCGAGTCCGGTTCCAGCCTCCTCATCGCCAGATCCGCCTGTCAACTATCTCGACGAATCAGTAGCCTCGGTTGGATGCCATGAGGTCACCGATGGCTCTACGACGTACGCGTACGTTGAAAACGATCCACCAACGCGCGCGTGGGCGTACGCCGGTACCGACAAAATCTTCTGGTCGGCAACCATGTATGTATGGAGTGGCGGCGAGTGGGTCAGCACGCGCGAAACTGGAGGCGCGTATCCTGGGTCTTACGTGTATGACCGTGGCTGGTATGACCTGGAAGCGTGGGCAGGTTCTCGCGGGTCCGGCGCTCTTGAGCTGAGTGCGGCTCCTGGCTATTCCTATTCCTCGGTAGACACCACCGAATGGCTAGATGCGGCAGGGAATGTCATTCACAGCTACCAAAACTCGACGACCATAGCGAATTGCTAGTCACCGCTGCGGCTACGAGCGTCGGGCGTAAAGCGCGAGGTTGTGACATGGCCTGAGGGCAGTCTCGCCTCAGCTCCGCGCGAAGCAGGGCACCGCAGGTCGATGTCGCGCCGCCGCGCACAGGATGTCAATGCGGCAATGGGGCGCCCGCGATCAAGGTGAACAGGCCGACGGCGCCGGCCCCAGCTCGTCGGGCCGATCCGCGTCCACTCCTTCGTGACGATCCTCAGCGGGCCCGCACCATCGGGATGCCCGCGATCGCGAGTCGAACCGGCTGTCTGCTCTGGCCTGCCGGGCGAGGCCATCGTCCGCGACGATATCGCGGCCGGGAGCCATGGCCGCCGACGATACCGACAGCCGGTTTCGCGCTCACAACCGACTCATTCCGCCATTCCTCGTCGAGCGCTGGTGGCGGAGCCGCAAGCGGCGGCAGGAAGAACGGCTGCCTGTGCTCCCGACCGACCGCTAGCGACGACTAGTTTCGACGCGTCCGAGTAGCACGACGGAAGGTGCAAGCGAATGCATAGGCGTCCGACGCCGTGCTGGTCGGAGTGGTACTTCCGTCCAGAGGGCTTCCGTCTCCTTCCAGCAAAGTTCCATAAAGTCGATTTGTTCCTTTAGAGCGTCGACCAGGAGACATCATGCGCAAGCTGCCCCGACCCACATACTCGAGCGTCGTCGCCACACTTGCGCTGTTCATCGCGCTCGGCGGCGGGGCGTACGCTGCGACGAGCCTGCCCCGCAACAGCGTCGGCAGCGCCCAGATCAGGAACGGTGCGGTCACATTGGCCAAGCTTTCGAAGGCCACAAGGCGCAAGCTGAAGGGATCCCGCGGTCTTCGCGGCCTCGCCGGGACGACCGGCGTGCAAGGGACGACCGGCGTGCAAGGGGGGAATGGTACGCAGGGTGCGACCGGCGGGCAGGGGGCCACTGGGACGCAGGGCACCCCGGGCGGGCCGGGAGCGACCGGTGCGCAAGGGCCGCAGGGCGAAAAAGGGTCGGCGGCCACGGTCGAAAGTGAGCTCAAAGAAACGATCTCCACGCAGAGCAAGGAAATCGAACAGCTGACCACGAATGTCGTCCACCTGACCTCTGAGGTGCACAATTTCGAAGGCGCGTTGGAAGGCGTGAACGTCACCGTCGGCGGCCTCAACACGAAGGTCGGCGGCCTCAACACGAAGGTCGGCGGCCTCGAAACGAAGGTCGGCGGGGTCGAAGAAACGGTCGGCAATGCGGTCGTATCCGTGACAAACCTCGAAGGCTCCTTCGGCACCGTGCAGAACACTGCGAAAGCGGCCGAAGCCGCCGCGGCATCGGCGACTCAAAAAGTCGGCGAAATGGCGAGCGGCGTCACAAAACTCGGCACCGCGGTCGGCGAACTCGAAACGACGACCAAAGGCCTCGGCACCAAAGTTGCCAACCAGTGCACCGGCCTCGGAGAAGTCATCGCCCAGGCAAACAAGCTCACCTCCGGAGTCAGCGAACTCACCGGCGCTCTCAACCTTGTTCTGGGAGGCTTCCTGCCCAAACTGCCCGGAAACACGAAAGCGGTGAGCTGTTGATTGCCGCCAGTGGCGATCGTCCACCGGATGGGCGTACGATCGCAATTGTCGGTTATCGATAGCTGGTGGTCCGCCGCACCGCGAGCGTGACCGTCACTGGAGCTCACCTCGCACCGACGTAATCCGTTGCGTATTGAACCCCAGCCAGTGCATCCGGCCGGCATATCGCGCGTGCTCGATCTTCAGGCAGCGGTTGACGATGACGTCCAGGCCGGCCTCCTCGGCGATCCGTGCGCCCTCCTCGTTGATCACGCCGAATTGGCACCAGAGAGCGCCAGCGTCGATCGCGACGGCTTCGCGGGCGATCGCCGGCAGCGCGGCGGGTGCTCGGAAGACGTTGACGACGTCCACCGCGTCGCGCACATCCGACAGGTTGGGGTAGCTCAGCTCTTCGAGGATCTCGCTCTCGCGGGGATTGACCGGGATCACCCGGTAGCCGTGGCGCTTTAGGTAGAACCCAACGAAGTTGCTCGCGCGCAGCGGGTTCGAGGACAGACCGACGATGGCGATCGTGCGCGCGCCCAGGAGCACGCGCTGGATCGTCAGCGGATCCTGGTACCGGTCGAGGTTCAGATCGCTCATCTCACGTTGGTGAGACCGTTGTCGAGGTCCCAGATCAGATCGTCGACGGACTCGGTCCCCACCGACAGCCTGATCGTTCCCGGCCGCACGCCCGCTGCCTGGAGCTCTGCTTCGCTCAGCTGACGATGCGTAGTACTGGCTGGGTGGATGATCAGGCTCTTCGCGTCGCCGACGTTGGCGAGATGCGACCAGAGCGTCACCGCCCGGATCAGATCCTGACCGCCGGCTCGCCCGCCGGCGCAGTCGAACGAGAACACCGCGCCCGCGCCGCGCGGCAGATACTTCGCCACGAGCGACTCGTATGAACTGCTCGGCAAGCCTGGGTAAGTCACGTTGCCGGCTAGTTCATGGGACTCGAGGAACGCTGCGACCGCGCGCGCGTTCTCGACGTGACGCTCCATGCGCAACGACAGCGTCTCGAGACCTTGCAGGAACAGGAAGGCGTTGAATGGTGAGAGCGCTCCCCCGAGGTCGCGCAGCGTCTCCGCCCGCAGCTTCATCAAGTAACCGTAGGTCCCAAACGTCTCGTGAAACTGCAGCCCGTGGTAAGCCGACGACGGGTCCGCGACTACTGGGAAGCGCCCATTGGACCAATCGAACTCGCCGGACTCGACGACCACTCCGCCGATGCTCGTGCCGTGGCCGCCAATGAACTTGGTCGCCGAGTGGATCACGATGTCCGCGCCCCACTCGATTGGGCGACACAGGTACGGCGTCGCGAACGTGTTGTCGACGATCAGCGGCAGCTCGTGGTCGTGGGCGACAGCCGCCACGGCCTCGATGTCGAGGACGTTGCCGGCCGGGTTGCCGATCGTCTCGCCGAAGAACGCCTTGGTGTTCGCCCGCACCGCGCCGCGCCACGCGGACGGATCGTCGGGGTCGACCCACGTCAATTCGACACTCAGCTTGCGCAGCAGGTGCTTGAGCTGGTTCACCGTCCCGCCGTACAGCGCCGCTGAGGAGACGACGTGGTCGCCGGGCTCCAACAGCGTGAACAGCGCCGCCGCCTGTGCGGCGATCCCGCTGGCGAACGCCACGGCCCCGGCCCCGCCCTCGAGGCTCGCGACCCGCTCCTCGAAGACGGCGACCGTCGGGTTCATGATCCGCGAGTACGTGTTGCCGTACTCCTGCAGGTTGAAGTACGCCGCGGCCGACTCCGGGTCCTCGAAGACGTAGCTGGTCGTCTGGAAGATCGGCACCGCGCGTGCGCCGGTGTTGGGATCTGGCCGCTGGCCGGCGTGGAGCTGGCGCGTCTCGAAGCCGAACGCACGCTTCTCCTCGGTTCGGTTGCGTTGCTCGGCCGTAGAAGCCACCTCGCTCTCGGCTGAATTGCGCTCGTCGGTCATACGGGCTCCTGGAGAAAGTCGCGGACGATCGGCGTCTGCTGCGCCTCCTCGAGCAGGAAACAATCGTGGCCATAAGGCGCGTCGATCACGTGGAGCTCGACCGGCTTGCCCAAGTCGCGGAGCGTCTGCTCGACCTCGCGCGATTCGGACGGCGGGTACAGCCAGTCCGAGCTGAACGCGATCAGCAAGGTCCGTGCCTTGACGCCCGCGAGCGCGCGCGCGAGCGAGCCATGGCCGTGCTCGCGAGCGAGGTCGAAGTAGCTGAGCGCCCGTGAGGTGTAGAGATAGGTGTTCGCGTCGAAGCGCTTGACGAACGAGTCCGCCTGGTGGCGGAGATAGCTCTCGACCTCGAACTCCGGCTCGGTGATCGTGTAGCGGATGTCCTCAGCGAACTGCAGCCTGCGGCCGAACTTGTCGTGCAGCGCCGCCGCCGAGAGGTAGGTGATGTGGCCGATCATGCGCGCCACGCTCATGCCGGCGTCCGGTGCGTCGGCCGTGTCGTGGTAGCGGCCCTCCCGCCACGCCGGGTCGCGCATGATCGCCTCGCGGGCGATCGCGCTCCAGGCGACGCCCTGCGGGTGCAGCGCATGTGTGCTCGCGATCGCCACGACGACGTCGACCTGATCGGCAAACATGACCGCCCACTGCAGCGCCTGCATCCCGCCGAGCGAGCCGCCCGCGACCGCCGCGAGCCGCTCGATCCCGAGCGCATCCAGGAGCGCGCGCTCGGTCCTGACCATGTCCGCGACGGTGATCACCGGGAAGTTCACGCCGTACGCGCGCCCCGTCGCGGGGTCCGGCGAGGATGGTCCCGTCGTCCCGCGGCAGCCGCCGAGCAGGTTTGTCGAGATGACGAAGTAGCGGTTCGTGTCGAACGCCTTGCGCGGTCCGATCATCCCGTCCCACCAGCCGAGCCCCTCAGCGGCCTCACCGTCGCGCTCCTCGGCGCCGAACCCGTCGCGGGTGCTCTCGGTCGCCTCCTTCGAGATGCCCGCGGCATGGGCGTCGCCGCTGAGCGCATGGCAGACCAGGATTGCGTTGTCGCGGCCGGGGGAGAGCGCGCCGTAGGTCTCGTAGGCGACGCGCACCGGATACAGCTCGCGCCCGCAGTCGAGCGCCACCGGATTCGGCAGGTCGAGGTAGCGCGTCTCGACGGTTCCGACCGAGCCGGCGCTCGCCGCCGCGGTTGCCGTCATCTCTTCGTCGCAGAGATCATCTGGGTGTATTCTCTAGCATTCCGATCAAGAAACTAGCCTACGACACCGAGAGGGGCGTGCAAGACGATGTCCACCGCCATCGACAATGGAGTCAACGTCCAGGCGCTGCTCGCCGCGCGCGAGACCCTCGCCGGCGCGCCGCAGGCCGCCCAGTTCACCTGGCGCGCGTCGTCGAAGTGGCAGAACGGCGTGCACAGCACGACGACGATCCAGAACTACTTCGGCCTCGGCGAGGAGCAGAGTCACAAGACCGAGGCGGTCTTCGACGCCGATCACCCCGAGGTCTTCGCCGCCGAGGACAACGGGATCACGCCGATCGAGTACCTCCTCGTGGGGTTGGCGAGCTGCCTGACCGCGGGTGTCGCGTCGGTCGCGCAGAACCGCGGGATCCAGCTGCGCTCGGTCGAGGCGACGGTCGAGGGCAACCACGACATTCGCGGGATCCTCGGCGACGCCGACGTTCGCAACGGCTACAACGACATCAAGGTCAACTTTGACATCGACGCCGACGCCTCCCAGGAGGAGATCGAGGCGCTGGTCGCGCAATCGCAGAAGCGCTCGGCGGTGTTCGACGCACTCACGAACCCGACGGAGGTCACAGTCGCCGTCGTCTGAGAGCAGCGCGATCGAGCCTGAGATCAGCACGATCGAGCGCTTCACGACCGTCGTCATCGGCGCCGGGCACGCTGGCCTTGCGGCGAGCCATTTCCTTAGCGAGCGATCGATCGACCATGTCGTGCTCGAGCGCGGCGAGCTCGCGAGCTCTTGGCGCGAGCGCTGGGACTCGCTGCGACTGCTCACGCCCAACTGGCAGAGCCGGCTGCCGGGGGTCGCCTACGAGGGCGACGATCCCGACGGCTACATGACGGCGGCCGAGGTCGTCGAGCTCGTCGAGCGGTTCGCGGCGAGCGCCCGCGCGCCGGTGCGCACGAGGACCGGCGTGAGCTCGGTGCGGCGCGAGGGTGACGACGGCTACCGGTTGACGACGGGCCATGGCGAGATCCAGGCCCGCACGGTGGTGATTGCCAGCGGCGCCTGCAATCTGGCCGCGGTGCCGGCCTTCGCGAATGTCGTACCGGCCGGTGTCGAGCAGATAACGCCGCTGCGCTACCGAAACCCGGACCAGCTCCCGGAGGGTGGGGTGCTCGTCGTCGGAGCATCCGCGACCGGCGTGCAACTCGCCGCCGAGATCAGCCGGTCGGGGCGGCCGGTAGTCATGGCGGTCGGAGAGCACGTCCGGATGCCGCGGATGTACCGTGGCCGCGACGTCCTGTGGTGGATGGATGCGTCGGGCGTGTGGGACCAGCGCCATGATGAGGTCGAGGACCTCACGCGAGCACGACGCCTGCCCTCACCGCAGCTCGTCGGAGCTCCCGAGCGCAAGACGCTCGACCTGGGCGCGCTTGCGGCGATCGGTGTTGAGCTGGTCGGTCGCTGGGCGTCGGTCCGCGACGGTGTCGCGCTGTTCTCCGGCGGCCTGCGCAACGTCTGCTCGCTGGCGGACCTCAAGCTGAACCGGCTGCTCGGCGGGTTCGACGAGTGGGCCCAGGCGTCGGGGTCGGACGCGGAGGTCGGTCCTCCCGAGCGCCTCGCCCCGACCGAGCCGCCGGGCTCGCCGCGCTGGCGGCTCGACCTTCGCAGCGGTGAGATCCGGACGATCCTCTGGGCAACGGGGTTCCGACCCGATTACCGGTGGCTCGACGTGCCGGTCCTCGACGCCAAGGGGCAGCTGCGGCACGACGGCGGCGTCGTCGACAGCCCGGGTCTCTACGCCCTCGGTCTGCCCGTGCTGCGGCGACGCAAGTCGACGTTCCTGCACGGCATCGAGGACGACGCGCGCGAGGTGATCGGCGAGCTCGGTCGGTACCTGGCGGGGGGCCCGCGGATCCGCGACGATGTCGCGCCGCTGTCGACAGGATGTCAGTGAGGCAGCGGCGCGCCCGCGAGCGAGGCGAGCAGGCCGACCGCGCCGGCCCCGAGCAGCGTCTGCACGACTCCGCGCTGTAGAAGCAGCAGCGCGACGGCGGCGGCGGCGAGCACGGCGTATTGCCACCCCTCCTGCAGTGAGGTGGCCAGCGGGATCGCGGCGCCGAGGATCGCGCCGATCGCGGCGGGTCCGGCGCCGTCGAGGAACGCTCGCGCGGCGGCGTTCTGGCGCAGACGCTCGAAGCGCTGGCCGCCGAGCAGGATGAACGAGAACGACGGCGTGAAAGCGACGATCGCGGCGAGTACGCCGCCGGCGAGGCCGTGTGCGGCGTAGCCGACCGCAGCGACGGTCGCGACGACGGGGCCGGGAGTGACCTGTCCGAGCGCGACCGCATTCAGGAACTGGCCGTTGGTCATCCAGTGGTAGACGTGCACCGCGTCGGCCTGCATCAGCGGGACGATCACGAAGCCGCCGCCGTAGGAGAGCGCACCGACCTTGAACGCGGTCCACGCGAGCGCACCGAACCCGCTGGCAGCCGGGACCGCGGCGAGCAGCAACGGGTTGAATGACGACGCCGTCGCCAGACGCCGTCGCCAGGCGAGCTCGAACGCTCCACACGCCAGCAGGACCAGGACGAGATAGCCGCCGATGCTCGCCGCCGCCACCGCGGCCGCGAGCAGGTAAGCCAGCCAGCGCAGCGCTCGGCCGCGCGCGGCCCGCACCCGCTCGAAACTCGGGGTGAGCAGACGCAGCGCCGCGTGAACGGCCACCGGTGCGACCGCTGCGCCCGCGCCGGCGCCGATGCCGATCGCCCACTTCGGCGGCGCGCCGGAGAGGAACAGGACGGAGAGCGCCAGGACCATCACGACGGCCGGCAGCACGAACCCGAGCCCGCCGACGAGCGCGCCCCAAGGTCCCGCTACGCGATATGCGCAGAAGATCGCCAGCTGCGTCGAGGCCGGGCCCGGCAGCAGGCCGCAGGCGGCGTTGGCGTCCTCGAAGGCGTGGGCGTCCATCCATCCGTAGCGATCGATTACCAGCCGGCGCAACATCGCGATGTGCGCCGGCGGCCCGCCGAACCCTGTCACGCCGATCCGTGTCCACTCCTTCGCGACGATCCTCAGTGGGACCGGACCATCGCGATGCTCGCGGTCGGGAGCCGAACTGGCTGTCTGCTCTAGGGCGCCGGGCGAGGGCATCGTCGGCGAGACACCGTACATGCCGGCGGCGCTTTGGTGGGACTGGTACGTCCGTCCAGCGCTGCCGATTTGTTCTGCGGATCGTCGAACGAGGAGACGTCATGCGCAAGCTGCCCCGACCCACCTATTCGAGCGTAGTCGCCACGCTTTCTCTGTTCATCGCGCTTGGTGGCGGAGCCTACGCTGCGACGAACCTGCCTCGCAACAGCGTCGGCAGCGCCCAGATCAAGCAGGGCGCGGTCACCCCGGCAAAGCTCTCGAAGAGCACGCGACGCAAGTTGAGGGGATCCCGCGGTCTTCACGGCGTCGCCGGTGCGGCTGGCGCTCAGGGAGCTACTGGTGCGCCTGGCGCGAACGGGGAGCAAGGTGCGCCTGGTGCGCAGGGTGGGGTTGGTGCGACCGGTGGGCCGGGCACGACCGGGCCGCAAGGCGAGACCGGGGGCGCGCGGGGCCTCTGGTCCGCAGGGTGCCACCGGTGCTCAAGGTGCGGAGGGGCCGCAGGGCGAAAAAGGCTCCGCTGCCACCGTCGAACACGAACTCAAAGAAACGATCGCCACGCAGACCACGGAAATCGAACACTTGACGGCGAACGTCACCCAGCTGAGCTCTGAGGTGCGCGGCCTGGAAGGCACAGTGGAAACTGTGAAAGGCAGCGTCGGCGACCTCGATACGACGGTCAGCGGCCTCGGCAGCGCGGTCGGCGAACTCGAAACGACGCCCGACGGCCTCAGCACCAAAGTCGCCGGCCAGTGCTCGAGCCTCGGTGAAGTCATCGCGCACACGAACAAGCTCACCTCCGCGGTCAGCGAACTCACCGGTGCGCTCAACCTCGTCCTCGGAGGCTTCCTGCCGAAGCTGCCCGAAAGCACGAAGTCCGTGAGTTGTTGATGGTTCGAGCGGCGGCGTCCGCTTGACCGGCGGGCCCAGCGGTCAGTCGCGTGGGCCTGCTGGAATATATGTCAGGAAGCGGTGCGACCGGCGCGTGGAGACCGGGGGCGAGACCAGACTCTCGCCCCCGGTCTCGTAGAGGGCTTGACCTCTGTGTATTGGCTGTGTTATCGTCAATACACGCGGCCGTCCTTGAATACATGGACGTCGGAAAACATAGAGGTTCAGCTGGGGTCATGCTGATCGTGGGTTGACTTCAAGCGCTTGCAGGGTGTATGTTTGGGAGAGGGCTGGATCGCATCGAATGAGGGAGCAGTGGTTTAGCGTGGGTTCTTTGGGGACAGACGTTTCGGGAGTAGTCGCGTGTCGCGAGCGGCCTGTAGCTAGATGCATCAGCAGCTTGCTGATGCATCTCTCTCTCTCTCTCTCTCTCTTGCCGTCTAGGGCCTAGCTCTAGAAGTTGGCGCTCGGCGTGCTCGCGCCGAGCAGTTTCTCTCCCGCACGCCGGTGGTATTTGCGCGTGGTCGGGCGGCCGTGATGTAGGGCGCGACGCGCGGCTTGCCGTGTGCGCCGCCGGTGGTCTGCTGCCGTTGCGGGTGGTGATCTAGTGGCCGTCCGGAATAAGCGTTGTGCGGCGGCCGCCGCTGCTTCGGCGCTCACACCCGTGCGTCCCGGAAGCCGTGGTACCACGCAGCCGCAGGTAGCCGAGATTCAGCGCTCGCGACTGCTGGCGGCAACGGTCGCGGCGATCCGCGAGCTCGGCTATGAGCGTACGACGGTCGCGCGGATTACTGGGCGCGCGGGGGTATCGCGGCGTACGTTCTATGAGCTGTTCGCCAATCGCGAGGAGTGCATCGCCGGCGTCCTGCAGAGCGCCGCGAGCGAACTGCAGAGGGAGCTGGAAAGCGAGAGCTTGCAGGACCTCGCGTGGCGCGAGCGGATGCGTCGTGGCCTGTGGACGATCCTTTGCTTTCTGGACCGCGAGCCAGTGTTGGCGCGTGTCGCCGTGATCGATACGCAGTGTGGCAGCGGCCTCGTGCTCGCTGCGCGCGAGGCGATCATTCGTCAGTTGGTCGCGCTTGTCGACGAGGGTCGCCGTGAGAAGACCGCAACGGCCTGCAGTGAGCTGACGGCAGAGGGCGTGCTCGGCGCGACGATTGCGGTCGTCTACCAGAGCCTCGTGCGACAAGACCCGGCACGAGACGGACAAGAGCCGCTGAGCAGTCTCTTCCCCGAGTTGCTGGGCACCGTCCTGCTGCCCTACCTCGGGCACGGCGCGGCGCGTCGCGAGCAGGCGCGCCCGGCGCCGGCGCGGATGGATCCCTACACGGATAGCCCCATCCCGCTGGGCATGGATCCTCTGGCTGACCTGCAGATGCGTGTGACCTACCGCACCACCAAGGTCCTCGAGGGCGTCGGCGAGCACGCCGGCGTGAGCAACCGTCAGATCGCCGACTACGCCGGGATCTCAGACCAGGGACAGGTTTCAAAGCTCCTGACTCGCTTGGAGCGCATCGGCCTGCTGCAGAACACCGGGCAAGGAGGACATACCAAAGGAGAGCCCAACGCTTGGCGGCTCACTGCCAAGGGCCAGCTCGTCACCGAAAATCTCCTCAGATACTCGGCACACCAACGGCGGGCGGCGTAGAGCGGTGCGCCATTGCCTGACATCCATGTCCCGTGCCGTCGCTGCGAGCTGTCTTTATGGGTCGTCGCAGATCCTCAGCCGCGGCGCCAAGCATCTTTCTAGGCTGGCGCTTGCCTGCCGTAGTGCACTCAATTCTTCAGTAGCGGTGTTTGGCCTGCTGGTCGGACCCGGCTCAAACACGCCCCGATGGGGCTCGTCTCGGGAGGCCTCATCATGCTGAGCAAAGCCATCGCATCGCGCCGTCACCTTCACACTCTGCTCGTAGCCATCTGCGCGATGGGCGGCCTGCTCATGCTCTCCTCCGGGGTCGCGCAGGCGAAGCTCGTGCGCCCCTATACGGGGAAATCCTTTGGACCTGCAGGTCTCGGTTCCGGCGCGTTCGGCGAAGCCAAGAGCGTCACTGTCGACCAGTCCAGCGGCGATGTCTACGTCTACGACGAGCGCAAGGAAGCCATCTACAAGTTCACCGCCGCCGGGGAACCCGTGAACTTCTCATCCACCGGCACCAACGCGGTCGAAGGCGTCGCCAGCTCCGGCGGAGGCGCGGAACAGCAGATCGCTGTCGATGGCTCATCGGGTCCCGCCAAGGGCGACATCTATGTCGCGAACAACTCCAGCTTGGCCATCTACAGCTCCGCCGGTGCGAAACTCGGCGAATTGCACGGAGGAGAGGCGTGCGGGGTCGCGGTCGACCCGACAGGCGCCGTTTACGTTGGGTTCTATCCGAGCACGGTGAAGAAGTACGTACCGGCCGGGAACCCGGTCACTGAAGCCGACTACACGGAGTCGCTGTCGGGGCTCCATGGGATCTGCAACATCGCTGTCGATGGCGAAGGCAATGTCTATGCTGCGCACTATTCAGGAGGGGTGCAACGGTACGCTGCGATGCAGTTCGGGGCGCTCGAAGCAGAAGGCACCCTGATTGACGAACAAGGCGCGACGCTGGCCGTCAACTCTGCCACCAGCCACGTGTTCGTCGATGAGGGCCGTCGCGTCGCCGAGCTCGACGCCACCGGGGAATTGGAGTCGGTCGCCGGCGAAGGCGAACTGGACGGTTCGGTCGGGGTCGCGGTCGGCGCTACGAACGACGACACATACGCCGTAAACGAAGGTCGGGCCGAGATCTTCGGCCCCAGCGTCATCGAGCCCGATGCGAGCACGGAAGTGCCCACGAGCGTCACTTCCACGAGCGCGACGATCAACGGCAGCGTCAACCCTGAAGGGACCGCGGCGACCTACCAGTTCCAATACGGGACGAGCAGCAGCTATGGGTCTGTTACTCCGGCTTCTCCCGAAACGGCGGGCTCGGATTCCACCAACCATCACTTCTCCGCGAATCTAGCCGGCCTCGCGCCGGGCTCGACCTATCGCTATCGGATCCTTGCAACCAACGCCAACGGCACCAGCTACGGCGCGGATCAGACGCTCGACACTCATGACCCGCCGACGCTCGTGGCCGACCGTTTCCTGCAGGCGACCCAGCACGCAGCGCAGGTCGAAATCGGTGTCGAACCGCACGGGCTCGACACGCACTATCAGGTCGAATATGGGACGAGCGCCGCGTATGGATCGAGCACCTCCCCCGCGGATCTGGGCTCAGAAGGACAGAACCTCTATGCCTACCCCGAAATCACCGGTCTTCAGACGGGCGTCACCTATCACTTTCGGGTCGTGGCGACCAACGCGGAAGGCACTGTCTACGGCGCCGACCATGTATTCAGCACCGAGCCGGCTGCATCGATCACCGAAGAGGCGGCGATCGATGTCGCGTCGTCCTCGGTAACGCTCAGCGCCGAAGTGCTCGACTACGGACTGGCGACGACCTTCCGCTTTGAATACGGCACCACGACTCAATACGGGGCCTCTACGACTTCGAAGCCGGTGGCATATCCGGTCACGGCCTCGCTCGGCGAACTGCAGCCTTCGACGACCTATCACTTCCGGCTGGTCACCGAAAATGAAGCTGGCACGGCGCGCGGCGCGGACGCGACTTTCACGACCCCGCCGATCGCGGCTCCACCGTTGACGCTTCCCGACGACCGTGGCTATGAAAAGGTCTCTTCCACCGCGAACGCCGACGGCGACGTCTACCAGGACAGCCCTCTGGAACTGGCGCCCGTAGGTGGTTGGACCGAACGGCCATTCCTCGTGGCTCCAGACGGCAACGCGGTCGCTTATATAGGAGACCCCGCCGAACACGGCGGCGTGGGTGCCGAGGGCCCGGACAACGGCAACCAATATCTTGCCACGCGGGACGGAGCTGGACGATGGAGCGCCGCGAACGTCACGCCGCCGTCGAGCGGTTTCTCCGACCAGCCGGTATTCAAGGGCTTTTCTGCGGACCTCTCGCTCGGCTTCGTCAACTCCAGACACACGCCGGCACTCGGCTCGGGGGCGCCCAGCGATGGGTACAGCAACCTGTATGCCGAGGCCATGAGCCCCGGAACCTATGCCCCGCTGATCACGACGCAGCCAGCGCATCAAACGCTCGAACAGTTTGGGGCCTCAGATACTCCCAACTTCCAAAAAGAAGAAGTGGCCTACGACGGCAGCTCGGCGAACTTGGACCACGAGCTGTTCACGGCCAACGACGCCCTCACCGACGACGCTCGCGACGGCGGTGCGGCGGAGAATAACCTCTATGACTCGAGTGGCGGGACCACGACGCTCGTGAACGTCCTACCGGATGCCAGCACCGAACCCAATGCGACCTTTGGGGGGCCGGCACTGCCGATGGTCTATTCGCCCAGATTCAACTACCCGATCCTCGGCCACGACATCTCAGAAGACGGGAGCCGAATCTTCTGGACGGACCTGAACACCGGCAACCTGTACGTTCGCGAGAACGACACGGCTCCAGAGAGCCCGCTGCAGGCCGGCAAATGCACAATCTCCTCTGACGCGTGCACGGTGCTGATTGCCGAAGAAGCCCAATACTGGAACGCGACCCCAGACGGGTCGAAGGTGCTGTACACGAAGGCAGGCGACCTCTACGAGGCGGATCTGGAAACGGGCCTGACCGTCGATCTGGCGCCCGCTGGCAAGGTGCGCGGAGTCGTGGCTGCAAGCAGCGACCTGTCTTACGTCTACTTCGTGGCAGAAGCGGCTCTGGCGCCGGGCGCCGAAGCCGGTACCTGCGTGGAAGGCGAAGGAGGCCACGGCACGTGCAACCTCTACGCGATTCACGTCGGGGAACCAACCAGGTTCATAGCCGCCCTGTCGGGCGCAGACAACGCCGCAAAGCCGGAGTCCTTCAACCGCTTCACGGGCGATTGGCAAGGTAGCTTAGGTGACAGCGAAGCGGAGGCGACGCCCGACGGCGCTCACCTTCTGTTCACCTCGAAAGCGCGTCTGACGGGATATCCGAGCGGCTCATCGGAGCAGGTCTTCATGTACGACTTCGCCGGTGGCCAGCTCCATTGCCTGTCATGTAAGTCGAGTGGAGAAGCAACCACTGAAAAATACTCCGCATTCCTGCCGGTCAGCGACGATGGCACTGCATTGCCACATTGGATGTCAGACGACGGGAACCGCGCGTTCTTCGACACGCTCACCGCGCTCGTACCCCAGGACACAAATCAGACAGCCGACGTATACGAGTGGGAGCGCGACGGCGCCGGTAGCTGCACCGACGGCTCGGGCTGCATCTACATGCTCTCCGATGGCACGAGCCCCGAAGGGTCCTATCTGATCGGCTCGAGCGCGAATGGCGATGACGTGTTCATGACAACCAGAGGCAAACTCGTCCCGGAAGACGAAAACGAAAACATCGACGTCTACGACGTGCGGGTGGACGCCGTCGCTCCGCCTGCCGCTCCGAAATGCACGGGCAGCGGCTGTCAGGGAGTGCCGGCGACGCCCCCGATCTTTGCGACGCCCCCGAGCGTCACCTACAACGGCGTCGGCAACTTCGAAGGGTCCGCGAGCGCGCCGTCGGTCAAGCCGAAGGCGACCACCCGAGGGCAGAAGCTCGCAAAGGCGCTGAAAGCCTGTGAGAAGAGGCGCAAGAAGCAGCGAGGGTCATGCGAGGCCCATGCCAGGAAGCGGTATGGCGCGCCGAACAAGGCGAGGCGTTCTTCGCGGCGGTTGAACAATGTCAAGCGGCCTTCAGGGAGGGGCAAGTGATGAAAGCGCATCGTGTCGGCCGCAAGGCCTCGGCAGGACTGCTGATTGTCGTATTCGGTCTCTTCGCGATGGTCGTGATGTGTGCGCCGGCGATGGCGGAAGACGCGACCGGCTGGGAGGTGAGCTCGCGCAGCGATCCGACCAACCTGGCGCCGGGAACGACCGGTCAAGTCGATCTCGCCGTGCAAGAGATCGGGGCTCGAGAAAGCTACGAAGGAGCCATCCTGACCGACACGCTGCCGGTCGGCGTCGAAGGCGTTGCTGAAGGCGGTTGGACCTGCATCGGGGGATCCCCGGACAGCTGCGTAATGGAACTACCGGAATTCTATCCAGGCAGGCGAGCGGAATACTCGCTGAGCGTACACGTATCGGCGGGGACCGCCGAAGGCGCGGTGCAGAACGTCGCCGCGGTCTCCGGCGGAGGAGCAAGCACCGGCGTCACCACGAGCGATACCCTGCAAATCAGCTCGGCGCCGATCAAATTCGGCTTTGCGCACGCCAGGGCGTGGTTCTCCAATGCGGAAGGCGGATTCGATACTCAGGCGGGCACGCACCCTTACGCATTCACCTTCGACTTCGATCTCAACATGGAACATGGATCGCCGGCGAGCGGAGAAATACGCAACCTGACTTTCAACCTGCCGCCCGGGGTCATCGGCAACCCGACCGTCGTGGCGCGGTGCACGCGCGAAGAGTTCAACGAAGAAATCTGCCCGGCGGGATCGCAGGTGGGCGTCGACGACACGGGACTGGGCGGCGGGAGCCTGCCGATCTCCTTCGCGCTCCCCGTTTTCAACCTCGTGCCACCGCCTGGCGCGCCGGCGGAGTTCGGCTTTGTCCTGGCCGGGAACCACGTGCTTCTCGACGCGAGCGTGAGGAGCGACGGCGATTACGGCATCACCGAGCACGTCAACAACCTGCCCCAGCGCCTGATCGTCATGAACTCGATCACGATCTGGGGCACTCCGTCAGACTCCAGTCATGATCACCTGCGTAAATGTGGCGGGACGTTTGGCTGCCCGTCTTCGGCCTCATATACGCCATTTCTGACGGTCCCCACCTCGTGTGTTGGCCCGGTGGCGTTTTCCGCCGTAGCAAACAATTGGTACGACGAAAGCATCACCAGCGAAATTGGCTTTGACACGATCAATAAGAAAGGCCAGCCACAAGGCTTCGAAGGCTGTGGTGAACTCGATTTCGCGCCGACGATCAGCGCCGCACCCGATACGACAGCAGCCGACACTCCGGCAGGTCTGTCGGTAGAAGTCAAGGCGTCTCAGGAAGGGCTCGTCGACTCCGAAGCGAGTGAGGTAAAACCGAAGGTGAGCCTTGCCGCCGCGAACATCAAGGACACGACTGTGGCGCTACCGGAAGGCGTCGTGATCAATCCCGGCCAGGCGGCCGGATTGACGGCGTGCCAGTCCGGCGAAGACGGTATCGGTACCCAGGGGCCTCCGTCGTGCCCGAGTTCCTCTCAGGTCGGGACCGACGAAATCGACACGCCTCTGCTGGCGCACCCGTTGAAAGGCAGCGTGTACATCCTGCAGTCCAACCCGCCGCACCTGCAGTTGTTGGTTTCGGCCGAAGGCGAAGGCGTCTACCTGAAGCTCGTCGGGGATGTCAGCCTGAACGAACAGACCGGCCGCTTGACGACGACATTCAAAGAAACACCGGAGCTTCCGTTCACCTCGTTCAAACTGTCATTCAGCGGCGGTGCGCGCGCGGCGCTCGCGACACCAACCGGTTGTGGGGAATACACGACGACCAGCGATTTCACGCCGTGGAGTGCGCCGTTTAGCTCCGACGTGTTCCCCTCGAGCACGTTCTTGATCACGCAGGGCTGCGCCTCCCCGTTGCCGTTCGAACCGGTCCTGACGGCCGGCTCGACGACCGACCAAGCCGGCGGGTACTCGTCCTTCTCGCTGCTATTGACGCGCGCCGACGAGCAGCAGCGGATCGCCTCCCTGTCGTTCAGGACACCGGAGGGCCTGCTGGGGATGATCAGCAAGGTCCCCCTATGCGGGGAACCCCAGGCCGCGCAGGGAACGTGTGGGGCTGCGTCACAGATCGGACATACCAAGGTCACGGCCGGCCGGGGCCCCTATCAACTCGTGATTCCCGAACCAGGACAACCAGCAGCGCCGATCTATCTCACCGGGCCCTACAAGGGCGCCCCATACGGCCTGTCGATCGTGGTGCCCGCGATCGCCGGCCCGTTCAACCTCGGCACGATAGTGGTCAGGGCGTCGATCGCGGTCGACCCGCATACCGCTCAGCTCACGGTCACGACGGACCCGTTGCCGTCGATCCTGGATGGCATCCCGACCGATCTGCGGGCAATAAATGCTGTGATCGATCGCCCCGATTTCATCTTCAACCCGACCAGCTGCGCCCCGCAGGAATTCGCGGGCACAGCCACCAGCACCCAGGGCACGGTCGTCCCGATCGCCAGTCATTTTCAGATGGGTTCCTGTCGCAGCCTGACATTCAAACCCGACTTCAAAGTCGCAACGAGTGGGAAGACGAGTCGTGCGGACGGTGCGAGCCTCGACGCTCGGATCGTCTACCCGACTGGCGTGCTGGGCGCAAACCAGGCCTCCAGCCAGGCGAACGTCCAGAGCGTCAAAGTCGAACTCCCCAAGCAGCTCCCCTCGCGGTTGACGACGCTGCAAAAGGCCTGCACCGCCGCACAGTTCGACTCCAATCCGGGTGGGTGCCCGGCCGACTCGCTGGTCGGTAGCGCGACAGCCGTGACGCCGGTGCTCCCCGTCCCATTGACTGGGCCGGCGTACTTCGTGAGCCGTGGTGGGGAAGCGTTCCCGCAACTGATCGTCGTGCTGCAGGGCTACGGCGTGACCGTCGATCTCGTCGGCGATACGTTCATCAGCAAAGCCGGGATCACGAGCAGCACGTTCAAACAGGTCCCCGACGTCCCGATCACGAGCTTCGAACTGAAGCTCCCCGAGGGGCCCTACTCGGCGCTTGCAGCGAACCTCCCGGAAAAGGCGCACGGTAGCTTCTGCGGACAGAGCCTCACGATGCCGACCCAGTTCGTCGGGCAGAACGGCGCGACGCTCAAGCAAAACACCCCGATCACAGTTGAAGGCTGCGCGCTGACTTTCAGGCACAAGATCAGCCACCGAACACTCACGCTGAGCGTCTATGCCCCGGCGGCCGGCAAGATCACCGCTGCCGGGAAGGGCCTCACCACCCAGACCAAGACCGCGAAAGGCCAAGAAGCGCTCACGCTGACCCTCGAGCAGAAGCGAGCCGGCAAGCAGAAGACGACGGTCGAGGTCACCTACACGCCCACCACCGCCAAAAATCGCAAGAAGCAAACGAAAACCGCGAAGCTCACGTTCGAGAAGTAGAGGGGCAGGGGTCTGCTGGAGTCACCGGCAGACCCCAGGGCGGGTGGACGGGACTCTCGCGCTAGCGAAAGACGTGCGCGCAGCCCACCAACCGGTATTCGCTGCGGAGAGTCGTGTAAACGGTCACGCGCGAGGACTGGCAGTGGATGACGCCGTGCCCGAAGTGCGCGTGGACCGTCGTGCGGCCGGTGCCGGTGTTGACGTAGTTGGTGCCGTGGCTCGTGTAGATGTAGTTCGGGCCGTTGCCCGCGTAGATGCGGTCGACCTGCGTCGTCGGTTGACCGGAGGGCTCGTAGTCGCCCCAGATCACGTCTCCGACCTGGCCGCCGTAGATCGTGTCGTCGCCGTTGCCCCCGAGGAGCTCGTTGTGGAGGTCGCGATCCCCGCGCATCGTCTCATTGAGGCTCTGTTTGTTGATGATCTGCTTGCCGTCGATCTTCGGCCAGCCGGCGTGGCTGGCGTCGCCGGCGGCGTCGCCCGCGCCGATGAGGGCCAGCGCGAGCGTCGCCGCGCCGAGCAGCCGTGAGCGGCCCTGGCGGGGCGGGTCGAGCCGAGCCTGGCGCGGTCGAGCTGGGGGAGTGGGGCTCATGTAGGCCTGTTGCCCCGTCGGGCCACGGGCCATGCGGCCCTGGACGAAGCTATGAAGCCGTCGAGCTCCGATCGCCGTCGTGGCTCCGGTCGCGCGCTCATGGCTGTCTCTGGCGGCAGACGCCCCCAAAGGGGAGTTGACAACTCGGCTCGATATGTCTATAGTGGCCTCCGGTCGTGATCCGAAGTTGGGTTATGGCTCTTGGGAGTGACATATGGAGTCGGGTTTGGGGTCTGGCCTTCCTTTGCGGTCGACCTTGTAGTGCACTTTTTTGGGATGCAGCGGAGAGGGATCCGGTTTGAGCTCTGAGGGAGCAGGATTACACGTGAGTTCGGG
>DASYAP010000205.1:0-10756 GCA_036501265.1 Solirubrobacteraceae bacterium | reverse complement strand
CCGAAGAATCCGGTACTTGTAGTCCGGGCCGGCGTGAGGCGCCTTGACCGTGAGATACGCGGCCCGCGGGAAGAAAGCCGGCATCGCTCGGGAAGTCGAGTCGTGTACGACCCCGGCCCAAAAAGCCGCCATCAACGTCTTGAAGCGGGCGGTCGTGCCCGAGGGCAGCGCGTGCGTTTGGGGGAGTGTGCCTGGCGCGGGCGACGCTGGGTGACGGTGGACGGGTTTTCGCCGCTGCGCATGGTGCGCGGTATGACTCGCGACCGCTTGCGATCTCTGGGCGGTGGTACTTGGTTTGTGCCCCGACGGGCCGCCCGAGCTCAGGATGATCACGATCACCGCGATGACGCCGGTGCACAAGGCCGCCGCGGCGATAAGCGCGCGGCGCCGGCTTTGCGCTGCCCTTGAGGCTCGCCTGCGCGCGGCGGGCGGTTGCGGAGAACGCGGGGGCCGCTCCCGCAGCGAAGGCTCGCGTCCTCTACGGGGTTGGGGCATACGGGTCGCGGGGCGGGAGCGCCACAAGCATGCGCATAAGGTAGCCAGCGGTCCCGCTGTCGCAGATCGTCGTCGCCGTGCTCCCATCGCGCGCGACGTGACCGCGCCGGCGAGCGGTCGCCGCCCTTCTCCCTCCAGCGCAACGCGACCGCGCCTAGAAGCCGCGGCCGCGTTGGCTGGGTCAGGAGAGTTAGTAGAGAGGCCTGTTGGTCAGGTCACGCCCTACTACGGAGAGATGACGCTCTGATTGGCGGAAATATTCCCGGGAAGGATCCGAAAGATTTCAGGGTCCTCGCAAGCATGGACACGAGCCCTGCGGCGCTCTGATGTCCGTGGTCAGGGAGTATGCTCGCTGCGGACCAGTTCCCGTGCCGCTAGCACAACGCAAGCTAGACCCGACACGATTGGGGGATCACTTCGATCGTCTCTACCGCGCAGCCTGGGCGCTGTGCGGCTCGCGCGAGGACGCCGAAGACCTCGTCCAGGAGACCTACGCTCGCGTCCTGCGCAAGCCGCGCTTGCTGCGTTCGGACGATGACCTCGGCTACCTACTCCGGGTCATGCGCAACACCTACTTCTCGGCCCACCGTACGGCCAGCCGCCGCCCCCGCACTGAACCGCTCCCCGATCAACTCGAGTTGATCGAGGACCACAGCGCCACTGGGCCGCAACAGGCGCTCGAGGCGCATGAGCTCTACGACCTGATCGGCGAGCTTCCCGATGGTTTCAGGGAAGCGCTCGTCGCAGTTGACGTGCTGGGTCTCTCCTATCGGGAGGCGGCCAATGCCTTGCAGGTGCGCGAGGCGACGATCACGACGCGTCTCTTCCGCGCGCGGCTGCGGTTGGCACAGGCTCTCTCGGGCCAGGAAGCTGAGGCTGATCAAGCGACCAAGGGCGGGAAGCAATTGGGTCCGAGGGAAGGATTTAGGCCCTCCGGGCGTCGTAATTTTTAGAGCGAAGATGATTCGTCACGATCACCAACCCACAGAACGTGAACTCGCCGGGCTTGCCGATGGCTCGCTGCCTGCGTCGAAGCGGGTGCGGGTCGAGCGAGCCGTGGCTGCTTCGCCCGAGCTTGAGGACATAGTCGCCGCGCAGCGGCGCGCGCTCGTCGCGATCGACGACGCGGCCAGCGAGAGGGCGCCCGCGGCGCTGCGCGCGCGCCTCGAGCTGCTCCGCGGCCCCAGCGGAAACCGGGCGCCTGCGAGGCCGCGATTCAGCGTTCCCTCATTCGGGCTCGCTCGGGTCATTCCGGCGGGCGCCGTTGTTGCCGCTGCCGTGGTCGCTGCGCTCGTGATCACGCTCGGGGGCGGAGTCTCCTCGCCGACCGTCGCCCAGGCATCGGTGCTCGCAGCGCGTCCGGCCGTGGCGGCCGCGCCCGCCCACCAGAGCCATACCCGGACGCTCGCAGGACTTACGGCTGCCGGTCTGGCCTACCCGTATTGGGATGACCACTTTGGTTTCAGCGCCGTCGGGGTCCGGCACGACCGTCTAGGTGGGCGTCCTGCCACAACCGTCTTCTATAGGAGTGGGAATCAGCGGGTGGCGTACACGATCGTGTCGGGTTCTGCGCTTCCGTTTGGCGCGAGCACCCACGGCGCCGTGCGCAACGGCATTGCGGTGCGGACACTTAGGGCACGTGGAATGCGGGTGGCGACGTGGCTGCGCAACGGCCACAGCTGCGTGCTTGTCTCAAAGAACGTGTCGTTCTCGCAGCTGGTCAGCCTGGCCTCTTGGCGCGCTGCTTACTGACGGTCTACAACGAGGACTCTCTTCGCAGCCGGCAGCCACCGTGCGGTCGCCCACCGTATGGTGGCGGGCATCGATATCTACACCGTAGGTCACTCGACCCGCTCCGCAGACCAATTGCTCGAGATTCTGCGCACTGTCAGGATCGGCACGGTGGCGGACGTCAGGTCATTTCCGAGTTCGCGCCGACATCCGCAGTTCAACCGGGGAGAGCTCGAGCAGTGGTTGCCACAGGCCGGCATCGACTACCTGCACTTCGGTGATCTGGGAGGTCGCCGGAACCCCGTTGCTGGCTCGCCCAACGGCGGCTGGCGCGAGCGGGGCTTTCGCGGCTATGCCGACCACATGGCCTCGGCTGAGTTTGACGCGGGCTTGCAGCGGCTCGCGGAGGCGGCCGCGGCGAAACCGACCGCGGTAATGTGCGCCGAAGCGTTGTGGTGGCGATGCCACCGCCGCCTGCTCGCAGACGTGCTGACGCTCCGCGGCTGGGATGTGTGGCACGTCGGCAGCGGAGACCCCATCAGGCACGAGTTGACGCCGTTTGCCGAGGTGGGGGAGGGAGGCGCGGTGACTTACCCTCCGCAACAGATCTCGCTCGAGGTCTGATCCGAAGCGATGGGTCCGGGCGCCCGACGTAGTCCGGGCCGCAACTACACCACTCAAAGGAGAGAGAGCATGGGACAGCCCGTTGTTCACTTCGAGGTCATCAGCCAGGATCCCGACGGCTTGCGCAAGTTCTTCGGGGAACTCTTCGATTGGCAGTTCGGGGACCAGATGGGTCCGACGGACTACACGATGGTGGAGCGCAACACCAACGACGAGGGCGTGGGAATCGCCGGCGGCGTCGGCGGAGTGCCCGAGGGATACGACGGCCACGTCACCTTCTATGTGCAGGTATCCGATGTGGGAGCGACGCTGGAGAAGGTCGAGAGCCTGGGCGGCACGCGCATGATGGGTCCCGACTCGGTCCCGGACGGCCCCACGATCGGCCTGTTCAGCGACCCGCAGGGGCACGTCATCGGCGTGGTCTCGTAGTTCCCTGCGAGTCGTTTCCCGGCGCACCCCGTGAGCGTGTCATCATTGGCATATGTTCGAAGACGAAGAGCCTGGTGAATTCAGCATCGCGGACCGCGTCCGCGCGATGGCCAAAGAGGTTGGTGGTTCGCTGGAGCGCATGCTCGATCAGCTCGAGCTTGACGAGCCCGCCGCCAGCTTCGGGATCGACCCCGACCGTGCCCGAGAGTGGGCGGAGACTGCCGGCACCTGGCTGCGCGCGCAGGTGGAGGAAGCCGGTGACGAGCTCGCCTCATGGGTCGCCGGGCGGCCCTCCGAAGAGGAGCCCGATGACCGAGACGAGCCATTCTCGCGCGAGGATCGACCGCTGCCCCCCGAAGATCTCTTTCGCCCCCGTCCACAGCGGCGGCCCGGAGGGCCATCGAGGCCTCGAGGTCGTGGCCACGGAGGCGTGCGGCGCAGAGCAACTGCGCCCGATCCTTTGCGTGGGGCCGCTCCAAATGCGCTGGATCTACCCACGGCGGAGCAGGGCGAGGCTCTAGCGGCGCTCGATTCGGGCCGCTGGACGGTCGAGCCGGGCACCGAGGCCCTGACCTCGGCTGGTGAGGGGCCCGGACCGAGCGATGCCCTGGGTCTCGTTCGCGAGCTGCGCGTCCGGGACTGGATCACGCCCGAGGGTAGGCTCACGCTGGCAGGTCGCCGTGCGCTGAGCCGCTGGCTAGACGCGATCGAATAACCGTCAGCGATCAAGCCAGCGCGGCCCGGGCGCTCTCCAGGTCGTGCGCTCAATGCCAGAGTTCGACGAGCTGCCCGTTGGGGCCCTCGACCGGATCGGCGCTCGGCAACGGCACCGCCCGAATGTTCTCCAGGACCTCGTCGTGCTCGGCGGGGTCGCCGCGGCGGATGTCCCAGCTCATCGCGTCCGGGTAGGCGCCCACCACGAGCAGGTTGCCGGAGTCGCCCCGGTTGCAGTGGCCGGTACCTGCGGGCAGCACAAGGACGTCGCCGACTCCGACCTCGACCAGCTGCCCTCCCGGTCCTCCGAGCATTACGCGCGCAGACCCGGAGACGACTCCAAGCACCTCGTGAGCGGTCGAATGGAAGTGGTGAAAGGAGAAGATCCCGTCGCGCCAAGCCCCCCGCCAGCCATTCCCGGCAAATAGCTCCTCGCACGCCGCCGCGCCGTTGGAGGCTTTGGCGACGCCGTGATAGACGAGGACGGGCAGCTTCGAGTTGGGGATTCCGCCGTCGTCGTCGAACTGGTGAGTCTCCGGTGCGCTCACCGCGTGAGCAACACGAGCTTGCCCGTGGTCTTGCGCGCCTCGAGGTCCTCCTGCGCCCGGCGCGCCTCCGCGAGCGGATAGCGGGCGCCGATCCTCACGTCCAGCTTGCCCGCCACGATCAAATCGAATAGCTGCCCCGCACGCTCGCGCAGCAACTCGGTAGTGCGGGTGTACGTGGCAAGCGTCGGTCGCTGGACATACAGCGACCCGGCGGGCGCGAGCATGGGCGCGTTGAGCGGTTCGGGCTGGCCGCTTGCCGAACCGTAAAGGATCATTCTCCCGAAGGGCCTGAGCGCTTTGAAGCCCTCCAAGAACGTCGTTCGGCCCACGCCGTCATAGACCGCGGCCGCGCCCTCGCCCGACGTCAGCTCTAGCACTCGTTCCACAAAGCCGTCGTAGCCGATCACTTCGTCCGCTCCCGCTTCGCGCGCAAGCGCCGCCTTCTCCTCGGTGGACGTAGTGGCGATCACGCGCCCGCCGCGGAGCTTGGAGAGCTGGGTCAATAGCAGCCCCACGCCGCCCGCCGCCGCATGGACGACGACCCAGTCGCCCTCCTCGATTGGGTACGAGTCGTTTGCGAGGTAGTGGGCGGTCATTCCCTGGAGCAGCGCGGCCGCCATCTCGTCCGAGACTCCCTCCGGCACCGGCACGAGTTGCTCGGAGTCTGCGGCCACCCGCTCGGCGTAGCTGCCGGGCACCCCCACCCACGCGACCCGTTCACCGCTCTCGGCGACCCTGCCGGCTCCCTCGACTCCGATCACAGCGGGTGGCTCGGATCCGTAGCCGCCTCCGTTGCGCTCGTAGACGTCGCGATAGTTGATCCCAACCGCCTCGACGTCGACAAGCATCCGCCCATCGCTCGGCGTGGGGTCCGGGACCTCCTTGTACTCGAGTACCTCGGGCCCACCGTTTCGCTCAAAGACGACCGCATGCATGCTCAAGTCCCTCCCTCGGTCGCTTGCGGCCTAAACACGATTTTCCCGTGAACGTCCCCCGTGAGCATCGTCTCGAATCCACTGCGCGCCTCCGACAGCGGCAGCGTCATCTGGATCACGGGTCTCACATCGCGTTGGACGCAAAGCTGGATCAGCCGCTCGAGCTCCTCACGCGTGCCCATGGTCGAGCCCGCCACCGAGAGCTGGAGGAAGAAGATGCGCCTTAGCTCGGCCGGCGGCGCATCGCCGCTGGTGGTGCCGGCGACGACGATCGTCCCGCCTGGCTTGAGCGCGCGGACAGAATGGCGCCAAGTGGCCTCCCCGACCGTCTCCATCACGGCATCGACGCGCTCGGGCAGACGCGCTCCAGGCTCAAACGCCTGGTCGGCACCCAGCTCGACAGCTTCGGCGCGCTTATCCTCGTCGCGACCGGTCACCCAGACGCGGATGCCCGCGGCGCTGCCAAGCGAGATCAGGGCGGTGGAGACGCCGCCGGTTGCGCCCTGGACAAGCACGGTCATGCCGGGTAAGAGCTTGGCTCGCGTAAACAGCATCCGGTAAGCGGTCAGCCACGCCGTCGGAAGGCAGGAAGCCTGCTCGAACGACAGCTCGGGCGGCTTGGCCACGAGATTTCGGCGCGGCACCGCGACGCGCTGAGCGAAGGTGCCCTGGTGGCGCTCGGAGAGGATCGAGCGGCGCGGGTCGAGACTCTCATCGCCCAGCCATGAATCGCTCGTTATCACGGAGTGCACGACGACCTCGTTTCCGTCTTCGTCCACTCCAGCCGCGTCGCACCCCAGGATCATGGGCAGCGCTTCCTTGGCCAGGCCGACACCGCGCAGCGACCAGAGGTCGTGGTGGTTAAGCGAGGTCGCCCGCACCGTGACGGTGGTGAATCCGGGTGCCACCTCAGGCTCGGGTCGCTCCCCAATTTCCAGGCCGCGCAGCGGATCGTCGCGGTCGATGTCGGTGGCGTAGACGGCGAGCATCGGGTGGGCATGATGAAGGATCGGGCCGGTCGGGCGGTTCGCGGTGCGAAAATGCGCCTCGTGACGTTGCTCATGGCAGCCGCGACAAAATCGGTGAGCGCGCCCCCCGAGCGCGTGCGCGAGTTCCTACGCGACTACCGCGACGCCCGGCCGCGGATCCTCACTTCCGAATACCGCGACTACCGAGTGGAGGAGGGGGGGATCGGCGACGGCACCGTCATCGCCTATACATTCGCCTCGCCGGGCCGCTCGCGCGATTTTCGCCTCCGCGTGGAGGAGTCCGACGAGGGGCTGTTTGAGCGCGATGTGGAGTCGACGTTCGTCTCCAACTGGAACGTCGACCCTGTCGCGACCGGGAGCTCGGTCACGCTCGAGGCCTCATGGGAGGGGGCGGGTGGAATCGGCGGCTTCTTCGAGCGGTTGTTCGCGCCCATGTCGTTGCGCAGGACCTACGGCCGGGTGCTCGACAACCTGGCGGGCGCGCTCGAGCAGCAGTCGGGTCGGCCGCGGCAGGGCCGGCCGGATTCGCAGTAGAGTGCCGGCAGGGCTACCAAATTGTGGGCACCACTCGAACGTCTGGGCGGCGCGATCGCGTGTGGCGTGCGACCGCTCGTCAACGTTGCGCTGGCAGTTAGCCGGGCCCCGCGGCTGCGCGGTGCGTGGACCTTGGTCGCGCTGGCTTTGGTGGCGGTGGCCATCATCCCAGGCCTGGCGGGACCGCCGTGGCACGGCCGGGTGGCAGCGGTTCGCGCGGATGACGTCACAGCCTCGCTGAACAAGCTTCGCACCGGCTGGGATCCGGGCGAACCGAAACTCAGTCCCTCGGTAGTGGGCGGGGGGACGTTCAACCGCGTGTTCTCCACCGCCGTCAACGGCCAGGTGTACGCGCAGCCGATCGTTGTCGGCTCAACGCTCATCGTGGCGACCGAAAACGACTGGGTGTACGGTCTGAACGCGGCGACGGGCGCGGTGAAGTGGTCGCGTTCATTGGGCACGCCGTACACGATCACCTGGTGCGGTGACCTGGCGCCCCATATTGGGCTCACGAGCACACCTGTTTATGACCCAGCCAACGGCATGCTTTACGTGTTGGGGCAGACTCTCACGAACGGCTCTCCGAGCTGGCACCTGTTCGGGATCGACGCGAACACCGGACGCATCAGTCTGAAGAAGCCGATCGACGGCTCGCCGACCAACGACCCGAACATCAAGTTCAGACCAAAGTACGAGTTGGCCCGGCCTGGCCTGCTGCTGACGAAGGGAACTGTCTACGGGGCCTTCGGTGCGCACTGTGACGTGCAGCCGTACGCCGGCTACGTGGTTGGCGTCAACGTCTCGACCAAGGCGAGCACACTGTGGACCGATGAGTCGGGCGTCACTGACGACCAGGCCGGTATCTGGCAGGGCGGCGGCGGCCTGATGTCTGATGGGCCGGGACGCATTTTCTTCACCTCCGGCAACGGCGTTTCGCCGGCGCCCGGCGCAGGTAACTCGCCACCCGGCCAGCTCGCCGAGTCAACGGTCCGGCTTGCACTCCAATCGAACGGTTCGCTGGCGGCTCAGGACTTCTTCAGTCCCGCGGACGCTCCGAGCCTCGACGCATCCGATATCGACTTCGGCTCGGGTGGCCCGGTCGGAGTGCCGTTCGGAACGGCTACGTATCCGGACCTGCTGGTGCAGGCGGGTAAGGACGGGCGCGTGTTTCTCGTCAACCGCGACAATCTGGGCGGCCGGGAGCAGGGCGCTGGGGGTACCGACGCGGCGCTCAGCTCCGCTGGTCCGTACGCAGGCCAGTGGGGGCACCCAGCGGTGTTCGCCGATACGACCACGTTGACCGCAGCCAACGCATCGGCCGCGAGCGATTTCGTCTATTACGTCGGCAACAGCGACTACTTGCGGGTGCTGAAAGCCCAAGACAGCTCCACGGATACACCAGCCCTGTCGGACGTGGCCAACAGCTCGTTCACCTTCGGATACACGTCGGGCTCACCGGTGATTACCTCCAACGGCACCTCCCCTTCGTCGGCCGTGCTGTGGGAAGTGCAGTCGTCCGGGGCGACGGGCAAATCCAGCAGTCTCGACGCGTTCCTTGCGGTGCCTTCCAAGACCTGCACGGGCACGTCACCCTGCTCATTGACGCCAATCTGGTCGGCGCCGATTGGCACCGCCAGCAAGTTCACGATCCCGGCCACCAGTAACGGAATGGTGTACGTGGGCACCCGAGGCGGTCACGTTCTCGGGTTCGGCGTCACGAGTACCGCGCCGCTCGCCGGGACCGCGCCGACCTCGTTCGGACAAACCGCCGTCGGCTCCAGGACCGCCTCCGACGTGACCGTAACCGCCAGACGAGACGTCACGGTTGCCGGGGTTTCCACAAGCAGTGCGGTCACCCCCCGTCCCTTCAAGGTCCTCGGGATCACGGAAGCCGGGAGTGGGGCCGCCCGGCGCCCGGCGAAGTTCCCGGTCAGGCTGCATCGAGGCGATAAGTTGAAAGTGGCGGTGTCGTTCGCACCGGGTACCCCCGGCGGGGCTCCGGGCTCGCTGGAATTCCACACCGATTCCTCCACGTTTCGGTTGGTGAACGTGCCCCTGTACGGTCGCGGCACGAAGCCGGGCCTGTACGCAACGAGTACGAGCCTGCTCTTCCAACAGGTCCTCAACGATGGCCTGACCGTTAGGAACGTGCCCGTGGGAGTTCCCCTTCCCAAGATCGTCGACCTCGTCAACGGTGGAACGTCGCCAGAAAAGGTGACGACGGTTCGCGGCCCAGCTCGGCCGTTCTCGGCCCGCGACCTCCCCACGCGAGGGACCGTCATCCAGCCGGGCCAGGCGGTCCCAGTCGAGGTCGTCTTTAGACCGACGCGCGCGACCTCGTCCTCCTCTTCGTTGACGGTTAGAACCAGTACGGGCACCAGCGCGACGGTGAGCCTGGGTGGGCGCGGTCTGGCGCCGGTGAGCAAGTTCAAGGCATCACCCGGCTCGGTCAACTTCGGCACCGTAAAGGTGGGCCGAACCACGAAAGTCTGGATCGGCATCACCAGTCTCGGCAACGAGCCGGCCACCATGAAAGGGGCGTCGCGCCCGACCGTGCCGTTCGGCGCTCCCTACTCGGTTACAAAGGGCTTGCCTGTCAACGGCGACAGCGACTTGAAGATCCCCATTGTTTTCAAGCCGACCCGAGTGGGCAGGTTCGCGGGCAGCTACCGGCTTACCTGGAGCGACCGGCTAGGCACCCACACCTTGGTCGTTCCCCTCTCGGGCGCGGCCAGCCGGTGACTCGCTACAGCTCGACCGACCCTTTGATGCACGTGACCGCCGTCCCGCCGACCCAGACGGAGCCCTCGTGCTCCTCGATAAACACCCGCCCGGCGCGCCCCAGCGCGGTCCCCTGCGAGGCGACGTACGGTGCGGTAGCCCGGCCGCTCGACAAGAGCCATTGCGCGAGGGATGCGTTGAGGCTTCCGGTCACCGGGTCCTCGATCATCGCGCCGTCCTTCGGGAAGAACCCCCGCACCTCGAACGCGGCTGGTCCGTCGGACGGGTAGGGCCCGACCAGGCCGACTGAACGGTCGACGAATCCGGGCCGCACCGCCAGCACCTCGTCGGCGCTGGAGAGCAGTAGCGCGACCCACCCTGGCCCGTTGTCGACCCAGTGGGAATCCACGATCGCCGCCTGGTCGATCCCGAACACCGCCGCCAGCTCGTCCACCAGGTCCCCCTCAACAGGTCCGCTTCGGACCATCGGCGGCGCCTCGAAGGCCACGCGGTCCGCCGTCGATCGCAGCTTGACCAGACCGGCGCCGCATTCCTGGTTGAAGGCGTTGGGGCGGCGAGGGGAGCCGCCGCTCTGGAGCCATGCGTAAGCGCTGCCCAGGGTGGGGTGGCCGGCGAAGGGCAGCTCGCAGACCGGCGTGAAGATGCGCAGGCGATAGTCGGCCTCGGGGTCCTCCGACGGGAGCACGAACGTGGTCTCGGAAAGGTTCGTCCAGTTAGCCAGTCGTTGCATCTCCTCGCAGGAGAGACCCTCGCCGTCTAGGACCACGGCGACCGGGTTGCCCGTGTACGGCCCAGACCCGAAGACGTCGACCTGTCGGAAAGCGCGTTCCATGCACCGAGTTTGACAGGGGAGGTGGGCCGCTAAAGTGAATCGCCATGCCAGACGGCTACCGCGCAGCGGTCATCGGCGCCACAGGGGCGGTCGGTCGCAAGGTGTTGCAGGTCCTCGGAGAGCGCGAGTTTCCGCTCAGTGAGCTGGTCCCATTTGCCAGCTCGCGCTCCGAGGGGAACCCGA
>DASYAP010000204.1:0-4357 GCA_036501265.1 Solirubrobacteraceae bacterium | reverse complement strand
CGCCAACGGTCTGAAAGCCCCGTCGGCGCTTGACGCAGCGCCCCTCGGCGACGGCCACTCGAATGTGACCTTCTCGCTCTCGACCGGGGTTGTGCTGCGCCGGCCGCCGCGAGGGCCGCTACCGCCGAGCGCCCACGATGTCCTGCGCGAGGCGCGCCTGCTGCGCGCTCTCGAGAGCACCCCTGTGCGGGTGCCCAAGGTGCTCGCCGTGTGCGAAGACCCGGCCCCCATCGGCGCGCCCTTCTACATCATGGAACACGTCGAAGGCGTGGTCGTCACAGACTCCCTGCCCGAGCCCCTCGACAACCCTGCGCAGCGCGGCCGGATCGCCGATGAGCTAACCGAGGCGCTGGTGGAGCTGCACGCGGTTGACTGGAGCACGGTCGGCCTGGAGCGGTTCGGCAAGCCCACGGGCTACCTCGAGCGCCAGCTGCGGCGATTCAGCGGCCTGTGGGAGCACAACCGCACGCGCGAGCTGCCTGAGGTCGAGCGCATCTACGAATGGCTCGCCGCTCATCTCCCCGAATCACCCCCCGCCACGATCGTCCACGGCGACTACAGGCTCGGCAATACGATGCTCGCGAAGGACGCGCCGGCACGGCTTGTCGCGATCTTCGACTGGGAGATGGCGACCATCGGCGATCCACTGGCCGACCTCGGTTATTTGATGATCCACTGGCTCGAGCCGTCGGATCGCCCCATCGGTTCATTCAACCTCCAGAGCGTGACCACCCTGCCCGGGTTCCCCACCCGCCAGCAGCTCATCGCGCGCTACGAGGAGCGCTCCGGGCGCTCAATGCACGCCCTGAACTGGTACGTGACGCTCGCGTTGTGGAAGGCGGTCGTCTTCATGGAGGGCAACTACAAGCGCGCACTGCAAGGCTCAACCGACGACCCCTTCCTCAAGACGTTTGGGGAGAGCGTCGTGCAGCTGGCCGGCCGGGCGGTCGAAGTCACGCAGCATGGCTTCTGAGGACCGCGGTCGCGAGTACCAGGGGCTCCTGGTCGACTACGGCGGCGTGCTCACGACGAGCCCATTCGGCGCCTTCGCCGACTTCTGCACGCTGGAGGGCCTGGCACACGAGACCGTGGCGCACTCGCTGCGCAGCGATCGGCGGTGCCGCCAGCTGCTGATCGAGCTCGAGACCGGGCGCGTGCCGGAGGAAGAGTTCGAGTCGGGACTGGCCTCGATCCTGGGGGTGACGGCGCCGGACCTGATCGCGCGGATGTTCGCGGGATCCCGGCCCGACTCCAAGACGGCGGCGGCGATCAGAGGCGCGCGCCGGGCCGGGGTGCGCACGGCACTGGTCTCGAACTCGTGGGGGACGGGAATCTACGACCGCACCGTCCTGAACGAACTCTTCGACGCGGTCGTGCTTTCGGGTGAGGTGGGGGTCCGCAAGCCCGCCCCTCAGATCTACAGGCTCGCAGCGGAACGCATCGGCGTCGCTCCGCAGGCATGCGTGTTCATCGATGACCTGCCCTTCAACTTGCCTCCCGCGACCGAACTCGGGATGGCGGCCGTTCATCACGTCGACAGCGAGCAGACGATCGCCGAGCTAGAGCGGCTGCTGGGCCTCGATCTGCGCCAGGCCGTCGCTGAGCAAGAAGGCTTCTAAAGCTCCTTCGCGGCTACTGTCCGTCCAGCTCCACCGACTCGATCGAAGGCGGGTCGAGCGGCCGGTCGTTGGCGCCGGTAGGGAGCCCCTCGATCGCATCGACGGCGTCCATGCCGGCTGTCACCTGCCCGAACACAGTGTGCTTTCCGTCCAGCCAGGGCGCTGAGTCGACGGTGACGATGAAGAACTGCGATCCGTTCGTATCGGGACCGGCGTTGGCCATCGCCAGCGCTCCTCGCACGACCTTGTGATCGTTGATTTCGTCCTCGAACGTGTAACCGGGCCCGCCGGTGCCGGTTCCTTCCGGACATCCGCTCTGGACCATGAAGTCGCGGATCACGCGGTGGAAGATGATGCCGTCGTAGAAGTGGTCGGAAGCGAGCTTGCGGAAGTTCTCGACGGTCTTGGGGGCGTCCTCGTCGAACAGGTCGACCGCGATCGTCCCCCGTGTGGTGTTTATTTTGACTTGGCTCATTGGCCGTGAAGACTAGCCACAAGAGGCCCGCCTCTAAACACGTGGTTATACGCACGACCGGCCCTTGAAGCGCGCCTACTGCCGCGTGAGCTCCACCCGCAGCGGCCGGCCACCAACCTCGATCCGCCCGCTCAGCGCGGCGACTCGGTCGGCTTCGCTCGCAGGCACCTCGACGAACGCAAACCGCTCGAGCACCCGAACATTCCGGACGGCCTCCCCGTCCAGGCCTGTCGCCGCGGTGATCGCGTGGATGAAGTCCGACGGCTCGAGCCCCGCGGCCCGTCCACCCGCCAGGATCAGCTTGCGCACCGGACCGTCCCCGGTCTGGCTGACATGAGGCTTGGAGTGGCGGCGGGGCGGCGCCGAGACCGGCAGTGGCGCCACGTGAGCGCCGCTGACCCACGGGGCCAGCTTGACCCCGGCGTGGCGTTCGATGGCCTCGATCTCGCGCCGCTGGCGGGGCTCGTAGAGCGTGATCGCGCGTCCGCTGCGCCCGACCCGCGCTGTCCGGCCGATACGGTGCACATAGACGTTGGGAGAGGTCGGCACGTCGAAGTTGATCACGTGCGAGATCCCCGAGATGTCGAGGCCGCGAGCGGCGACGTCCGTGGCGACCAGCAGTGGCAGGCGACCCTCCTTAAACGAGATCATGACGCCGTCGCGCGCGCCCTGGGTCATGTCGCCGTGCAGCGCCTTGACGTTGAATCCCCTGTCGCGCAAAGTGCGGTAGAGCTGCTCACAGCGGACCTTGGTTCGCACGAACACCAGCGCCTGCTCGGGCTGTTCTGCCTCTAGCACCCGGACCAGCGCGTCTGACTTGCCCCGCCCCGGCACCTCCAGCCCGAACTGCTCGACGGTGTCGACCGTGAGCGTTGGGGCTTCCACCTTCACGGTGACCGGGTCGTAGAGGTACTGGGTGGCAAGCCGCCTGATCTCGGGCGGCATGGTCGCCGAGAACAGCGCTGTCTGCCGGCTCGCGGGCATCAGGGAGAGGATCCGCTCGACGTCCTCGAGGAAGCCCAGGTCGAGCATCTCATCGGCCTCGTCGAGCACCACCCAGCGGCACCGTTGAAGCAGCAGGGAGTGGCGCGAGATCAGATCCTTGACCCGCCCGACCGTCCCCACCACCAGGTGGCCGCCGGCCCGCAGCTGGGACTGCTGGGAGCGGATCGGGGCGCCCCCGAACACGGCCACCACGTCGATGCCCTTGCGCGCCCCGTACGCGCGCAACGCTTGGGTCACCTGGATGCACAGCTCGCGCGTGGGCGTCAGTACGAGGCCCTGGACATCGGCCTCCGAAGGGTCCACGTACTGCAGCATCGGCAGGCCAAATGCGGCCGTCTTCCCCGAGCCGGTCTGGGCCTGGCCCATCACGTCGAGTCCCTGGAGCAGCGGTGGGATGGCACGCTCCTGGATCGGGGTGGGCCGCTCGTAGCCGACGTCCTTCAGGGCGTCCAGCAGCTCGGGAGCAAGGCCAAGGTCCGCGAATGTGGTCACACGTCGAAGATACGGCTCAGCCGAACTTCACGCTCCCAGCCAGGTGCGGCGTGGACTTGCGGGCGTCCCCGACGCTGAAGCGCAGCCCGCCCTCAGAAGACGCGGCTTCGGCGAACGCGACAGCGGCGGGCAGCACGATCGGCCGCCGGAACGAGACCTCCACCGTGAAGGCGTCCGGAAGCCGGCCTTCGAGCGCCGCCAGGCAACGAGCCTTCGTCCACATCCCGTGGGCGATCGCCGACGGAAACCCGAACAGCTTGGCGCTCAGGGGATGCATGTGGATCGGGTTCACGTCGCCTGAGACCGACGCGTAACGACGACCGAGGTCGCCGCGCAGCTTCCAGGTGGCGGTCGCAGGCAACTCGTCGGTCGACGATCTCGCCGCGGCCCCGGCAGGCCCAGCCGATCCGCCCCCACGCTTGAGAATCGTCGACACCTCCTGCCACACGAGCTCCTCGCCCACTCGCGCCTCGGACCGCAGCGAGAACTGCTGCCCCCGGGGGTGTGGCTAAGCGCGGTGGGGACGACTCGCAATGAAAGCTTCTCGCCGGCGTTGACGTGACGGTGCTGGGTGATCTCGTTGGCGATGTGCACCAGGCCGATCGCCCGGAAGGGAAAGCTCGGCTCGGACATGAGCTTGAGGTGAAGGGGGAACGCGAGAATGTGGATATACGTCGGCGGGAGCGTGTCCGACAGCGAGAACCCGCATACCCGGTCATAGGCGACGAGCCGCTCGCGCTCCACCGACACCGAAGGAAGCGTCAGA
>DASYAP010000203.1:0-23617 GCA_036501265.1 Solirubrobacteraceae bacterium | reverse complement strand
GATCCTGATCCTCACCACCTTCGGACTCGACGAATACGTCTACGAAGCCCTCAGCGCCGGCGCGAGCGGGTTCGTGCTCAAAGACGACCCCCCCGAACAGCTGATCGAGGCGGTCCGCACCGTCGCCGCTGGAGACGCGCTGCTCTCACCGGCGATCACGAAACGCGTGATCCACCAATTCACCCGCATCCCTCGCCACGAGCCGCCGAAAGAACTCGACGAGCTCACCGCACGCGAGCAAGACATCCTCCGGTTCATCGCCCGCGGCCTGTCCAACGCAGAGATCGGCGCGGAGCTCTACATCAGCGAGACGACCGTCAAGACCCACGTCACGCACATCCTCCAGAAACTTGGCCTCCGCGACCGCGTCCAAGTCGTCGTGCTCGCATACCAGACCGGGCTCGTACCGGCAGCCACGCCCACCTAAGCCTCACAGGCGCTCGCAAGCGCGACTGCCGCCGTTCCGTCGATCCCGCGCGCAGGACCATCTCTGAGGTCGTCTCCGCGCGTCTCCGCGCGTCGGCGGCTCTGACCGCGGCCTGTTGCCGCTATGCCCTGGTCTCTTGCTGTCGCATGAGCCAGGCGAGCCCGGCGGCGACCGCGTCGGCCAGCTGGGCGGCCTGCCGGTCGTAGGCCGCCTGCTGGCAGCTGGCGCACGGCCGACGTGGACCCGGTGCCCGCACCGCACGCGCTCGCGCACGGTCGGTGTCTGGTAGGTGTGAGTGGTGGCGAGCCTCATGGGGTCGCTCCTCCTGTGGTGGTTGGGGGGCCTGCTCCTCAGCCCGGCCGGTCCTCCCGGCTGGCTGGGGACCAGGCCCCGGGCGTGTTGGCCCCCGGGGAAGCGGATTAGCTCAGCCGGCCGTCGCGGTTCATCGCCGACCGAGCAGTCGCCGGAGCCGAACAGGCCGATGGATCTCGGTATGGCCGTCGGTATCGACAAGCACCGCCGCCCGGCGGTCGGGGTGATAGCGCCGGATTAGAAGGTCGCGATCCGGAGAGTCGGCCGCCACGATCGCGGCGCCAGCGCCCGACTCGGCTGTGCTCTACGCCAGTGCGCTAGCGAGGTCGCGGGCGTCGACTCTGACCTCGTGCGGGAGCGTGATCATCAGGTGTCCGTCGCGGTCCAAGAGCCGGCGGGCGTTGATGATCGTCACGCCGATGACTTGGCCGTCGTCGCCATACCGCACGCCATGCCCCTCGGGCGTGAGCGCCACGTTAGCTGCGGTGTTGGACTCGCCGCGCGCGAGGTACAGCACGTCTCCGTCGGCGTCGTAGTTTGCCCGGTCGAAAACCAGTCCGTCAATTCTGATGTTCATGGATTCCATCCGGCTGGCGCTCGCCCATGTCCGTAGCCCAGCGCGGTCTCGATTCGCGCGGGCTCCTGCTCAAAGGATACGACCACCATCAGCCATCGACTGGGGCCGACTGCTCGTTTGTAGAAGCGCTCGCGCCCCGCGAACGGGTCCGGCTCGCGGTGGTCTGGTGCCGATACTGCCGCCAGCACCGCGTCGAGGTGCGCGGCCAGTTCTCCATGACCCTCGCGTGGATCGACGATGTGACCGTGCCAAGTGTCCTCGAACATCATGACCAGGATGCCGTCCGGCGTCGCCGTCTCAGCCAGGATGGACCGTTCGCTCACGCGAACGCCCGGTCCACCGCGTCGGCCTCCTGATCGCTGGGCCGATAGTGCGCGTAGATCTGCGTCGTCTTCGAGTCGGCGTGACCCATCCAGTACTGCAGCGTGCGTATCGGCGTGCCGGCCGCGGCCATCCGGGTGCCGAACGTATGCCGCAACTCGTGGAAGGTGATTTGGTGCACGTCTGCGCGCTTGAGGGCGTCCTTGAAGCGACGGACCAGCTTGGAGCGGTCGAGAGGCCTTTCCGGTCCCTGGTGGGCAGAACACGAGGTCGCGGTCACGTGAGTAGAGCGAGCGCTCCCTCAACTCGCGCAGGGCGTCGGCGACACGCTCTGCCATGGGGACCGACCGGCCGGAGCCGACGGACTTGGGATCCCCGAATTCACCGCGCACGTACGGCGAGACGACACGGATTCTCCGCGCCTCGAAGTCGACGTCGCGCCACCGGAGCCCGATCAACTCCCCCTGACGAAGTCCGGTCAGAGCTGCGGTGAGATACACCGTCGGCTCGATCCGCCCGAACGCGTCGTCCGGGTACGGCGCGGCGACCAGCTGCTCGAGCTCGGGCTGGTCGAGGAACTGGATCCGCGTCTCAGTCTTCTTCACCGTCGGCCGGTCGGCCTGCTTGACCGGCTGCCGGCCTTGCGCCGCACGCGCCGGTTCGGGATGCCACTAGCGACCGGAGACCGCGACGGGGCCAATCAGGGTCCAATTTTTTGTCTCGCGTGTTGCGCTTAGCAAGCGCTAGTCCAGCGAGCCTCTGGGTTCGCGGACTCAAGACCCTCTCTGGCCCGCCAGGCGATCGTTGCGCTTAGCAGCGCAGTGCCAAGAGGGCGGTCCGGGTCCACCTCAGTTATGTGAAGGCTGTGACGATCCGCGAGTTCCCATCAAGCGGCTGGTTGGTCAGAGACACGCACATCATGAACCCTCTTTTCGCCTGACGGCGGTAGCTGCAGCCCCCGTTCGGGCTCGGGCGAGGTCCGGTGGTGGTTGACGAGTTCGATGTTGTTGCCGTCGGGATCGAGCACGTATGCGGAGTAGTAATAGTCGCCATTGTGATACTGGGGGCGCTCGCCGGGCTCGCCGTTGCCGCGGTATCCCGCCGCGATCGCGTCGGCGTGGAACCGGCGTACCTCGTCGTCGTTGCCCGAGAAGGCGACGTGGACGTTCTGGGTCGACTCCCCGGCGGCCACGATGAAGGACGCCTCTGATTCGTCGATGGAGAACGCTGCTCGGTCGACGGTCTGCCAGCGGATCGTCAGTCCGACCGCGTCGGCGATCGTCCAGTAGAACACGGTTGATGCGTCGAGATCGCCAACGCGGATAGCGACGTGATCGATGTTGTCGCTCGGCCGGTGACCATCGCGATGAACGGCCTCGAAGCTGTTGCCCTCGCGGTCTTTGAGAAATGCCGCGTAGTAGTCGTCGGCGTAATGCAGACGCGGGCCGGCGGGTCCGTCATCGGCAAACCCGGCATCGATGCCGGCCCGCCCGAAGTGGTCGACATGAGTTGGGGTCGGGGCGATGAACGCGACATGTACGCGCCGAGCGATGGGGTGCTCGTCGTCGGTCTGGGTGAGGGCGAAGTTCCCCCAGACCGAGAAGCTCGGCGCTCGCGGTCTGCACGATCTCGAGCTGATCGAGCACCATCGCCAACGCGGTGGTTGCAACCGCTAGCTCGGGGACTCGAAGGGTCACGTGGTCAAACATCGATAGCTCCCTTCATCGATCTCTCCGAGAGAGACGTGCGTGCGTCCGCCGTAGCCCGTGGTCGAGAGTTCCTTGGGGTCTGGCATGAGCTTGGTACCCGCTTCAAGCATCTCGGGCGGCTGGTTCAAATGGCTGCTCATGGCGAGCTCCTTGGCCGAGACTGGACTGCTAGGTCGGGTCGCGGCTATATCGCTCTGCGTCCGCCGTCGGCGGCGACGGTTGTGCCGGTGATGTAGCTCGCTCGTGGGGAGGCGAGGAAGGCGATCACCTCGCCAATCTCCTCGGGCTGTGAGGCGCGGTGCATCGGCGTGGTCTGGCCGAGCGCTGAGATGAACTCGGGACCTGATGGTGTGGGGGTGTAGACGGGTCCTGGGGCGATCGCGTTAACGCGCACCCCGCTCGCGCTGTACTCGGCGGCCCACGCGCGGGTCATCGCCTCGAGCGATGCCTTGGTCGCGCCGTAGGCCGCGCCGCCCGCGAGCCCGACCCCGCCGGCCATGCTGCTGAGGTTGACGATGCTCCCGTGGCCGCGGGCGGCCATCCCGGGAGCGAGCGCCGCGACGAGGAAGAACGGCGCCCGGACGTTGCTCGCGAACATCTTGTCGAACACGGCGGGATCGAACTCTGCGGTCGGGCGGAAGGCCGAGATCCCGGCGTTGTTGATGAGGATGTCGACGTCGCCGACCTCGCTTGCCAGCCACTGCACGTCGGGGGCATCGGCGAGGTCGGCAGCGACAAAGCTCGCGTTCCCGCCAGCGGCCTCGATCTCCCGGACCGTTTCGGCGCCTCGTTCGGCGTTACGGCCGTGAACGACGACCTCGGCTCCATTTCGTGCCAGCTGGAGCGCGGCCGCGCGACCGATGCCCGACGTCGCGCCCGTCACCAGGGCCCGCTGTCCCTCAAGGTCTTTTTCAAGGTCTTTTTGCTTCATCATTCACATTCCTTCGTTTGTGGTTGTCCCCGAAGGGTCCACCGGCTCGTCGGACGGCGCATCGCACGCACGAGCGATGTTTTGCCGGGAGCGACGACGTACGGACCGACTAGCGGGCACCGCAGACCCGCGCGTCCGCCAACACGATCACAGCGCGGCGAATTGCGGTGTCGGCGAGCCGTTCCGTGCCGTATGCCGGGTCGGGTGGGTGTTTAGTGCTGGGGCCGAGAGTTGTCGGTCGCCTGATGTCGCGCCCGCGCCGGGCCACCGTCACCGGGCAATCGGTGCCTCTCATGCCTGCCGCGATCGTGTGTCTACTCGGCAGCCTCGTCGACGCCTGCCACAAAGATCATCCGGCGTTTGACCGCTGCGGCGCGAAACGCGAAGGCCTCGGCATATTCCGGCGACGCATACCAGTCCGTGAGGGCTTCATGCTGGGGAACTCCGCCACGATCACGGTCTGGGGCGGCGGCTCGTCCACCGGCCAGTCGGCTTCGATCACTTCGGCGAGCGCCCCCCTGACGAGGTACCGGCCACCGAAACGGACAATCGCTGGCGCCGCGCGGGTGCCGTAGTTCTCCCACGCCTCAGCGTCAAGGACTTCGACCTGCGAGATCAGGTAGGCGCTCACCGGGTCTCCTCTCGTCGTGTTGATTGCCGTCAAGAGAGAGCCTGTCGCCGGTCGGTTCCCGTGTCATCGCACGATCGGGCCGGATTTAGCGGCAGCTGGTCCCTGGGCTTCGAAACGGCACGTTCGTGCGATGGCGAGGGCTGCGCGTTGTACCAGCCTGGGCGCGATGCCGACGGACAGCCCCGCACCACCCGAACCCGAAACGACGACTCACAGGCGTGGTTCGCTGCCCCCAGGGGTCGCGTTTGCGGGAACCGGGCTGGCTTTCGCGAGCGTCACGTTTGCGGCTGGTGCGCCGACGCCGCTGCTGGTCTTGTTCGAGCATCAATGGGGCTTCCACGCCGGAATCTTGACCGTCGCGTTCGCGATGTACGCGTTCGGTCTCCTCCTAGCGTTGCTCGTTGTTGGCTCGCTATCGGACTACATCGGCCGCAGGCCGGTCCTGATCGGAGCCCTTTCGATTCAGCTGCTCGCGATGGTGATGTTCTTCTTCGCGTCCAACATCGAGTGGGTGATTGCCGCGCGCGCCGTCCAAGGCCTCGCAACAGGGGCGGTCTTCAGCACATTCACGGCGGCGCTCGTCGAGCTCCCCCCCCGCCACAGAGAACTGGGACCAGTCATCGGTAGCGTCGCTCCGGCGGGCGGAATCGGACTGGGCGCTTTACTGACAGGGGCCGCTATCCAGTTCACCGGCTCGCCGGCGAAGATCGTCTTTGCCTGTCTCGCCTTTGTCACGTCCCTCGGAATCGGTGTCGCAATCCTCTCGGCCGAGACGGTTAGCCGCCGCCCGGGTGCTCGGCGTGCGCTGCGCCCCAACCTCTCGATTCCGGGACCGGCCGTTCGGGAATTTGTCGCCGCGGTTCCGCTACAGATCGGGGCCTGGATGTTCGTAGGGCTCTTCCTGGGCCTGATTCCGACGATCATTCGCGGACTCTTCCACACCAACGGCGGGCTGGTGAACGGAGCGACGGTATTCACCGAAGCGGGTATGGCCGCCATCGTGGGCCTGTTTGTCGGCCGTATCTCACCTCGTATCAGCAATCAGTCGGGAGGAGCAGCGATCATCGTCGGGAGCGCCGTGGTGATAGTCGGCGTCGCCGCAAGAGTGCTGCCGCTCTTGGTGTTCGGTGGGCTGATCGGCGGAATCGGGGTGGGGATCCTCGTACTCGTGGACGTTGCGAATGCTCAGTCCGCTCGCGGAGCCGGACCAGAGGGCCGGACTGTTCGCGGCCGTCTTCACCGTGGCTTACCTCGCGTTTGGCGTCCCTGTGATCGTCGCCGGCCAGTTGATACCGCGAGCGGGGCTGTCCTGGAGCGCGATCGGCTACTGCGTCGCGATCGTCGTCGTCGCAACCACTGGACTGGTCGCTCAGTCTCGCGTAGCTCGCCGTCGCACGCGGGCTGACGCGATCAAGCCCCGATCGGATGAGGGCAGCGGGCGCGTGCGCGGATGGTCGAGATGTTCACCACGCACGACGAGTTCAGAGGCGGGACGCCCCCATACCGTGGAAGCACCCCGAAGTCGAAATTCGCCGGCTCAGACGGTCTGGCTGCCGCGGGCGGTCCCTGGAACGTGCTCGCTCTCGCGCTCTATGGCAAGCCTCGTGAGGTCAACCCGTGATTTGACCCCGAGCTTTGCGAACACCTGGCGCAAGTGTGTGTTCACCGTATGCGGTGATACGTAAAGACGCTCGGCGACCTCGCGATTGGTGAGGCCGCTAGCTACGAGCTCAGCGACCGCGAGTTCGGACTTTGTCATCGCCGCCCATCCGGTAACAGGCTTCCCTTCCGTCGCGACCCGGCGGCGAATCCCAAGCTCGCGGAGGCGGCTGCGGAGTCTCGCCGCGTCCCGTGTCGCCCCTGCCCGCGCGAACAGGACCAGAGCCTGGGTGAGAGCTTCGATCCCCGATTCTCCGATCCCCTGCCGCTGGTGCGCCAGGCCAAGGTCCTCCCATGCAGCCGCACGCGCGAGCGATTGGGGGCTTCGCTCGAACAGGCTGACGGCCGCGGACAGCTTGTCGGCATCGCCGTCGATCAGCCCGCCGGCGTGGGCCGCGATCGCGGCAAGCGACGGAACTCCCGGGGAGACCTCGGCGCGTCGGTTCGCGTCCGCAACGGCGCTCTCGGCGAGCTCGCGGTCGCCAACGGCGAGGGCCATTCGCACGATCAGCGGCTCGTCGGCCACATCCATCCAGAGCCTGCGCAGCACCTGCGTGCGCTCCGGCTCGCCCATCGCGCACAGCCACTGATGAGCCTGACGCGGATCGCCCTCGGCTGTTGCCTGCAGACTCAGCAGCCACGCGGCGTGACGTCGAACGCCCGGGGTTGTCTCGTTCAGCATCGCCTTGGCGATCTCGCTCGTCTGGCGAACCTGCCGTCCGTCGCTGGTGTGAAGCGCGAGCCGCCCGAGCGCGACCACCCCGGTAGCGTCCATGACAGTGACCACTGGTGGTCCGTGGGGATCGAACCGGCCGTCCAGCATCACGGAGGCGTCCTCCAGGCGACCCAACTGCAAGAGCATGTGGCCCCGCGTGATCTCGGCGACATGCAAGAAGTCGGAAAATCCCCGCTTGAGCGACTCGGCGATTACTCCGTCGATCTCCTGGAGCGCGTCTTGCTCGCGATTCAGGGTAAGGAGCGCCCCCGACCGCCACAGCCGGGTCAGGAACTCATCGAGTCCGTGCGCTTCCGCGAGCCCGTCACGGAGAACCGCCTCGAACAGCTCGAGCGCGCGCGCGAAATCCAGGGCCATGTAGTGCAAACCCCCCTCGCTCAGCGCGAGCGGAAACCGGGCGACCCGGTCAACGCGCCCGCCAGCGGCCGCGGCCTCGGACAATCGAGCCCGCGCTTCCTCCGTCCGCCCCCCGGCCACCAGGTTGTAGGCCAGCTTCGCCATGTGTTCTACGCGCAGGTGCTCAGGCAGACCCACCAGCTTCAACGCCTCACGGCTGGCGTGCACCCTCACGTCCGGGGAGACCAACCACATACCGGCGATGCCTAGACGCACCTCCGCCTCCTCCGCGACGGGAAGCACCTCCCGCATCGCGTTATCCGCGAAAGCCTTCCCCTCCTCGACCCGTCCCGCCGCGTGCAGCGACATCGCCGCCTGCACGACGAGCGGGCCCCGCAGAGAATGCCTTTCGGGGGCCAGCTCAAGAGCCCGCCGGCTGAGGTCCGCGCTCGCTCCGGGATCGGTCGTCGCCAACGCCTCCGAGGCCAACAGCAGCGTGCTGATCGCGATCTCGTCCCCCGGCCGGGCGCTGGCGGCGAGCTGAACAGCGACTTCGACCGGCAAAGCGCCCCAGGCAAGCATCACGTCAGTGGCTTGCCGATCGAGCGCCCGGCGCGCCGAGGGCGCACACGCGCCGCGAACCGCTTCGCGGATCAGATCGTGTTGAAAGCACAGCTGGTCTCCGCGCTCCCGCAAGATCCCCGCTTCGATCAGCTGCGCGACCGAGGTCAGCAGCGACGCCGGGGGAAGACCGAGCATCTCTGACAGCTCCGAGACGGAAAACGCCCGTCCCAGCGACCCGGCGACCGTGGCGACCTGACGCGCCGCTTCCGACATGCGGTCCAGCCGCTCTCGCATGCTCGTGCGGATCCGGTCGGGAAGCCTGTAATCGGTCACTGTCGCACGCCCGGAATCGACGCGAACAAGCTCCTCGAGTCGCAGACCTTCGAGCAGCTCGACGAGCAGGAATGGATTGCCGCCGGCCTCCGCGGCCATGCGGACGAGCGTCTGATCGGGCTCAGCCTGCATCACGTCGCTCGCCACCTTCGCCACCGCGGCGTCGCAGAGCGGCTCGAGGATAAGCCGTTGGGCACCCTCGTCAGCCAGATATTCGACGGCACTCCGAAGCTGCCCCGGGCCCTGATCCGGTCGCATCGCGATGACCCATCCGACCGGAAGCGAAGCTAGATGCGGTGGCAGCGCGCGCAACGCGGCTGCGGTGCCGCTGTCGATCCATTGCACGTCGTCCAGGAATATGAGCATTGGGCCGTCCAATGCGGCGCGCTCGAGCAGAGAGTGCAAATCCTGCAGCCGCCAGTAGCGCTGCTCGGGTCCCGCCTGGAGGCTGCTCAGCCCGGCACGATCCAGCAACGGTTGTGGTCCATCGAAGAGCGCCCTGAGCAGAGGCGCAAGCTCAGCCACGGACTCTGAAGGCTCAGCCGCGCCGCTCCCAACCAGGAAGCCCAGGCGGTGCGCCATCTTCTCGCCCTCGGCGATCAGGCGGCTCTTCCCCATCCCCGCCGCTCCCTCTATGAGCAGAACCGCACCCGAGCCCGAACGCACACGATCGAGCAACTCGCCCAACACGCCGAGTTCCGCATCCCGGCCGCGGATCGTCCGGCCAAACGCCGATGGCAGCGCCACAGGTCGAGTCAATCGTAGTCCCCGCTGGTCGTTGCCCACAGCAAGCTCGTGCGACGATGACCGCCTCGCGATCGCGCTGATGCTCGAGACCTGACCGACCGCCCCCCACCTCGGCGAGGACTGCTGCTCGAGCGTCGAGCTGTGAGCCGCCGCCAGGTTCGCGGCGCTGGGCGCCTCCAGCACGACGCCCATAAAAAACATCGCTCGTGCGTGCCATGCGGGGTCGGGCGACGAGGGACTGGATTCCCCGTTTCAGCGGTCGGCGAGCGGGCTGAGCTGGCCATCCTGCCCGTCATATCAGCGATGGCCCAATTCGTCGCCGGCGTGCCGCTCGGAGTGTTCATTACCGCGCTCGCTCAGACCAGCGACGCCGGGTTCAATCCGGTACGTGGCTTCGCGCTGGACATCTTGGCCGGAAGCGATCCGTCGCTGCGGCGGGAATGAGAGGCGGTGGCATCGTGCTGATGGCGCCGCTCGACGGGTCGCCGTGCGTGGAATACTCGTCGGGTGTGCTGCGACAGACGGTGTGCCTAGCTTGCCCTACAACGCCAGCCTTGGACGAACCCGTTATACCGCGGCGTACGATCGCTACGACCGCCTTCCCTACCGCCGCTGTGGACGTAGCGGCCTGGAGCTTCCGGCGGTCTCTCTTGGGCTATGGCAGAACTTCGGCGACGACCGGCCGCTCGCCACGAGCCGCGCGATCCTGAGGCGCGCTTTCGACCTCGGGATCACCCATTTCGATCTCGCCAACAACTACGGACCGCCATACGGAAGTGCCGAGATCAACTTCGGGCGCATCGTCGCCGAAGACTTCACGCCGTACCGCGACGAGCTGGTCATCTCGACCAAGGCCGGCTACGACATGTGGCCGGGGCCCTACGGTGAGTGGGGCTCGCGCAAGTACCTGCTGGGAAGCCTCGAGGCGAGCCTGCGACGCACGCGGCTGGAGTATGTCGACATTTTCTACTCCCACCGCTTCGATCCCGAAACGCCGCTAGAGGAAACCATGGGCGCGCTCGACACCGCGGTGCGACACGGGAAGGCCCGCTACGTCGGGATTTCGTCCTACGGACCACAGCGGACCGCTGCCGCGGTCGAGATCCTCCGTGACCTGGGCACCCCTCTGTTAATCCACCAGCCGTCCTACTCGATGCTCAACCGGTGGATCGAGGACGAGCTGCTCGACGTGCTCGAGCGCGAAGGCGTCGGTTGCATCGTGTTCTCGCCGCTCGCCCAGGGCCTGTTGACGGACCGCTACCTGCACGGCGTCCCGGACGACTCGCGCGTCAAACGCGGCAACTATTTCGCCGAGGATCTGCTCAGCGCGGAGAACCTGGAGCGCGTGAAGGCGCTGAACGAGGTTGCCCGCGGGCGAGGCCAAAGTCTGGCTCAGATGGCGATCGCGTGGGTGCTCAGGGATCCGCGCGTGACCTCGGCCCTGCTCGGCGCGAGCAGCGTCGAACAGCTCGAGCAAAACGTGGCTGTGCTCGACCGGCTCAACTTTGACACCGCGGAACTCGCGCAGATCGACCGCTACGCCGTCGATGGTGGGATCAATATCTGGACGGAGTCGAGCAGCGCTTGAACGGCGTCGGTAGCCCGTCCACGAGCGCGACTCTCGAGCAACACGTCCACGATTGCGGGTGGGCGGCCTCGAGGGGCGCTAGCTTGCTGGAGAGCGGTGATGCCCGAGTTCGCCGTAAGAGAGCAGGTTTGTGACGTTCAGCGCGAGCAGGTAGCGGAATCGTGTAGCGCCCAGCCGAAGAAACTCGAATACGGGAGGAGGGGGTGGCTGCGGGAAGCGCATCGCAACCAGCGCGGTGTCGGGCAGGCTGCGCTGAAGCTAGCTTGATGACGTTGAGCAGGCCCGAGACAAGCGCCACCGTCGAAGAGGTCTTGCGATTCGAGGACCTTCTCCACGGCTGACTGGTGAGCCAGCGTGCAGCGTTCGCTAGAGCAGCGGGACTGAAAGCGGGGCGCTTCGGTGATACGGCGACGAGGTGCTGGCGTGCGAGGGGACTTGATCGGCAAGACGCGCGACCAGCTTCGCTCTGGGCAGCGCCTGGTCGGGCGACGACGGGAGTTAGTCGAAAGCAATCGCCTATCCGACCGGTGGCAGTGCCCAGTGTCCGAGCCGGAGACGCGGATCAGGACGGCTGCCTCGCGTCTCCGTGCCCGGAGTGACGGCTCCGCTATAGAAGACCGGGAGGAGGTATTTGAGCCGCCGGTCGCTCAGGCCTTCAGCTCGAGCTTCAGTTCGCACATGTCCACGGAGGTGCGAGTGCCTGGCGTCTCGGCGGAATCCATCGCGCTGAACGCCTGGCCGCCGACTTCCATGTCCTGAGCAGTCTCAAAGTACTGCTCCACCAGGGCCGTGCCTTGGTCCTCGTCAACCAGGATTCTGATGCCAGTCGTGGGTATCCCCTCGGGCGGTCCGTCGGACTCCTTGATGCGCGCGAGCAGCTCCTCCAGCCGCTCGGCGTTCACCCCCGTGAACCTAGCGACGCGAACGTACACGAAACTCCTCCTCTCGACTCGCCTCACAACACCCTGACATTGACCCTACCGCGTCCGTCAGTCGCTGCGCGGCTTTTCGGTCGATGTGCCGCGTCGAGCTTACTTGGCATTCCTCGCGGTCTACGGCTTGGCTGAACCGCTGCGCGAAGGACTAGGCCGGGTGCGGGACCTGCTCGGCGAGTGATCTCTGCTCACGCTCGTGCGGAGTCGGCGAGACTTCTGCGACTCCGACTAGAAGCGGTCGGATGAACGGTGGCGCGTACTTGAGCGTGTCGCGTTGGAGTTCTGAAACGTCGAAGCCTGCGTCGCGGATTCCGTCGAGGGTGGATCGGTTGCAGTGGCAGCCGTGGCCGATGCGGAGGTTGATGGGCATCATGCGGTCTTGTAGCCGGGCGAGTTTCTCGTCGTCTGAGCGGACGTGCTCGATGAACAGCAGCCGTCCCGCGGGACGAAGCACGCGTCGGATTTCGCGCAGTGCGCGGGGCTGGTCATCGACGGTGCACAGAACGAGCGTCGAGACGACGGTGTCGAACCTGTCGTCGTTGAACGGGAGATCCTCGGCCGGCGCACGCAGCGCCTTGGCGTCGGGTCGCTGCTGGAGCCGCTTCTGTAGGCGGCGGATCATCGGCTTCTCCGGCTCGGTCAGCGTGAGTGCGCGAACGCGCTCGCCGTAGTGGGCGAGGTTCGCACCGGTGCCGGCGCCGATCTCCAGCACGTCGCCGCTGGCTGCGGCCAGCAGCGCCTGCCGGTGGGCGCTCAGGCCAGATTTTTCTGTCCTGGCCGTCATATGGTCGTAGAGCCCGGCGAAAATTCGGCCCCAAATGCTCATGTCAGCCTCCTTGGGCGAAGTCGGAAACGCGTGCGCCCAAGCTAGGCGTGAAGTGCGCATTGTTCATGGGGCGTTCGCCCCATCTTTTAAACGGACCGGCAGGGGGAGGCGGCTACGTGTTGCCGGCTGCGACCGGGGATGCGTCGGGTGTGAACTGCTCCTCGGGGAGCAAGCCGTGTCGCATGGCGAACAAGCTCGCCGCGGCGCGGTTCGACGCGTCGATCTTGGCGTAGATGTGCTCGATGTGGTTGGCGACCGTCTTGGGTGAGATCACGAGCTGCTCGGCGATCATCTTGTTCGGCAGCCCTCGCGCAAGCAGCCTTAGCACTTCGACCTCGCGCTGCGTAAGCCCGGAGGGGCCTTCGCGGCGACGGGCCACGCGATGGCCGGCCGCGCCGAGGACGGCCTCAACAGCATCCGCCTCGTAATGACCTGCCTTGACCTCGGCGCGCAGCTCGGCCGCTGCGTGTTCTGCCGAGCGTGCTGCGCGGTACGGTCTGGGCTCGCGCATCGCCTGATAGGTGTCGACGGCTCCGAGGATCCTGGCCGCGGGTGAGATCGCCGCCCCGGCCAGCCCGCGCGGATAGCCCGAGCCGTCCAGACGCTCGCGGTGCTGCACTGCGATCTGACCGAGCGGAGCGAGCGCCTCGGACTGGTGGAGCATCCGCTCGGTTATGTGAGGGTGCAGCCGAACGCGTTCCCATTCGCCCGCGCCGAGCGGCCCCGGCTTGTCCCAGATCGAATTGGAGACTCCCAGCCGCCCGAGGTCATGCACGAGCCCCGTCCGGCGCAGCGTCCGCACGTCCGAATTAGAGAGGCCGAGCTGCGCGCCCGCGGCCGCGGCCAGATCGGCGACCGCACGAGCATGGCCGAGGGTGTACGGGGACTTCAGATCGACGAAGTTCGCGATCGCGGTCAGCGCCTGGTCGAATCGGTCGCCGGAGAGCACCACCGCGAGAGCGGGCTCGGCGTCGATCACCGCGTCCCAAGTCGAAACAGTGTCTAGGCCCGACAGGATCGTCTCGGCGTCACTCGCCATCAGGTTGGCGAGCGCCGGATCGAACTGCTTGCCACCGCGCTTGTGCGCCAGCTCGCGCGCCGCCGGGATGCCGCCGACGCGGAACGCGACCTCGGTGAACTCCGCGAGCTGAGCAATGCGCGCCGAGGTCGGGACCTGCTCGCCGCGCAGCTTGCCAGGCCAACCCTTTCCATCCCACTGCTCGTAGGCCCCGCTGAGCGCCTCGAGCACGTCGTCGGGTAACTCCAGCTGTTCACCGAGTGACCGGGCGATCGCCGCGTGGTGGGCGATCATGCCGTCCACCTCACGATGACCAGAGATCGCGAACTCAATCCCTAACCGAAAGCGATGCAGCGCCGGATGCCCCGCTCCGACACGGCGCACGCCGGCGACCGCCGCTCGCACGCTTCCGAACTCGTACTCGAACTTGTCCGACTTCAGGGCGATGTCATCGCCGAACCACTTCGCCTGCTCGTGCGCGTCGGAATGGCAGCCGACATTGATCAAAAGCGCCGTGTAGTACACGGCGCTGCGCGCCCGCTCATCAAGGCCGGCTCGCTCCGCGACCCTCAGCGCGATCAAACACTGCCTCAACACGTGCTCCATCGGCTGGCTGAAGCCGAGATCGATCCCCAGCGACAGTGCAGCGACAAGTTCGGCTAGCCGCACTTGCGCGCGGTCGGTATCCCCGGTCACGAGTTGACGATACCGCGCCTATCCCACGGTCACCAGCCGTCGGCGCGCTCGGCTGCTGCGTCTGGCGAGCGCACCCGAACGCCCGCGAGGCTTCGCGCGTTGGCTAAGAGTCACGGCATCGCCTGCGTTTCAAATAACGCCTCGAGCCTGGGTCGAAGCAGGTGCCAGCCTGGATTAGCGCCTCTATGGTCGCCAGCCGTGCCGCCCGCATCTCGCGACTGGCCAACCCGCTGAGCTGCCGAGGAGAAGAGCGCGTTGCGTGTGTCGGGCTACTCCCCGTGCGGCCGCCACGAGCCAGCCGTCCCGTGTTCTTGAGCACCGCCGTGCGGTCGCCCTGGCGCAACATTTCCGGGAAGCGGAGGGCCTCTCGATCAACCAGATCGCCGACCGCCTCGGATGCTCCTCAGCGACGGTCAAGGCCTGGTCGCGCGGGCTGACGCGCGCCAGCGGCGAGCGCGCTTTTCGCAAGATGCAGGAGGTGCAGGAACTCCGTCCATCCCGCCCGCGCGACGTCGAAGCGGTGACGGCCGTGTTGCGCGCGATCCCCGACGAAGTGGTCGAGCGAGCGCCGGCGCCGACTCGGCGCGGACGCCCCGGACCCGCGCCGCCACCACCGCCAGAGGTCCTCGGCCCTGTGCTGCGCGTATTGATCCTCGCCGCGGCGATCACCGGTCTGCGCCAGTAGGTGCTACTCGGCCCCCGGTGGCGCGACGTCGACTGGACCGCGAAGCGGATCAGGGTCCGCAACACATTCGTTCGTGGCGAGCACTCCGCGGAGGGCAAATCGGATCTCTCCATGCGGCGGTCGGTACCGATGGCCACCCGGCTCGCCGCCGAGCTTGACCGCCGGTCCAAACGCACTCTCTACAACACCGAGGACGATCTCGTCTTCGCGCATCCGCACACCGGGTGGCCAATCGACCGCACAAAGGTGACCAGGCGCTTTCAGGAAGCCTGGCGGATCGCTGGCGTCCGGATGATCAAGTTTTTCATGACCTTACGTTCGCGACGCGCCTAGCCGCACATGCCGAGCCGCTGCGGGCAATCCAGGAGTACCTGGGCCACGCCGATGCGAAGACAACCCAGATCTATTCGCACTACGCGCCCTCAGCACATGAGGTCCAGCGTGTGGACGCCGCCTTCGCCGTGGCTGAGCCGGAGTCGAACACGGGTTCGGGTCCAATTTGGGGTCCAATTTGAGAAGAACTGAAGAACACCCAAAACAGAAGTACCTGCAAATACCGGGCTTCCGGAGTGACCGATACCCGGTTTCTCCGGCTGGGGGGCCGGGCGGTCGCAGGTTCAAATCCTGTCTCCCCGATTTAGATAAGCCTGGAAACCCGCACTTTGCTCTGAGGTGGTGCACCGGACCGCGCCCTGGACGGACGTTTATTGGACGACTAATTTTTCCGGGCAGAGACGGAAAACCCGCTCAATAAGCAATGGCGGCCGAGGCAGACGTGAGGAATCCGCGCGGCCCTCGCCTGTGCCAGACCCACTAGGTCTTCGCTCCGAGCCGCTCGGCGATCTCCTCGTCGGGCATTAGGCCGATTCATTTCACATCGGACGTCGACGCCTGCATATCGCGAGGTATGCGATTCGCCGCCCGATTCCCGGTTCCGCCGGTCGCTAGGCCCGGAGCGTCCAGAGCCGGTGAAGGGTGCGTGCACCGCGGGACCGAATTCTTAGTCGCCGGCGGCAGACTGAAGGCCCGTGCTGCTCTGGTTGATGGTCCTTACGAACCTTTTCGACTCATCTCGCGGAGTTCTTAGGGCGTCTGCCCATCGTGGGACCAACCCGCTAACCCACGATCAACACACGACAGAACGGATCAGCCAATGTTCTCCCGGAGACTCACCAGGGCCATCGCCATCGGCGCCGCGGCCATCGCGCTGGGGGGCGGTGCCTACGGCGTCGTCAGCGCAACCGCCAGCGTCGGCTCAGGCGCCACGACAGCAGCCACGTTCCCTTCGGCAACATCGGGGCACCACATGCCTGGCAGCGGAGGATCCAACTCTCGGTCTGGCCCGGCTGCAGGGGGATCATCCGGCACGGTCGACACCGTGTCCAACTCGAGCTTCACGATCTCGACATCAGCCGATCAGAGGGTGACCATCAAGAAGGCGTCCTCTACGGCATACCACAAGGGGACGAGCTCGAGCTCGGCAAGCGCCATTACAAAAGGCGAAAACGTCCTCGTACTTGGGACGACCAGCGGAACGACCATCACAGCCAGCCAGGTCATCGTGCAACCAAATGGCGGCGGCAGCTCCGCAACTTCCTCATCGGCAGGTGTGGTCCCCTTCCAGCGTGGGGCCGCGCCTACGTCAAAGCAGGTCGGCCAGATCCCGGCGAACTACCGTCAGGGGTCAGGGACGATCGTCAGTGGAACGCAAGCGAATAAGGCGACAGAAGCTGCATTAGCTGCCTACCCGGGGGGCATCGTCGACCGTGTTGTGAAGCTGAGCAACGGCGAGTACGAAGTCCACAACATCGGCGTCAACTGGCCGCACCATATCTTCGTCAACCAGGACTTCAAGGTCGTCGGCGCCAACTAGTCCTGATCATTCAGTAGGTGTGTGAGGCGGGCGCGAGGGATGTTCAAGGAGCCGTCGGGAATTACGGCGGCGCTCCCGGCTCAGGCCCCGGACGGGACATACGCGATCCAGACCCCGTTCCGCTACGCCCTCAGCACGCCCATCGCATGAGGAGCACCGCCCAAGGCCCACCGGCCAGCTGAACGTCCGACAGCGGAGCGAGATGGCGCCCAGGAGGTTGCTCTGGCAGACTTGTGCGGCTCGGGGTGGGGCGCCGGCGAGTCCGATAGCCGACCGCGTTGGCGGTCAGCGGTTCAAGCCGCTAAATCGCGCCGGCGTACGCTCCGTCCGGTTTCACGACCTGAGGCATACCTTCGGTACCCGAATGGCTGCAGCGGGCGTCCGGATGCGCACCCCGCAGGAGTGGATAGGCGACGCGGAAATAAAGACGACACTGATCTACGCGCACTACGCGCCGAGCCCCAACGAAGCGGCGATGACTAACTCAGCGACGGACGACAACTGAGAACAAATGGATGAACCGAAAACAAGAAATCGCTGCAAATCTGCCCGTAGATACCTGAGCCGTAGATACCTGAGCACCGCCCCTAGCATCCGGCTGGGGGTCGGGCGGTCGCGGGTTCAAATCCTTTCTCCCCGATGAGAGGAAAGGCGCCGAAGTAGGGGACGGAAACTAACCGCGCTGGAAGTCATCGGCGCGGCGCGCCATCCTGCTGCCTTTCCCGCCCGTAAGCTCTACGCACCAGGAGTGTGCCTGACTCGACCGATGGGGTCGCCGCCGCTATGACAACTGTCTCTGCAGCGCGACGCGCCCGTGCACGCTGGACCGCCGCGCTGTCTCCGCCCCGGGTGCGGGTCAGGCTGCGCTGGGACCATCCGGGCGTGCTCGCGGTGGTCGTATGGCTGCTGTGTTTGCCGGTCGCGATCGTCCTCCCCGACGCGATCGACATCTCTCCGCTGACCATCCGTGGCTCGGCCGCCCCCCTCATTGTCGGCTTAGTTCTCGTGGCTGTCGGCGTCCTGATCGGGCGCACGAAGCGCGTTCCAGGAGCTGTTGGAATGGCCGCGGGAGCGTTCGCCGGTTGGGTCGTGCTGACGATGCATACAGGGCTGCATGGCACGCCGTATGGATTTGGCGGCCTGGTGGGAGACGCAGGCCGGCTGGCGGCGCAGGTCGAGCGCTATACGACCACGGTGCACAGCGCGGACGGGATCGTCGGTTCCGTCCCCGCCGGGTTCCCGCCACTGTTCCCGTGGCTCGTCGGCCGCGCCTCCGCGATTGCAGGTGTTCCCGCATGGCAGATGCTCGGCATCGCCGAGGCGCTCGCGATGTCGGTCGCAATTCTCGGCGGCTTTTTGCTCTGGCGCCGCCTGCTGCCAGATGCGGTGGCGCTCGCGGTCACCATCGCCATCTTCGCCGTATTCATGGACCCCGCCCGGCCATACCAGGTGATCGCCTTGATCCTGGTCTTTCCCTGGGCGCTTGCGACGTTCGCTACCCCGGCGCGCGGCCGGCTTGGCTGGCTTGCCGCCGGAATCCTGGGTGGGGTGCAGATCCTCTTGTACCCGCCCTATCTGATGTTCAGCGCTCTCGGAATCTTGGCGCTGATCGTGCTCGTGGCCCGTTCTGCCCCGGCTCGCGGGCCCTACTTGAGACACGTCGGGGGAGTGGTCGCTGTCAGCCTCTTGGTCAGCTCCTGGTACTTCGTCCCGGTGCTGGTTTCCGCCGCCGCCCATGGCGCGCAGGTGTTTGCTTTCCCGTACGCCAACCCGGTTCCCAACGCAGCGAACCCGTTCCCGTTCCTGTCGCTCGCGACGCCGCTGGATGTGCTGACGGCGATCGGAGTCCTCGGGCTGGTCTGGTACCGGCGCCGAGCATGGTGGGCCCTCCCGCTGATCCTGCTGACCCTCAGCGCATACGTGTACCGGTTCGGGGCGCAGGCAATCTTTGTCGGGACGGGAAACACCTTGCTGTTCGCCAGCACCACGGTCCTGGCGACCGCGGCGCTCGCGACGGCCGGAGTCCTCACTCTCGCTCGTGCTGTGCCTGCAGTACTCAAGCGCATGTCCGCCGCCGAACCACCCGGGCTCCGCACGTTTGCGCTGGTGGCCGTGGTCGTGTGGGCGGCGACAGGCGCATGGTACGAGTGGATCCCGGGAGCGCCGACGGTCTCCTCACCGGTGTTCAACCCCGCGTTGACGAGTTCATACAACGAGGCCAGCGCGGCGTTTCGACAACCGCATCCGGACGGAAGCTATTCGCGTTATGCGCCGGCCAGGGGCCGCTTGCGTTGGTTCCCGGTTGATCCGATCGTCCGCGACGTTCACTCCGTGCTCGGACCCGGGGCGCGCCCCGTAACGCTCTCCACGAGCGAGCAGTTGTTCGCGACCGAGCCCTGGCCTGGTTTCATCGCCGTCGACCCGACGGCCGCGGCCGGCACCTCTCGCTGGTCCTCGCGGTTCGCGGCACTTCAGGAGCTCTCCCACGTCACCAAAGCGAGCGCCTTCGGTCGGGCATCGGCGCACACGGCCGACGGGCCGATCGACGTATTCATCCTGCGGGCTGCCGGCTCGACCTGGGATTGGACGGCGGACGATCAGCGGGGCACCGTCCGATTCAAGCCGAACCAGTTCGCCTCACCGACGTTCGCGATCTTTCGCGATTTGCCGTCCGGGCTAGTCATGGCGGTGCGGCGATGAGTGTCCTCTCCAAAGCGAAGGCCACCACCCTCGACCAGGCCACGAAATCCGGTCCGCGGTTGGCCCGGCGTCCTGAGCTAACGGGCAACCCATTGGTTTGGGCCGTGGCAGTCTGGGCGCTCTGCCTCCCGCTAGCGCTGGCGCTACCAGGCGTGATCGGCCTCCCACCGAACACGGCACGAGGTTCCGCCCCTCCGCTCGTCGCGGCGATCGTGCTCGTGTTCGCCGGCGTGCTCATCGCGCACCGCTGGCGAAGCCCCTTGGTGGTTGGCGCCATGGTCGGAGTGTTTGCCGGTTGGGTGGTCTTCGCGATGCATACCGGCCTGTACGGATCTCCTTACGGCTTCAACGGCATCAGCGTCGACGCCGGAAGGCTGTCGGCGCAGGCCGAGCGCTACACGACCACCTTGCACAGCGCCGATGGGATAGTCGGCTCGGTCCCTGCGGAGTACCCCCCGCTGTTCCCGTGGCTGATTGCGCGCGCGGCTGTGCTCACAGGTGCGCCGGCGTGGAAGCTCGTCGGTCTCTCGGAGACGCTGCTCATGTCGCTGGTGGTGCTGACTTCATTTGCCCTATGGCGCCGGATGCTCCCCAACTGGGTCGCGCTCGCGGTCACCCTTGCCGTGTTTGCCACGTTCATCGAGCCCGCCAAGGCGTATGAGGTCATGGCGCTCGACGTGACGATCCCGTGGGCACTGGCTTCGTTCGCCGGCCCACCGGTCGGGCGCCTCCGCTGGCTACCGGCGGGGATCATCGGCGGCTTACTGCTCTTGCTGTACCAGGCGTTTCTGGTTTTTGCGGTGCTCGGGATCATCGGGCTGATCGTCCGTGAGTGGCGCCGTGCCCCCGACCGTCGGCGCTTCGTGGCCCGCGTGGCAGCGATCGCGCTCACCGCCTTGGTAGTCACCTCCTGGTACTGGATCCCCTACATATCGTGGGCGCTCACTCACGGACTCCAGGGGACAGCGTTGCACCACCCGAACCCTGGGCTGACACTGAATCCGTTCCCGTTCCTGTCGCTGACTCCGTTCGGCCTACTGACCGCCGTTGGATTGCTCGGCCTCGTGTGGTACTGGAAGCGGGCCTGGTGGGCCGTGCCACTCGCGATCCTGACGGTTGGCGTTTACGCCTACCGGATCCTCGCCGAGATGATCGACATCCACAGCGGCAGCACGCTGTGGTCGGGTTACACGCCGCGCGCTACCGCCGCGCTGCTTGCCGCTGCTGGGGTATTGACGCTTGTCCGTGTTGGGCCGGCACTCGCCCGCCGTCTACCGATTTTGTCGTCGGCCCGCCTCGGCACCGTGGCCGTGGCGACCCTCGCCTTGTTCACCTTCACCGCGGCCTGGAGTGACTGGGTGCTGGGCGCCCCTGACAACTCCAACCAGGCGTTTACACCCGAGATCACGACCGGATTCAGCCAGGTCGAGCGAGCCTTCGTGCAGTGGCTTCCCGGCGGCGGATGGCCGCGGTTCGGACCTCGCGCGGGCCGAGTTCGGTGGTTCCCGGTCGGTCCAATTGTCCACGACGTGCGTTCCGTGCTAGGGGCGACGGCGACACCCGCGACGCTGTCCTTCAATGAGGGGTTGTTCGCGATTCAGCCGTGGCCGGGCTACATCGCCGTGGACGCCTCGGCCGCCGCGAGTACCTCGGACTGGGTTTCGAGGCTCGCCGCTCTGAAACGTCTCTCCCAGGTGAGGAACCCCGGGGCGTTCGCGCAGGCAGCGGCGCATACGCCGTATGGGCCGATCACAGTGTTCGTGCTCAAGAAACGGGGTCGGGTGTGGGAATGGATCCCGTTCCAGCACCCGGGAAACGTGATATTCAGCCCCAGGCAGTTCGCCTCGCCCGCGTTCAAGGTGTTTCCAAATCTGCCCAACTGGACCGTCGTCGCAGTCCGCCGCGGCCGGTAGGACGGGGTCGACAGGAGCGATCCTGGCGGGGTGCCGCCGCAGCCCGATCGGTGGTCCTCCTTCATCGAAGGCACGCCTATGCGCAAAATGGCTGGCGCGTATCTGGTCGCCCAGCGGCCCATCGGAGCCGAGGCGCGTAAGGGCTAAGGCGACCCGCTATGCCGCCCGATCCCGGTAAAACGCGGCGTTCAGTTCCGTGAACCGCTGCCACTCCTGGGGCACCTGGTCCTCCGGAAAGATCGCGTCGACCGGACATGATTCGACGCAAGCGTCGCAATCGATGCATTCCTCAGGGTCGATGAAGAGCTGATTCACGTCGTCCCAGTCGGACTCTTCGGTGGTGGGGTGGATGCAGTCGACGGGGCACACCTCGACACACGAGTAGTCCTTCACCCCGATGCACGGCTCTGCGATTACGTAGGTCATGGCGTCTGACTCCTCAAGGAGGCTGGCCCTGAAAGATTATTCCTGCCAAGGAGCGCTCTTGCGCCTCTCCGGCGGCGCGTATAAAGTCGCGAGCCCGCGTCTCCCGTCGTGATAGGGGGGTCCAAAGAGAATGTATCCGCCCAAGTTCGAGTACCACGCTCCGTCCTCTTTGGACGAGACGCTCTCGCTTCTCGATCGCCTCGGTGAGGACGGCAAGGTTCTGGCCGGCGGTCAAAGTCTGATTCCGCTCATGAAGCTCCGGTTTGCAGCACCGCAGACGCTGGTCGACATCAACCGGCTGCCCGGGCTCGATGAGATCACCGAAGAGCCTGACGGGCTCAGGATCGGCGCGCTCGTCCGCCACAAGACATGTGAGCACTCGCCAACCCTGCGGGGCCGTTTCGGGGTGCTCGGCGATGCTGCGCCGCTGATTTCGGACCCGATCGTGCGCAACCTCGGGACCATGGGCGGCTCGCTCGCCCACGCGGACCCGCAGGGCGACTGGGCCTCGGCGCTCCTCGCGGCGAACGCCGCGGTGACAGTCCGCAGCGCGAGTGGCGAGCGCACGCTCGCGCTCGATGACCTGCTGAAGGGCCCATTCACCACGGCCCTCGAGCCGAACGAGGTGCTGACCGAGATCCGCGTTCCCGACCCCGGACCGCGAGCCGGCGGGACCTACCTGAAGCTCGAGCGCAAGGTTGGGGACTTTGCAACGGTGGGGGTTGCAGTTCAGCTCTCGCTGTCAGACGGACACGTGGAACGCGCCGGGATCGCGCTTACGGCGGTAGGCCCGATCAACCTTCGGGCAACGGCCGCAGAGGAAGCGCTCGCCGGCGCGGAGGTCGACGATGAAGCGATCTCGTCCGCGGCCCGCTTGGCGGCAGAGGCGGCCGAGCCAAAGAGCGACCTGCGCGGCAGCGCTGACTACAAGCGAAATGTGGTGCGCGTGTTCTGTGAGCGCGCCCTGCGACGGGCGGCAGATTCGGCACGGGCCGAATAGGGAGGGGTGGTCGAGATGGCCGATCAGACGTGTCCCAACTGTGGCGCCCAGGTGCCGCCCGAGACCGGGCAGCACGCCACCACCCCCAGCGCGGGCGTTGTGCAGTGCCCAAGCTGCGGCGCAACAGTGACGCTCGAAAAACCCGGCGCCGCCGCCGAGCAGCAGGCCGCAGAGGCTTTCGGAGACGTGCCGCGCACCCCCGTGACCAGCAGCGGGGAAACGAGCGGTGAGGACTATTTCGCCGGCGAGGAGACGGTCGAAGGGGTGATGAACGAGGTGAGGGAGAAGGACGATGCTTGAGACAGAGGCTGCCGTTGCGCAGATCGAGCTCGTAGTCAACGGCCAGCGACGCTCGGCCGAGGTCGAGCCGCGCATGCTGCTCGTGCACTTCCTGCGCGGTGAGCTCGGGTTGACCGGCACGCACATCGGCTGCGACACCACGAGCTGCGGAGCATGCACGGTCCTGCTCGACGGCGTGCCGATCAAGTCGTGCACGATGTTCGCGGTACAGGCGGACGGGCGCGAGATCACAACTGTCGAAGGGCTCCGCCAGGCCGGCGCGCTTCATCCCATCCAAGAGGGATTCAAAGAGGAGCACGGGTTGCAGTGCGGCTTCTGTACGCCCGGCATGATGCTCACGAGCGCTGCGCTGCTCGGCGAGAATCCGAATCCCA
>DASYAP010000202.1:0-4802 GCA_036501265.1 Solirubrobacteraceae bacterium | reverse complement strand
AGGTGGTCCGCCTGTCTGAAAGTCACACCGGGACCCTGGAGGTGTCCGGCCGTTAGGACGGAGGCTGACCCCGCTTAGCGGAGTCCCCCCGAGACACTGTCGTGGCGGACGCCGGGACTTGTCCCTCCGGCTTTTCTCAGTTCGTCGCGGTTTTGGCAGCTAAAGAACGTGCGAAGGGCGCCGCGGTCGACGGCGCCCTTCGTGTGTAAGCGCCGTTCGTATGCGAGAAGCGTTGGCGAGCGCCCTCGGGCGAGCGCGTCGGCTAGGCCGCCAGGTATGCCTGCCAGGCGGTGGGGATGGTCGGGCTTGCGACCTGGATGAAGACGTGCGGCGCGGGGGTACGCGGCTGTCTGAGCAGACGCATCCCTACCTGGCGCGCCAGCGAGTTGCCCTTACGGCGGTTGCAGGGCGCGCAGGAGGCAACGATGTTCTCCCAACTCGAGGGTCCGCCCTTCGACCTCGGGACCACGTGGTCAACCGTCAGGTTGGCGCGTGAGCCGCAGTACTGGCAGGTCCAGTTATCGCGTGCGAAGACGGCCCGCCGCGTGATCTTGCGCCGGTGCGTCTCTCGCGGGATCCGCACATAGGCGACCAGGCGGATGACCATCGGGCGCGCGATCGTCTGGGTCGCCGAGTGGAGTTGCCACGCGGCGTGCTCTATCACCTCGGCCTTCTCCTTGAGCAGGAGCACGATCGCGCGTTTGACCGTGCAGACGTTGATCGGCTCGTAGGTCGCGTTTAGGACGAGCACCCGACCAGTCGTAGGTCCGCGTCGCAGGTGCTCCGGAGGCGGCGCGGACCGAAGTGGCTCGGTTGGTGCTGAAGTGACCACCGTCGGCGCCAGTGTAGCGGGAGCCATTCCCGCAACTTATGGGTCGGGGCGGCGACCGCCGCCGGGCTAATCGCCCGTAAACGCGGGGAAGGACCCGAGCACACGTAGCTCCTCGACGTGGGCCTTCAGCGCGGCGAGCGCCTCCGCGACGCTGGGCTGATCCTCGGCGCCTTCGAGGTCAACGAAGAACATGTAGCGGCCCAGACCCTGTTTGCGGGGCCGCGACTCGATGCGGGTGAGGTTGACGTCCCGCTGCGAGAATTCAGACAGGCAGCTAACCAGCCAGCCGGGAGCCTCAGCGCCGAGGCCCCAGAACACGATCGCGGTCTTCCATGGCCCCAACGGGTGCTCCTCGCCGCCAGGTGGTCCGGGGGCGCCAGCAGGTCGAGCGAGCCACACGAAGCGGGTCTCGTTACCGGGGAGGTCCTCGACGCCGGAGCGCAGGATTTGGCAGTGGTAACGCTCGGCCGCCAACCGATTGCCCAGGGCCGCCCAACGGTCCTCGCGCTCGGCAACGATGCGGACGGCGTCTGCCGTGGAGTTCCCCGCGAGCACCCGGGCGCCGGGCAGGCGGGCGCGCAGGAATCGCGCGCACTGCGCGGTCGCCTGAGGATGCGACACAACTGTCTCGATCTGCGAGAGCTCGAGTGGCGCCCGCGCAATCAGGCAATGGCGGATCGGGTGGACCACCTCGCCAACGATCGCCACGTCGTCGGTCTCCACGGCGAGAGCATCGAGGGTCGCGTTGACCGATCCCTCGAGCGAGTTCTCGATCGGGACGAGCGCCCGCTCCACCGAGCCCTCGTGAACTGCCATCACGGTGTCGTAGATCGTTGGCAGCGCGACGAGCTCCAGCCGGCCGCCACGCGCGGACGCGAGCAGGGCCTCTTGGGTGAAGGTGCCCTCGGGCCCGAGGTAGCCGGTACGCATCGCGCCTCCCCGCGCCCGCGGGACTAAGCGGTCTGAGATTGGTGCGGGGTGCGCCCCAGCGCCAGATCTACCGCCTGGGCCTCCTCGGGCGATAGCTCGTGTTCCGGGGTCCCGCCCTGGATCTCTTGGGCATACACCCGCGCCTGGTCGCGGTGGTGGATCGACGAGAGCACCACTCCCGACGCGCTCGCGTCGAGTAGCGCGATGGAGGTCGACCGCCGGCCCGACATCTCCCCGTAGGCGTCGTAGCGCACCAACGCCCTGTGCGAGATCGCGCCATCGAACCGTGATTCCGCGGCCTCCACGCGCCGCTCCAAGGAGCCGGCGAGGTCCTCCACGTACCGGTGCAGAGCCTCAAACTCGGTCTGTAGCTCGGCCGCCTGCCCGACGAGGTCGCGGTGCCCGTCCCCGAGGATCACCCGCTGCTCCAGACGGACTCGGCGCAGCATCCGGGCGAGTCCGGCGCTCAACAGCAGGGCCACGATCGCGACCACTCCGGCAGCAATCGCGATGATTCCGGTCGTCGTGGTTAGCTGGTGCATCGGCTAGAGGATATGCAGCAGGCCCCGCAAGTGCGCCGCGGCTTTTGTGGGGTTGCACACGAGCACGGGCGCGAGCGTCAGGACCCTTGGCTCAGTGGAAAGTGACGGGGAAAGTAAGCGTGTTGTGCGTGGTAACGGTCTCGCCTGGGACCCGCTCGATCGTCGCTTTGACCGTATAGCTCCCAGCAGGCGGGGACGAGGTGAGGGTGACATGAGCCGTGTAGCTCTGGCCCGGCGTAGTACGGGGAACGGTCTCCTGCCCGCTCACCGAGGTCCCTTGGATCGTGACCTTGACGACCACGTCGGTTTCCGCGTCCTGCCCGTCGTTGGCAAACGTGCAGATAAACGTCGGAGGCGGGGTGGCGGCCACGGAGTTCGTGGCGCCGGGCTGAAGCGTGACCCCGTTGACGCTCACCGACTCCATACGGTGTCCGTGGACCCCCGGCGCCGGCTTTCCCCGCTTGCCGGTGCTGACGCTGCCCAGCTTGGCGGCCACGTAGCTGGCCGACAGCCATTGGGTGTTCGTGACGAACCGACCATGGGTGATCGGTTGGCCCTGAAGACCGCCGACCGCAATCCCGACACTTTGCAGGGCACCCGCGATTGCGGGTGCCGCATAGTCGTTGTAAAGGACGTCCGAGGCGTATAGGCGCGACATCTGGTTGTTAATCGATGCGACCGCGTCCCTTGCGGTGGGTGTGGCGAGCGCCGGCTGGATCTTTTGGGCGATCTGGGACACGGCGTCACTGCGCATCCTGAGCGCCAGAACCAGCTGGCTCTGGGCGGTGTTCATCTGATTGGGCACGTTCAGGCTTTGGGCATCGCTCAGCTCCGCGGCGGCCTGTTGCCGGGTCTGGTCTACCTGAGTCTGCAGAGCGGTTTGGTTGCTTGAGCCGCTGGCGCCCGAAAGCTCGGAGAAAAGCGTCCGTCCGGTCTGGTCGGAGCGCTGGATCAGCGACGCGACGCTGTTGTCGTAGTCGCGCATGGCGCTGTTCCGGGCGGACACCTGGCAGCTGTGGACGCCCACCACGATCAGGACCACCGCCACCAGGACGCCCACGGCGAGCACGGCACGGCGGACCAGGAATCTCCGCTGAACGGTCGGCGGTCGCCGCGCGCCGCGGCTCCGTCGTGTCCGCTCTCTCGCGGGTCGACCAAAACCCGGTTCTTCTACTTCATCGAAGAACGACACGAGTGAAACTCAGTATGAACCCCCGGTCGGCGGTACGCCCCCAGGAACTGCCGAGGGGGTCCGACGGCCCGCCGGGCGGCCCGATCCCGGCTGCCCAAGGACCCCCGAGCCCGCTCGTCCCCTTTCACGGGCGGGGCCATTCGCAGGGACAGAGGCGATCGCGTGGAACAGTCAAAGGATGCGGTCCACTGCGCCAACGATGCTTCCCGATGAGGCAGCGACCGCCGGCGCCCCAGAGACGACAAGCGCTCCCCGGACTACAAGCGCCCCGCAGACCGGGACCGCCCGACAGACCCGAACAACCCGACAGGCCAGGACGGCCCCGCCGACGAGGCGAACACGCCGCGGGCTGACCCGGGCCACGACGGCTGCGCCGTCGCTCACGCCGCAAGCCCTCGTACTCGAACGCTACAGGCTCCTCTCCTCGCTCGGGACCGGCGCTTTCGCCACGGTCTGGCTTGCTCTTGACGAGCGCCTGCAACGCCAGGTGGCGGTCAAGGCCATACCGCAGACCCGCGTGATCAGGGCCCGGTTGGAACGCGAGGCGTGGGCGGCGGCGAGGCTGTCGCACCCCGGGATCGTCACCCTCTACGAAGCCGCCGCGGACCGCGACGCGGCCTATCTCGTGTCGGAACTCGTCCCCGGTTCGACGCTCGAGCAAGCGCTTGCCAAGGGCAGTCTGTCCGACCGAGACATCGTGGCGATCGGGATCTCGCTGTGCGATGCGCTCGCATACGCCCACCGCGAGGGGATCATCCACCGCGACGTGAAGCCTTCGAACATTCTGATCCCGGATGATTCGGTCGACGCTGCTCCCCCCGCGAAGCTGACCGATTTCAGCGTCGCTCACGCCATCGGGGGCGATTCACTGACCGCAACCGGTGACGTCGTCGGAACTGCCGCCTACATGGCGCCTGAACAGGCCGCGGGCCGGGAGGTGCACCCGGCGGCTGATCTCTATTCGCTGGCTCTGGTGCTGTATGAGGGTCTGACTGGAATCAACCCACTGGCGGCGGGCGGGAACGGCCCGCGGGCCTCGCGACTGGGGATGTACCTCCCACCGCTGCGGCGACAGCGGCGCGATCTCCCGCGCGAGCTGGGGCTGGGGATCGATCTGGCCCTACGTCCTCGAGCGGTTGAGCGAGGAACGATCCAGGAGCTTCAGGCTGCGCTGGAAACCTCGGCGCCCGCGACCTCCCACAAAACGGGGGTGGTAGGCGACCCCTGGCGACCATCGCGGAGACGGTCCCGCGGGGAAGAACCGACCTGGCGGTTGCGCCCGGACCGGTCCGTGGACCCAACTCCC
>DASYAP010000201.1:0-4911 GCA_036501265.1 Solirubrobacteraceae bacterium | reverse complement strand
CAGGATGAAGCTCCTATGTCAAGCCCCTCCTTGCGAGATGGTGGCGCGCGGCCACCGATCGCCGTCAAGAGCGCCGCTGCGCGGCTTCGCTGCGCTCGGTCCTGTCAGACCAACTCTTGACTGCGCGGCGGCCGCGCACGGTCATGCAGCCAGGAGGGGCTGGGCGGGGTGCGCGGCCAGGTCGCGGATCATCCGGCGGTAGATCACGTCGGACAGGTGGCGCTTGAGGATCCGGCGGGCCTCCTTCTTGGTGTGACCGCGGGCTCGCGCCTGGGCGTAGATCGCTTGGGCGCGCGGCTCGCAGCGCAGCTGGGTGATCGCCATCACGTGCAGGATCCGGTTGATCCGCCGGTTGCCGCCGGGGTTGTAGCGATGGCGGACCGGCTCGCCGGGTCCCTCCGCGGTCGAGGCCGCCAGCGGCGCTGATGCGTTGAAGCGCGCGAACCCGCCCTCGGTGAACCGGCGGGGGTCGCCGACCTCGATCAGCAGCTCGGCGACCGACCGGGTCGAGAGGCCGCAGAGCTGATCCAGGGTTGAGCCGCTCGCTCGCACGAGCCCGTTCAGCTCGCGACAGACGGCCTTCTCGTCTACGTCGAGCGTGGCGATCCGGACTCGGTACTCGTCCAGCAGCCTGAGTCGCAGCCCGGTTGGGCGGTCATAGCGCCGGCGGCGGTTGCGGTCAGCGAGCGCCGCGAGCCTGGGCCTGACCGCCTTGCTGTCGGGCAGCTGCTCGCGCAGCTCCAACGGGAGCTCGCAGAGCATGTTCTCGGCCTCGTTGACCAGGTGCTGGCGGCTTGCGAGGATCGACCGGCGCTGGTTATGCCACAGCGCCAGCAGCTCGTGGTACTCGTCCGGGCCGCTGTCTTGCCCCGCGCGCTTGAACGCCTTGGGCAGCAGCGGGTGCGCGAGCGTCTCCCGTGCGATCCGCTCCGAGTCCAGCGCATCGGACTTGCCGCGCTGGCGGGCACGGTCAGACCGTGGCGTGCGATTCGCGCACACGTCCCGCACGTCATACCCGCGACGGGCGAGGAACACCGCCGTGTGACGACCCCAACTCGAGGCGCCCTCGACCCCCCACCGCGCGATCGGCCCGAACTGCCGCGCCCACGCCTCAAGCGCACGGTGCCCATCACCCGACACACGGAAATGCTCGCCCGCGAGCAGCCCACCGCGGGGATCCACGACAGTCGCCGACAGGCTCCGCTTATGCGGATCGACCCCGACCACGTTGCCCGCGTGATCAGGCGTCAGCAGCACGCTCGACGGACCCGGCCCTCTCCTAGACATGATGCTGAACCTCCACTACGGTTGATTGCGGACCCGGTCGACAACGTCCCGGTTGGGATCGGCGCTCCACGAGATCGACGCTCCTATCAGGTCAGACCGGCTCCTCGAAGACACGGACCGAGGCCGACACTTCATCCAAAGGACACCAACGGGTCCAGACCTATGACGGGTCAGACCCCGGTCCGGTCTTCGACCCTAACGCCGACCGTCGCCAGCGCGGGCAAAGCGCATTTCAACACCGGGACCTATGAGCAGCCCGTCGTGTGACCGGCGCGGCCGTCGTCCTGCTGTCGAATCGCATGGATAGGGGAAGCTCGCGCTCGTGGTCACATTGGACGACGTCATGCGTTAGTAGTGCCGCGGGTCGCTGATGCTGAATTCTGGTCTGCCTCCCGAGCGACGCCACCCTTCGATGGCTAACGTGCTCGTCGGTATGTGGCCCGTCCCCGATCAGCCAAATGTGATGTTGCGTCCGGACGGCGCGGGTGGTCGGGTCGTGGTGCTCGCGTTCCCATACGACGTGGTGCTGGTCAGCGCCGTTCGGACGCTGCCGGGGCGGCGCTTCGATTGGGACGCGCGCGAGTGGGTGGCGCCGGCGGATGACTGGGTGTCGGTGAAGCTCCGGAAGATCCTGCACCTCTACCCAGAGCTGACATGCAGTCCCGAAGTCGATGCCTGGTTGACAGCGGCTTCGGAGCGATGGATCGGTCACGTCCGCACCTCGGTCTACGACGGCCGCGGGTGGTGGGCGCTGGACACGCTGGCCGGCTCGCCCCCACCCGTGCTGCGCGAGAGCATCGTCGAGCATGACGGCCGTGCGCTGGTGCCGATGACCGCGCAGGCGGCCGGGGTGCTGGCCGAGATGGAGCCTGGCCGGCTCAGCGTGGCGGCGGCCCGTTGCCTGGAGTACGTCGAGCGCGGAGAGGCTCCACCGCGGGCGCGGCTCACATTCGGTGGCGGTGTCGCCGGCCAGCGGTTCTCGCTTCAGGTGCTGTGGGACCACGATGTGGCGGCCGCGTTCGACCGACTGCCGGGAGCGGTCCGAAACGAGTTGAAGCTGGACCCGTGGATTGCCGACCAGCTGGATGCGTTCGTCGCGCTGCATCAGGTGGAGGTCACGCCGGCGGCGGGGGACCAGCTTGCTGCGCTCGTCGCCGAAAACCAAGCGGCGCGCAAGGCGGTTGCGGCCTCCCGGGCGCGGGAGGCAGATCCAATCGATGAGATCGCGGGACGTCTGGGCGGCGAGCTCGCGCCGTTTCAGTGGGCAGCCGTTCGTTACGCGCTCGAGGCTCGCCGCTGCTTTCTGTCTGACGAACAGGGGCTGGGCAAGACCGTCGAGGCGCTCGCCATTCTCGAGGCCGACGATGCGTTTCCCGCCGTGGTCGTATGCCCGGCCTCGATGAAGCTGACGTGGGCCCGCGAGGCGGCTCGCTGGCTACCCCATCGCTCGCTCGCAATCGTCTCGGGACGGAGGGTGATGGCGGAGCGGGCCGACCTGACCGTGCTCAACTACGAGATCGTCGACGCCCATCGCCAGACCCTGGCCCGCCGGGGCGTCAAGGCGCTGGTTGCAGACGAGTCGCATTACGTCAAGAACCCGCACGCGAAGCGGACGCAGGCGGTCCGCAGGCTCGCCGAGGCGGTCGCTCCCGATGGCCTGCGCCTCGCGCTCACCGGAACGCCGGTGCTCAACCACGCCGAGGAGCTGATCGCCCAGCTCCGGGTGATCGGGCGGATGCATGAGTTCGGGTCGGGGGCGAGCTTCCGTCGCCAGTTCGACGGCGAGCTCAACGAGGAGCGGCTCCACTGGCACCTGCGCCGCCACTGCTTCGTGCGGCGGCTGAAGTCCGAGGTGATCCCGCAGCTGCCCGCCAAGCGTCAGGTCGTGGTCCCGGTCAGCCTCACCAACGAGGCCGAGTACCGCCTCGCCGAGGACGATGTGATCGAGTGGCTGCGCAGCCAGCCGCTGGATCTGAGCACGCTCGATGCGAAGATCGCCGCAACTCTGCGGGCCGAGCGCCTGGCTCAGCTGACGACGCTCCAACGTCTGGCCGCGCGGGGCAAGCTCGCGGCTGGGATCGCCTGGATCCACGACTTCCTCAACTCCGGCGAGCCGCTTGTCGTGTTCGCCCGGCACGTCGAGGTCCAGCGCGCGGTCCTGCGCCGGTTTCCCCACGCGCTGCATCTGCTCGGAGAGGATTCGATCGCCGCCCGCGAGCAGGCAATCGCCGCCTTCCAACAAGAGGGTGGCCCGCAGCTGATCGTCTGCGCGACCCGCGTGGCGGCGCACGGCATCACGCTGACGCGCGCCTCGAACGTCGCCTTCCTCGAGCTGGAATGGACGCCGGCTATCCACGACCAGGCCGAGGACCGCTGCCACCGGATCGGACAGCGCGATGCGGTCACGGCCTGGTACCTGCTGGCCGCCGAGACGATTGACGAGACGATGGCGCGGCTGATCCAGCGCAAGCGGGAAGTCGTCAATGCGGTCACCGACGGGCGAGCCCTACCCGACGGCGGCCTGGTCGAAGGCGTGATCCGCGAGCTCCGGGACGGCAAGCCGTTCCGCCATCTGCGGGCGGTGGCGGGAAACCGGGGAACCTGAGCCGGGCCTCAGAGGGCGGTCAACCTCGCCGGCCAGGACGCAGTCGCGCGGTATTAAGCGTCTCGATCGACCGCTCGGTCCGAGGCGCCAGAGAAGCTCGATCAGACGGTCAAGCTCTACCAGGCGATTACAGACCCAGACGCATGGTCGAAAGGGGCTTGTCGGGGCCTACGTCGAGGCGACGGCGCGGTCATCCCGACTGCCGCGTTGGACGAAGTCCAGCACCGCGTCCGGCGCGCACGGTGAGCAGAGTCGTCGCCGAAGTGGGCGCGATCAATGCGCCAACGCCCACACGGCCCAGCCCACGGCGACGGTGACAATGGGCTGCGAGCAACATCAGCGCCTCATTCCAGGGAGCGGCGTCGTCACTCACTGGGCAGTCGACCCATGAGGTCTCGCTGCGAGTTGCAACGCGCGTACATACCCCGTCTACCCCCGCTCCGAAGGCCTCCGGCACGCCCGCCGCACATCCTTCTGTGCGTCCCTTGTTCACGCCGTTGAGCGCGAAAATCCTCCGTGCAGAAGCGATCCACGACGCTCACTCATCGCCGGGACTGCAGTACGAAGACTTCCTCGTAGCGCTCGTCGCAAGTGCGGAACATCCCGCTGATCTCCAGGCGGTTCGCCTCGTCGTAGTCTTAGTACACCTCGGCCTCGCCGGGCTGCGATTTCAGCATCGCGATTAGCTGGCTGACGGTCATGACGCCGCTCCGTCATCGTTTCGAGCTTCAATAGTCTCGCTCGCCCCGGCCGAGAGGCACCCGTCTGGGTCTAGGTAGCAGCGTTGGTACGTTCCTGAGCTCCTGTGCGCGGCGCCGCACGTATGCAGTACCCGCAGATTGCCCAGCCTTCGCAGGCCCCCGCCAGGCCGCTCAGTTCGTTCCGCCGTGGGCAGAGAGACGCCGCCAGCGCATCGGCTGCACCGTTGGGTTCGCACCAATCCCCGCTGTGTCGTTCGCTGACACGTTGAGCGACGCGCCCCGGCAGCAGCCCAGCGCGCGATCCGCTTAGAGGGCCAG
>DASYAP010000200.1:0-11602 GCA_036501265.1 Solirubrobacteraceae bacterium | reverse complement strand
CCGTAGCGGCCAGATCATGTATCGGTCGTTGCGGCCACCGTTCGGCGGGGTGGTCGCTCGGCGCGGCCTCCGCTCCCGGGAGCGTCGTCAGGGGTCTCCGCGCGGCGCTCGTGGTCTTCTCGCCGTGCAAGCAGCACGGCGCTCGCGACGACGGCGAGGAACGCGCAAGTGCGCAGCGCGCCAAGCGCCCCGCTAGGGAGTGGCTCGTGGAAGATCGTCATGCCGGCGGCGATCGGGATGGCGTTGGTCAAAAGTGTCGCCAGCCCCGCGGTTACCAGCGCTCCTCCGCGCTGGAAGCCCATCTGCAGCAGCAGCGTGCCCGCACCGTAGGACGCAATCATGATGGGGGCCAGTGCGATGTCCCCTTCGACCGTCGCCTTAGTGGCGATGTCACCTGCCGCGAAAGCGATGCCAGTGACGACCCCGAATGCAGCGCCAGCGCCAAGCAGCGACTGGCCGAGACGTATCACCGAGGCCGCGACGACGACCGAGCCGGCCAGCCACACGCCCAGGCTCGGCCACGAGGCCTCGTGGCCACCAGCGGTGCCGCCGGCAAGCGATATGCCGAGCACGGCAAGGCCCGCGATGGACAGACCGACGCCGAGCCGCTCGGCGGGGCGCAAGCGCGCCAGGCTAAAGCGGCACACGAGCGCGGCCAGGATGCCAATCCCGCCGGCGGAGACCGCCTGCACGAGCGCCAGCGGCGCAAGCGCAAGAGCCCAAACGTACAGGCCCCAGCCCGTGATTTCGGAGAGAAACCCGGTCAGCCAGCGGCGGCTGGCCAGCAAGAGGCGAGCGCTGCGTAGCGGCCGCGCGAGCGACAGGGGCGGCAGCGTGATGGCGGCGTCGTGCTCGCGCAGATAGCCCCAATTCAGCGCGAGCGCGGAGACCAGCGTGATCAGCAGGGCGAGGCCAATTTGGTCGGTCATCGTGGTCATCCAGAATCCCTCGGGGACAAACTGCCTCCAGCTTGCCCCCGTTCGAAGCGGCCGGGAATGGGGTCAACTCTGCATTTCGCGCGATGCCCCGCAGCACCACGAGCTGGCGCATTATGGCCGCCTGGCAGGAACCCTCACGGATCCCAGCGCATGAACCAGATGCGCGGGCCGCCCTCGGGCGCGTCGGCCTCGTCGTAGACGCGGAAGCCGCATCGACCGTAGATCGTTACGTTGGCCGCCGTGCCCGTCGATAAAAATGCGCCGGTTCCGTCCGCGCGCGCCCTCGCAAGACCGGCCTCGATTAGCGCTTTGCCGATCCCGCGCCCTTGGAGCTCCGGCTGCACCGCGATCGAGTCCAGCTGCCAGGTCGGCTCGGGCGGATCGTGCGTGGCGATCCAGTCCCAAAATGCGTCGTAGCGGCGACCGCCGTCATCGGCGAGCCTCAGGATTCGCGTTTGGTTCCATGGATGCTCCTCCCACGCCTCGGTCCGCTCAGGTGGGATCCAAACCGCCGCGCCCTCCGCCTGCCCCGCTTCCCAGACCAAGCCGAGTGGGAGCGCCGCTTCAAGGAAGTACGCGAAACACCGCGTGAAGCGCCCCACCAGATCGCCGTTCGAGCCCAGGGGCCAGCGCATCATCGGCTCGTCGACGAACGCGCGTCCAAAGATTGTCGCGAGTGCCGATAGGCGGGCATGGGTTCGCGTTAGCCGCACCGGAGGACGGGGAGCACTGTCGTTGAGGTCCATACCTGCGCACAATCTCAAGAACGACCGGTTCGCGCACACGGGTGCGGATCCGCCCCGGCTGGTGACGACCGCCCCCACCCGATGAAGCGCGTGATCGGCTGGGTTATGCGTTGCGTTCTTTGACCGTGGCCGGAATGATGCGAATGTCTCCTCCGGCCTGGAAGACCAGGTTGTGGATGTCGGCGGCCGCGATGGCGCGGAGCGTGGGTAGCTCTGCCACTGCTTGGTCGTCGTCGAAGACGTTGAGTGGCCAGTCGCCGACGGTGCCACCCTGCACGTGTGGGTGGGCGAATCCGAGCCCGAAGTAAGCGCGAATGACTATCGGCTTGATCCCAGCAGCCTGCTGCTCTGCCCATGACAATGTCCAAGCAGCATCTATGCCGCCGTCCGTTGAGCGACGAACTCCGGTGGCCGCCACCTCGCCGGTGCCGAGCAGCAGATCTGCGTTGATTTCACCGAGCGCCTGCCGGGCATATGGATCGATGAGGGGGACAGCTGCCGCGAAGACGCGCTCTTTGTCGCGTCGCGATCTGGCACCGCCGTGGGTGCCATCGCGCAGATCGGCGAAGTGGCGCAAGAGCGCTGACGTAGTACCAGGAGCTTGGAGTGGGGAGGTGGATTGGGGCGTGGTACTCATAGGTCTCCGCGTTTCGCTCACATCGATAAGAACTCGGATTGATGGCGCCAGTCTCGTTCGCTGGATTCCTGATCCGGTAAAGACGGTAGCCCGTTCCAGGCATAGACACAAAGAACAGTTTGTGTAGGAAGGCCTAACAGCGCCATACGCCCAGATCGCCGAGCGCCTCGGCCGCTCGCCAGCGACGGTCCAGGCCTACTTTTAATGCCCCACCGGCGAGAAGGCCAACGCGGTGAAGGCGCGTTACGTCGGCGTGTGCCGTGGCTGCGGCGCCTACACGCAGCCGCACAACGGCAAGGGCGGCGCCTGCCAGTCTCCCGCCACTCGCCCGGCGCTGCCAGCACCTCGTCGAGGTCGACGCGATCGCGGGTTCGCAGCGCTTTAGCGGTCCGGCTCGGACGCGGCTGCGCTGGCGACGTCGGATGCGAAGGTCCTTCGCGCGCGGAACAGCAACACGCCGGCAGCGACAAGCGCCGCGAGCATGATCAGGAAGGTGACCTCAAGCCCTGCGGTGGTGCTCGATGACGGCGCATGCGGACGGGTCCCGACAGGCGCTTGGGCAGGAAGGATGCCGGCCACAAGTTGCGAGACGCCGCCGAAGACGAGTGGCGCGAGCGCCTGGGACAGCGAGCGCACGACCGTGAGCGCGCTCTGGGTCCGTCCCCAGAGACCGGCGGGCACAACATCGAGGCGTGCAGCCTGCAGCGGCGGGTTTGCCGCCGAGATCAGCGCCGCCCCAGCGACGACGAACCACAGCGCGGGCGTGAGGCTGCTTTCAATGAACCCGGGGATCAGCAGCAGGGCAGCGCCGATGTAGCACCCACCCGGAAACCACACCCGCGCCCCCAGCTTGCCCTGCTTGAGCAGCCACTCGGGCAGACGGCCGCCGATGAGCGTGCCGATCACAGCACCGACCACGAGCAGCGCCAGCACCAGCTCGGCTATCGCCTGGCTGGCGCGGTAGTGGCCCTTGACGAACAACAGCGCGAAGGTCTGCAAGCCGGCGAAGTAGAAGTAGCCAAGCGAAGAGCCGACGATCATCAGCACGTTTGACGGGATCGAGAAGAGGTAGCGGACCGATCGCACCAGTCCCATCTTGCTGGGGTCCTCGTCCAGCACCAGCCGTGGATTCGGGACCGCGCCGGCGCGGCGGGCCGCCTCGCGGGCGGCTTCTTGCCCGGCATCGGCCGCCGCTTCCTGCGCGTAGGCCGCGTGGTCTTCGCGATCCGCTCGGGGCGGGGCCTGTGCGATGGCCTGGTCGAGGTCGACCGTCCCCACCTGGAGGTGACTTTGACCCCCGCGGAGCGGCTCCGGCACGGTCCGCCACAGTTCGCGCGCGAGGAAGACTCCCGGGATCGCCAGCACCACGAAGGCCGCACGCCAATCGATCAGGCTCGCCACGAAGCCGCTGATGATGAAGCCAAAAGCCGTCCCAGCCGCCTCGCCGACGAGGATGTATGACCATATGCGCCCGCGCTCGTCCGGCGCGAAGTAATCGCCGGTGAGCGAGGCGATCGCCGGTCCGGCCGTTGCCGCCACTCCTCCGAGCGCCAGCCGCGTCAGCAGCAGGCCCGACAAGCTGCCCGCGAACGCGCTAAACAGCGATGCCAGGCTCCAGAGGATGATGCTCACCGCCAGCAGCGGCATCCGCTTGGTGCGGTCGACGAGCAGCCCGACCGGGATCGTGAACACTGCCCCGACCAACAACGAAACGGCGCTCAGCAGTCCAATGTCCGCATTGTTGATGTGGAGTCCCGACTCGAGCTGCGGAGCGATCGCGCCCACCGTCGACGCGTCGGCGCCGTTGAGCGCGAGCACTAACGCGAACAGCGTGATCACGCGGGCCCGAGCCGCTCCACCGACGCGCCTGACCACCTCGCCGCGCGCGACACGGCCGATCCACCGCACAAAGCGTCCGAGCAGCCGGACGCTCTCGCCGATTAGCCCGCTGCCCCGCTGATCAGGCATGGGCCGGATCGCGCTCGGTCGCTCTCCAGCCGCCCACCGTCGAGCGTGGCCTGAAGCGGCCTGCAGTGCGGCGTACCCGTGGGACACGAGATCGCGATGTTTGCGAGAAGGCCGACAACCGCACAGGGCCACATGCACTTGCGCCGATCATCCGCCCCCGATCGGATCGAGCAGCCCGCTGTGAGCTTCGAGCTGCTGTTCCGGGACATGTGAAGCTCGCGTTCGGCTATGTTCACCCCTCTCACGACGTACTGTCGTCGTCCAACGAGGAGAGGCGTGTTCGAGGTCGAGGTTTCCTCCATGAGCCCGGAGCGGTTTCGCTCTGTGCTTGCGCCCCAGCGATACGAGCAGTTCGAACGTGGTATGGAGCGTGGGCGCGAGTTGCTGACGGGCCATGTGGTCTGGAACATCAACTCGACGGCACGGGGAGGCGGCGTCGCCGAGCTTCTGGAGTCGCTCGTTCCGTACGCTCGCGGGGCTGGGGTTGACGTTCGCTGGCTGGTGATCGAAGGCCCGCATGAGTTCTTCGATATCACCAAGCGGATCCATAACTGGCTGCATGGCGAGGTCGGCGACGGCAAACCACTGGACAGGGAGGCCGGCAAGATCTACGAGCAGGCGCTGTCTGCGAACTCGGCGGAGGTCTGTAAACGGGTGCGGATGGGGGATGTCGCAATCGTCCACGATCCTCAGCCGGCGGGCCTGATCGGCGCCCTACGTGATGCAGGGGTGGCGGTCATCTGGCGCTGCCATGTGGGACTGGATTACCCGAACGAGCGGGCCCGCCAAGCGTGGGGCTTCTTGCACGGCTATGTTGCAGACGCTGACGCCTATGTGTTCTCGCGAGCGTCTTTTGCCTGGGAGAACCTCGACCGGGAGCGGATTGTGGTCATTCCGCCGTCGATCGACGCGTTCTCTCCCAAGAACGAGGAGCTCGATCCGCAGGCCGTGCTTGCGATCCTGGGGGCGTGTGGGGTGCTGGCGCGCCCCCCGGCGCCGGAGGGCGGGACGTTTGAGCGGCAGGACGGTACGCCTGGCCGAGTCGATCGGTTTGCCGAGCTGTTCGAGGACGGGCCGCTGGAACCCGGGATGCCCGTTGTCTTGCAGATCTCGCGGTGGGATTCCCTCAAGGACCCGCTGGGGGTGATCGGAGGATTCGCGGACCATGTGCCCGCTAGCACCAATGCGCACCTAGTTTGCGCTGGGCCTGCCGTGACTTCGGTGACCGACGATCCGGAGGGTGGAGTTGTGCTCAGCGAGGCGAAGGCTCTGCGCGAGAGCCTCGGTGCGGATGCGCGCAGCCGGGTCCATCTCGCGGCCCTCCCGATGGAAGACCCGGAGGAGAACGCGATCATCGTCAACGCGCTGCAGCGCCACGCCACGGTCATCGCTCAGAAGAGCCTGGCAGAAGGGTTTGGTCTGACCGTCGCCGAGGCCATGTGGAAGGCGCGACCAGTGGTGGCATCGCGGATCGGGGGCATCCAGTCTCAAATCGTCGATGGGGAAAGCGGCGTGCTGCTGGACGACCCGCGGGACCTCGAGGCGTTCGGCGCTGCCGTCACCGAGCTGCTGGTCGACCGGCCGCGGGCCACCAAGATCGGCGCGCATGCGCGCGAGCGCGTCCGCGACCAGTTCACGAGCCCCCGCAGCCTGCTCGACTATCTCGCCGTCATCGAGACCGTTCTGGAGCGACGAGGCATTCATGTCGCCCCGTGAACCAACCTCCGGGAGTCAACGGGGTCTCGCCGGAGACTTGTGCGCCCGATCGGTATTGGTCCGTCGGCAGCAACGAGAATGGCGCGATGGCGACGTCGATTCAGATGGAGCCGATCGGGGTGGTCCGATCAGCGCTTCGCGGCCGTGGGGATGCGCCGCGCCAGGCCCTTCCAAGGAGCACCGCCCGCGATCCTCGAGATCAACCGAGGCCTGGTACCAGCACTTCATCGAGTCACGCCGGGAACGAAGCTGATCGTGGTGACGTGGCTGCACGTGGCCGACCGCAGCATTCTGCAGGTTCATCCCATGGACGACGAGCGCTTATCGCCGACCGTCCGTGGCCGCGGCGGCGCCATCCCCGATGAGGGGCGAGCTGGTGGTGGCGGCCGTCGCCCTCCTCGACGAAGCCACCCCGCTCGTCGACCCGCCGCCATCGTGCGCGGGCAGCTGCTCGCCGCCCGTGGCGCCATTCCGGCGACGGCGCAACGAACAGAGCTGGCCGCCTGCTTGAGCGGGCGCTTGCCCACATAGAGCGCGCTTAGAGGACCAACCGCACGGCGAGACGCGGGCATGGAGGCCGGCGCTCGCCGTACGCATCACGACAGGCTCGCGCTCCGGGGGGCCGGGAAACACAGGCGCTGTCCCTCAAAGATGGTGAACAGAACGAGCTTCAGCGCCCGCTACAGCGCCGCGATCGCCCGCGGCGGTGGGCCGTGCCCGATCGAGGCCGGGGCGCTCGGGCGGCTCGCTGACCACGAGTGCCGCCACGGCCGACTGCCGTTCGATCGCACCGCCCCGTGCGGGTGCTGGCCGCAGGAACGGGCGGCTGTGCTGGCTTTGCCAGCGGGGCGCGCTGGGCACCCGGCAAATGAGCGCGCGGCGTGAACCTACGGCGGGCAAAGGAACGCGATCAGATGACCCTCGGTGCGAGGGCGCAGGGTGCGCGTCAGACTGCGCCGTAGAACCCTTCCCGTGGCTCTTTTTTTGCTCCCGGGGTTGATCGGCACCCGCGGTAGGGCTGACGTGGTGCGTAGGCATCGAGCGGTCGGACGCGACCGAGCTGCGCGCTTTGGTCTCGTTCAGAGGCAACAGCGTGGGGACGGTCGCTGCTGCTCTATGAGGCAGCAAGCTGCGTACGGTTGGGCCGCAGCGTGGTTCTCCACGACGTCTTAGCTGGCTCGCCTCTGGTCCGGACTTTCGCCTTCGCTGACGCTCGGGTCGCGACCGGAGCGGGCAACCGCAAACCCTTGACCTCTTCGGTTTTGCCATACGGCCCCGAGGGTGGCGCCCAGCACCAGGACTGCGGCGACGAGGATGAACCAGGTCAGCAGGGTGAAGACCACGCCGATGGTTCCGTACAGCCTGCTGTCCGAGACGATGCTGGTCGAGAGGCTAATCGAAGAAAAGATCGCCAGACCTAGCCACAGGACGGCCGTGACGATCGCAGGTCGGATCAGGATGCGCCAGGGCGTTCGTCCTGCCAACAGAAAATGCATCGTCCACCAGATGAAGAGCAGCGCGGCGAGAAATCTGATCAGCCCTTCGATCACAGGACCGGTCGCGGTGTGCACGGGGCCGCTGACGAATCCCTCGGCGGTCAAGGCCGCAAGCAACACGGCCAGCCAGACGATGAAGCGGGGGATGTCGCGCCACCCACGGTGCGTTTGCGCGAAGACTCGTTCGTAGAGATCCTGGATGGAGTGGACGATGGAGATCGTGCCGACGAATGTGAACAGCAGGCCGGTCAGGATCGGAACGACCGCAAATGTCGGCGAATGGCGAAACAGAGAGCTGATGATGTGGATGCCCGGACCGGTCGCGCCGATGTGCCGGCTCAGGTCGTCGTCGATGCGCTCATTTGCCAGCGAGCTGAGGAGGATGAGCAGCGGGAGCACCGACCACAGCAGCTCTGCTCCAAAGACGGTGGTCCACTTTCCGAGGTCTAGATCCTTTAGTTGTGCGACGAGGTCGTCGGCCCACGATCCCTCGTAGCGGCCGCGTGCAGATGCCAGCCGCTAGCGTGCTCGATCTCTTCGAGAGGAACCCGTGCGCGCGTGCGATTTCGCTTCCCCAGTGTCAGGACCAACCGACTGGCCCCCGCTAACTGTCACAGCACGAGTATCGCAGCGCCCGCGGCTCACTTCGTCCAGCGGACGCTTGCGGGCCTGACGACGGGAGAGTGCGGCTGATCAAGCTGGATCGCGCCTTCGGGCAGGCCGCCGGCCAAAGTGAGTTGCTGACGCTGGCCGAGGTCCCCGCGCGGCTGAACGTCAGCCAGTCGTGGGGTACGCGCACAAGCGTGACCTCGGGGCGATCCGCCTCGGGACCGGGCCAAGGGCCAGGCTCTGCTTCGATGTGACCGCGGTCCTGGCGGAGCTGGACCGACGGGAAGACCCGGGGGGCTGGGCTGCGAGCGCGCCGAAGCGGAAGTCCAAGCGCGCGCGCCGCCGGCTTGTCTCTCGCCAGCCGCCGCGGGCTTCCCCGCGGCTTAAGGTTCAGAGGAGATGACACGACGAGCGCAAACCTAGAGCCACGCACGCCGCGATTCGGCTGGAGCCACGGGTGGGCGCCCGCGCAGCGGCGACGTCGTGGAGTGGCAGCGCAAGAACGGCGACCGCGGGTACGGATTCCGCTTCTACGACGCCGACGGTGTCCGCCACTACGAGCGTTGCGGCCTGGAGAGCGAGGGCTGGTCACGCCGCCGCGCGGAGATTGAGCTCGAGAACTTTCGTGCGCTTGGTGCAGGCAGGCGCCTACGTCCCGACCCCGGACGCACGCTTATCCCAGGAGCAGGATCCGCTGTTCGGTGCGTTCGCGCGAGCGTTCCTGGCCGAGCACGCGGTCGAGATCACGCCGAAGACCTGCGAGTTCTACGAGAACCTGCTGGAGCAGCACCTGGCCCCGTACTGCGAGAAGCAGCGGCTGACGCAAATCTCGTGGTCCTCGATCGACGCCTACAAGAAGCAGCGCCTCGTGTTGATGCAGCGCATCCGGGCGGCGCGGGCGATGGGGAATCCGCTACGGGACGAGAATCGGCAGCCGCTGAGGCTCAGCGAGCGGACGATCAACCACTCGATTGAGCTGCTGGCGCTGATCCTCGACGGCGGGGTGCGCCGCCGGGACGTCGCGCTCGTGGCCCATCCCGCCCGCGACAAGAAGCTCAGGATCAAGGTGCCCAAGAAGGACGTCCGCGACTGGCTCGAGCCCGACGAGATCCTGTCGCTGCTCGAGGCGGCCGAGGTGATCGATAGCCCCGTGCAGCCGGAGACACTGCACAAGGCGAACGAGGTTCGCCCCCTGCGGAACGAGAAGAATCGGACGATAAAGCAGATCGCCGCCGAACTTGGAATGAGCGAGGGCGGCGTCTGCTGGCTGTAAGAGCGTCGGCGGGCTCGCGTCCCGTCGGCTCGTAGAGCAATCATTACGACGCTCGCGGCCAGCGGTACGCGGAACACCGAGCTGTGCGGTGTCCGCTGGCGTGACCTCGATTTCCGCCACGGCAAGATCCGGGTCCGCCAGTCGAAGACCTCCAGGGGCGTGAGAGAGGTGGACATGACTCCGTGGCTGCGCGATGAGCCGTTGGCCTACAAGGCGTCCCGTGAGGAGGTCTCAGCCGAGGCGCCGGCGTTCCCCACCTCCACCGGCGGACGCCGCGACAAGGACAACCTGAACCGGCGCGTCATCGGTCTGGTGGAGCGCGCGGCCGCGGAAATCCGCGCCGAGCGCGGGTTGCCGCCGCTTCCGGCCAAGCTGTCTGCGCATGCCTTCCGTCGCACGTACATCACGTTCATGGCGGAGGCCGGAGCGCCGATTACGTATGTGCAAGAGCAGGTGAGCCACGAGAGCGCACGTCTCACACTCGAGATCTACGCGCGCGTTTCACGGTCACGCGATCGGGTGAAGTGGGGGCGCGCCTTCGACGAACTGATGTCCGGCGCGGTGCCCTCAGAGCTGTCGCCAGACTCGCAGCTCAGCCTTCCGGATCTCGGCGCTTTGCAGCCGCCGAAGTCGCCGACGGGACGACGTAGAAACAATCTTCACAGCCCGTTTCGGCTTCGGTTGCCAGGGGTTTAGGCAGGAGACGGGGTCAAAAATGAGCTTCTTGCCTAAACCTCCGCCTTATGGTCGCCTGAATGAGACGAAAAGGTGCTGAACTGCAGCGCCTTTTGAGATCGAGCTAGCCGCACTCGAACCGGCGACCTCCTGGGTCCGATTCGGCCGCTCTCCCGCCGCACTCCCTCCGAAAAGTTGCGGATTTGCAGGACTCTTTTATGTCCCGCAAATCGCAGAGTCTACCGCTGATAGCCGGGGATATTCGCGGATGCCCTCCCGATTCAGGCACTCTTGGCGATTAGTGCCTGAAACGCGGACGGCCATGGCGGTGTTGTTGCCTTCGCGAGCGAGACGCGCGGCTGGGCGCACGCAGTTCCACATCGACGCGCCACGCGGACGCTCCTCGGCCGGCCCTAGGTTCATCTGCAGGTTGTTCGAGACGGAGACCAGATCAGCGGCCGAGTCGACTCCGCCCGCGAGCACTCGTTCATAGAGGCGAGTAGCGGGACTGCTCGTCACGTCTGGTTGGCTCCTGCTTAGCTGCTGGCGCGGGTCTCGAGGCGCGGGATTGGTCCGGCTTCGTTCCATCCGGTCCCCTTCTATCTGGTCTGCGTCGTGCGTGGCGTTGGCGCCTCAGAAGCGATGTCGGGTGTGGCTGAAGCCGCCCTTCGTGAAGGCAAGGACTTTCGCTGGGCGGACAGCGAACACGATGGCGGTCCCGACGTCGTGTCGAAAGCCATCCTGACTGACCTCGTATTGCCATCGCCCGTCCCACTTTTGTGCCCAGGCGACGGCGAGCCGGTCGAGCTGCTGTGGGTCGATGACGCGGGCCGCCTCGCCCTCGACAACCACGTCGAGGCCGCCCTGCCAGTCGTTGGCGCCGGTGGTCAGCGCGACGCGCGGGTTGCTGGCGAGGTTGGGCGCCTTCTGCTCGTCCGGGCCGGTGGAGAAGTGCAACGCGTCCTCGAGCCAGACGGCGACGAGTGGAGTGACGTGCGGCCGGCCGTCTGCGCGGACGGTCGAGATCCAGAAGATCTCGGCCTGCTTGATCGCCTCGAGCGTGTCCTCCCAACTGGTGGGCTGTGCTGCTGGCTCGCTGAAGCGGGTGTCGAGCTTTGTGCGGGGTGTCGTCATCACGGACTCCTGTCCTCGGGGTTGGCGGGTGGCGGGTAGGCCTTGGCGACGACGTCGTCCAGGCTGGCGATCGCGGTGAAGTCAGGGGAGAATCGGTTGCGCATCAGCGCGATCGCGACCCCGGTGTCGATGTCGGCGTAGGCCCCCGATCCGTTCATGCCGACCATCCCGAAGGTCGAGCCTGATCGCGAGCGCGCGCCACCGGGCCGGCCGGGGCTGTAGCCGAGCGACCAACTGATCTCCATCTCCATCACTTGATCTCTCCCGGTGTAGGCGGCCGCGAGCTGCGCGGCCGAGAGGAGATGCGTCCCGGCTTCGTGTCCGAGGAGCGCGGCGTAAACGCGGGCTGCCGCTCGGGCGCTCATCGTGCCGAACGAGGGGATCTGCGCGGTGAGCACGTCGCGGCGGTT
>DASYAP010000199.1:0-8763 GCA_036501265.1 Solirubrobacteraceae bacterium | reverse complement strand
AGGCTCGTGGAGGTGCTCGCGGCAAGGGCACGCGAACACGTCCTCACGCTCACCGCGGGCCGCACGCATGGGGTGCACGCCGAGCCGACCACGTTTGGCATCAAGCTGGCCTCGTTTGCCTTCGAGGCGGCGCGCAACGCGCAGCGTCTCGAGCGCGCGTTCGCCCAGGTTGCCGTGGGTGCGATCTCTGGAGCCGTCGGCACTTACGCGTCGGCCTCTCCGGACTTTGAGCGGCGCGTGCTGGACCGGCTGGGGCTGGCGGCAGAGCCGGTCTCGACCCAGGTCGTAGCCCGTGACCGGCACGCCGAGTTGCTCGAGACGATCGCGCTCGCCGGCGCCGGCCTCGAGCGGCTCGCGACGGAGATACGACACCTCGCGCGTACTGAGGTCGCAGAGGTTCAGGAGCCCTTCCGGAGAGGGCAGAAGGGGTCGAGCGCAATGCCGCACAAGCGCAACCCGATCAAGTCCGAGCAGGTCTCGGGCCTCGCTCGAGTGCTTCGCGCCAACTCTCAGGCCGCGCTCGAGAACGTGGCTCTATGGCACGAGCGCGACATCTCTCATTCCTCGGTCGAGCGGATCATCATCCCCGACTCGACCACTCTCCTGGACCATCTACAGCGTCGCGCGATCGCGTTGGTGCAAGGCATGGTGGTCGACGCCGACCGGATGCGGGCCAATCTCAACCTGACGTATGGCGCGCTTTTTTCCCAGCGGGTACTGCTCGGCCTCGTCGAGACCGGACTGAGTCGGGACGACGCCTACCGAATCGTGCAAAGGCTGGCCCAGCAGGCGCTGGCGGAGCGCATTCACATGCGGGACCTGGTCAGCGCCGAGAAAGCTGCGGCCGGCCTCGATCTCGATCAGATCTTCGACTACGAGCCTTTCGTGCGCTACGCGGAGGAGATCGTCGGCCGCCTTGAAGCGATCGCGCCTTCGGGCCTCGAGCCAGTGGGCGCAGGCTTGTCGGACGGCGTTCCGGCCCGGTAGTGGCCGTCCGTATCAAGCGCGTCTACGAACCAGCCTCGGTCGACGATGGTTACCGCGTGCTCGTCGACCGCGTGTGGCGGAGGGGGAGATAGAGGCCCTTCGTACCCGTGGCCGCAAAGGAGACGGTGACGCTGCTTTTTGGCGCCCGGGACGCCGAGCGCAACAACGCTGTGGTTCTGGCGGAAGTTGTCGGAGACGCCCGCTAGGATCGAAGCGTGACCGCCGTCGACTGACGTCGCCGCGGTCGGTGCCGCCCTCCCCGACTCTCTATGCCATGACTGCTCTAGCCGATCTCACACTGCTTGCCTCGGGCAAGGTCCGCGAAATCTACGACGCCGGCGAGACGCTGCTGATCGTCGCCTCGGACCGCATCTCCACATACGACGTCATCCATCCCAACCCCATACCGGGCAAGGGCGAGGTGCTGACCGGACTGTCCGCGTTCTGGTTCGAGCACACGGGGGGGATTGTCCCCAACCACATGCTCTCCGTGGCCGAAGGCGTTCCGCAGGAGGTCCGCGGGCGCGGGATGGTCGTGCGCAAGCTCAAGATGCTGCCCGTCGAGTGCGTGGTGCGCGGCTACATCACCGGCTCGGGCTGGAAGGACTACCAGCGAACCGGCGCCGTCTGTGGCATCGAGCTCCCGGCCGGACTGCGCGAGTCCGACAAGCTGCCGGAGCCGATCTTCACACCGTCGACCAAGGCCACCGTCGGCCACGACGAGAACATCGACTTCGAGGGCGCAGTGGAGCTGATCGGCGACCGCGCCCTGGCCGAGCGTCTGCAAAAAGCCTCGCTTGAGACCTACGCCGCCGCGGCCGATCACGCCCGCGAACGTGGAATCATCCTGGCGGACACCAAATTCGAATTCGGCCTGGACGGCGACGGCCAGCTGGTATTGGGCGACGAGATCTGCACTCCCGACTCATCGCGTTTCTGGCCGGTCGATGGATATGAGCCAGGACGATCGCAGCCAAGCTTCGACAAGCAGTTTGTGCGCGACTGGGCGTCCTCTACGGGGTGGGATCGCAATCCGCCGGCGCCCGAGATTCCCGAGGAGAGAGTCGCGCGCACGCGGGAGAAGTACCTGGAGGCCTACGAGCGGATTACGAGCGAGCCGTTCGAGGAATGGCTCAACCTCACGCGGGACTGATGCGCGCGCGCGTGCTCGTGCGACCCAAGGAGGGGATCCTCGATCCGCAGGGACAGACGGTGCATCGGGCACTCGAGGCGCTCGGCTTCGCGGGCGTACGCGACGTACACGTCGGCCGGCTGATCGAGCTCGAGCTAGATGACTCCGAGCGGTTGCCCGAAATGTGTGAGCGGCTTCTCGCCAACCCGCTGATCGAGGACTGGGAGATCGAGGACGACCACCGGGCCCCGGAAAGGGAAGCCGATCGCCCGTGAGGTTCGGCGTCGTTCGCTTCCCGGGGTCCTGCGACGACGTCGACGCACTTGCAGCCGCCAAGCGCGTTGGCGACGCGGTCATTCTGTGGCACGCCGAGCGCGACCTGCGCGGCGCAGACGTGGTCGTGATCCCGGGGGGATTCTCCTACGGCGATTACCTGCGAGCCGGCGCGATCGCGCGCTTCGCGCCCGTGATGGCCGAGGTAATCGAGTTTGCCCATGAAGGTGGGCTGGTCATGGGCATCTGCAATGGGTTCCAAGTGTTGTGTGAGGCCGGGCTCCTGCCCGGCGCGCTGCTGCCAAACGTCTCGCTTAGGTTCGTCTGCCGCCAGGTCGATCTTGACGTCGTCAACGACCAGACTCCGTTTACCGGCGCGTGTGACCTCGCCGAGACGCTGTCCATTCCGGTCAAGCACACCACCGGCCGCTACTACGCTCCGCCCGAGGAACTTCTGGAACTGAGCGCTGGCGGTCAGGTCGTTCTTCGCTATGCGGAGGGCCACAATCCGAACGGCTCGCTCGAAGATATTGCGGGCGTCTGCAACGAGCCGCGTAACGTCTTCGGTCTGATGCCGCATCCCGAGCACGCGGTCGACCCGCTGACCGGCTCGGCTGGTGGTCTGCGAATCTTCGAGTCGCTGCGTGCACATGTCGACGGTCGCGTCGCTGTCTGAGACTCCGCGTCATCGGCAGCTCGGGCTGACCGATCACGAGTACGAGCTCATTCTCGAGCGACTCGGTCGCGAGCCGAACACGGTCGAGCTGGCGATGCTGTCGCTGATGTGGTCAGAGCACTGCGCGTACAAGCACTCGCGCAAGCTACTCAGGCGCTTGCCGACCAGCGGTCCACATCTGCTGATGGGGCCCGGAGAGAACGCCGGCGCGGTCGATGTGGGAGGTGGCCTCGCGCTCGCCTTCAAGGTCGAGTCCCACAACCATCCCAGCGCGGTCGAGCCCTTCCAGGGGGCCGCGACCGGCGTGGGGGGGATTCTGCGCGACATCTTCGCCGTGGGCGCGCGGCCGATTGCGGTGCTGGACTCGCTGCGGTTCGGCGAGCCAGAGCGGTCCGAGCGCTCGCGTTACCTGCTCGGCCGGGCGGTTGCCGGGATCGGCCACTACGGCAACTCGATCGGCGTACCCACAATCGGCGGCGAGGTTTACTTCGAGCCAAGCTACGAGCAGAACTGCCTGGTGAACGCGATGTGCCTCGGAATCGCGCCGCGGGAGCGGCTGATCCGCTCGGCCGCCGCCGGCCCAGGCAACCTGGTCGTCTTGCTGGGCGCGCTGACTGGCCGCGACGGGATCGGTGGCGCTTCGGTGCTTGCGAGCGCCGAGCTCGGCGAGGGCGACGAAGCCAAACGGCCGTCGGTGCAAATCGGCGACCCCTTCGCGGAGAAGAAACTGCTCGAGTGTTGCCTGGAGCTGCTCGACCGCGGCCTGCTGGTCGCGCTACAGGACCTGGGCGCCGCAGGGTTGACCTCGTCCATCTCGGAAATGGTCAGCAAGGGCGGCGTAGGGGTCGAGCTCGACGTCTCACACGTCCCGCTGCGCGAGAGCGCCATGGAGCCGTTCGAGATCATGGTCTCCGAGTCGCAGGAGCGCATGCTTTGCGTGGTCGAGCCGCCCCGCTTCGACGAGGTGCTCGCCGTCTGCCAGCGCTGGGAGACACTCGCGACCGCCATCGGCGAGGTCACCGACTCCGGCCACGTGCGCGTCCTCGACCACGGGGAGCCGGTGGCGGACCTTCCGGTGCATGTGCTTGTCGACGACTGCCCGCTGTACGACCTGAAGCCCGCGCCACCAGCAAGGGAGGCGGCTGGTGGGGAAGCGCCCGTGGCGCAAGCGGGCGGCAGGGGGTCCGACGCCCCCACTCTCCTTGCGTTGCTGCGGTCCCCCAACATCTGCTCCCGCCGACCCCTCTTTGAGCAGTACGACTGGATCGTGCAATCCAGGACTGTGCGGCGTCCCGGGCAGACTGACGCCGCGGTGCTTGCCCTGCCCGACGGCTCCGGGATCGCCGTCTCGATCGACGGCAACGGACGTCGTGTCTACGCCGACCCACGGCGTGGTGCCGCCGAGGCCGTCTTCGAGTGCGCCGCGAACCTGGCCTGTGTTGGGGCCGAGCCGCTCGGTGTCACCAACTGTCTGAACTTCGGCAACCCGGAGAAGCCGACGGTCGCGTGGCAGCTGACCGAGGCGGTGGAGGGGGTTGCGTCGGCGTGTGAGGCGCTCGACGTTCCCGTCGTGGGCGGCAACGTCTCCCTCTACAACGAGGCACCGGCCGGGCCGATCTTCCCCACGCCGGTGATCGGGATCGTGGGCAAGCTCCCGGATGTCGCCCGGGCGGGCCGTCTGGGATTCGCGCGCGAGGGGGACGCCATCGCCCTCGTGGGCCCATTTGAGCCCTCGCTCGCGGCTTCGGAGCTTGAGAAGCTCTGGGGCCAGCCGCCGATCGGGCCCCTCCCCGACGCCGATGGCGGCCTTCTCCGTCATCTGCACGCCAAGATCCGCGAGGGGGTCCGCTCGCAGACGCTGCGTAGCGCCCATGACGTCGCCGAGGGAGGCGTGGCGGTGGCTCTGGCGGAGTGCTGCATGGCCGGGAGGATCGGCGCCCGGGTCGAGCTCCACGACGCGCTCGATTCCTTCGGAGAGGCTCCGGGTAGGGGATTTATCGTGTCGGGCCCAGCAGATGCGCTTGAGCGCTGGGCGGATTCCGAACCGTCCGGCGCGTGCACGATGATCGGCGAGGTATGCGGGGACGCGCTCCAGATCGTGAGCCGGCTAAGCCTTCCGGTGGACGAGCTCCTGCGGGCATGGGGCGAGGGACTGGACAAGTTCTTCTAAACTTGGTCATGACTGAAGCCGCTCGCAGCCGGATGTCTCCTCACACCGACCACCGCGACGGGCCACGCGACGAGTGCGGCGTCTTCGGGATCTACGGTCCCGATCACGACGTCGCTCGCCTCGCGTATTTCGCGCTGTTCGCGCTCCAGCATCGGGGACAGGAGTCGGCGGGCATCGCGGCGGCGCCGCGGGGCGGGAACATCCTTGCCATCCGGGACCAGGGTCTCGTTGCGCAGGTCTTCGATGAGCACACGCTGCGCTCGCTCGAGGGCGAGATGGCGATCGGCCATGTTCGTTACTCCACAACCGGATCTTCGCAGTGGCAGAACGCCCAGCCCGTTGTCCGCGACGACCGGCGAACGCTCGCCCTCGCCCACAACGGCAACCTGATCAATGCGGTCGAGCTATACGCCGAGCTGCGCGAACAGGGGGTCGAGTTCGCCTCGACGTCGGACTCCGAGATCATTGCCGCCCTGCTGGCGCTGCACCCGGCCGACCGCGTCGAGGACGCGGTGGCCGATGTCGTCTCACGACTGAAGGGCGCGTTTTCCACCGTTGCGCTCACCGATGAGGCGGTGATCGCCTTCCGCGATCCGTTTGGGCTAAGGCCGCTGGCGCTAGGAGTCATCGACTCGAGGGCGGATGGCGGAGAGGCCCGCCCACCCGCCTACTGCATCGCGAGCGAATCGTGCGCGTTTGATCTGATCGGCGCCCGCTATCTACGCGACGTGCAGCCGGGCGAGGTGATCATCCTCACTGAGGGCGGTCTGCGCACGCGCATCGTCGGCGAGCCAGAGCGCAGCGCACTGTGCGTATTCGAGCACATCTATTTCGCCCGCCCGGATTCGCGGATGGGCGGAAACGTCCTGCAGGTCACCCGGGCGCGGATGGGAGAGATCCTTTGGCGCGAGGCGCCCGTAGACGCGGACGTTGTGATTCCTGTCCCCGACTCGGGCAACGCCGCCGCCCGCGGCCTCGCGCGCGCTGCCGGCCTGCCCCAGGACGACGGCTTCATCAAGAATCGTTACGTGGCGCGAACCTTCATCCAGCCCGGGCAGGAGCTGCGCCGGCACGGGCTGAGGCTCAAGTTCAACCCGTTGCCCGACGTGGTTGGCGATAAGCGGCTCGTGGTCGTCGACGACTCGATCGTGCGCGGGAACACTACGCGGCAGATCGTGGCCATGCTGCGCGAGGCGGGTGCCAAGGAGATTCATCTGCGGATTTCGGCTCCGCCGATCAAACACCCCTGCCACTACGGCATCGACATGTCCACGCGCGAGGAAATGATCGCTCACGGCCGCACGGTCGAGGAAGTGGCGCAGGAGCTCGGCTGCGACTCTCTGCACTACCTCTCGATGGACGGCGTCTATGAGGCGATCGGCGGCTCGCGTGATGTCGAGCGGACTCGCTCGATTCATTGCGACGCTTGCTTCACGGGCGTCTACCCGCTGCCGGGGACAGAGACCGCAAACGGCAAGCACGCGCTCGAGTCGCAGCTGCCGCTGATCAGGGCGTGACGGGCCCGCACTCGATGGCGCGAGCCTGACGGCGCCGTGCGGGTTGCAGTCCTGGCCTCCGGCGAGGGCACAAACCTGCAGGCGCTGCTCGATCACGTCCACGGGCGTGACGGCATCGCGGTTGTCGCCGTTGCATCGGACCGGCCGGAGGCGCGCGCGCTGGAGCGAGCGCGCTCGGCGGGCGTGGTGAGCTCGGTCTTTGAACGTGAGCAGTACGGAGATCGAGCATCGCGGGATCGCGCGATGGCGGCCTGGCTGACCGAGCGCGGGGCGGAGCTCATCGTGCTCGCCGGCTACATGCAGCTCTTGAGCCCCGAGTTCCTTCGCCGCTTCGCTGGACGCGTGATCAACGTGCATCCCGCGCTGCTTCCTGCATTTCCCGGTCTGCGGGCGGTCGAGCACGCGCTCGAGTACGGCGTCAAGGTCTTCGGCGTGACCGTCCACTTCGTCGATGAAGGAATCGACACCGGCCCGGTGATCCTGCAGCGGGCGGTCGAGCTCAACGCCCAGCGCGTGGAGGAGGTGATCGAGCGGCTGCAGCCGATCGAGCACGAGTTGCTGCCAGAGGCGGTGAGATTGATTGCTTCTGGGGCCGTTCGAATCGACGAGACCAACCCGCGTCGCGTCGTGATCGAGCGGTAGAGTCGGAACCGATGGAATCCGGCACCGAGCGGTTGACCCACACCGAGATCGCCGGCGGGGAGGTGCGGGTTGCACGGGGGCCCGAGGTGCGCGTCAGCAGGGCGCTGCTGTCGGTGTCCGACAAGACGGGCATCGTCGAGTTCGCGCGCGGATTGAATGAGCTGGGGGTCGAGATCATCTCCACGGGCGGCACCGCCGCGGCGCTGGCCGAGGCGGGTTTACCCGTCCGCTCGATCTCGGATCTGACGGGGTTCCCCGAGATCATGGATGGCCGGGTTAAGACGCTGCACCCGCGGCTGTACGCGGGCATGCTCGCGCTGCGCGACGACGCGGAACACATGCGCACCGCCGAGGAGTACGACGTCGAGTTCATCGACCTGGTCTGCGTCAACCTGTATCCGTTCGAGCGCACTGCGGCGCGGCGGGTCGCCTCCGAACGCGAGGTGATCGAGAACATCGACATTGGAGGCCCCACGATGATCCGGGCGGCGGCCAAGAATTGGCGGTACGTCGCCCCCGTCACGTCACCCGAGAGCTATGACGCGATCCTCGCGGAGCTCGGGGAGTCCGATCGCCGCCTATCGGTCGCAACGCGGGAAAATCTGACCGCCGAGGCCTTCGCGGTCACGGCTCGCTACGACGCGGCAATCGCTCGCTGGTTTCAGGAGAAGCGAGAGGACTTCCCGCCGCTGCTGGTTCGCGCCTACGAGAGGGTGGTCGAGCTGCCCTATGGCGAGAACCCTCATCAGCGAGGTGCCTACTACGCCCAGGTCGGCGCGCGCACACACGTGCTGTCGATGGTCTCTCAGGTCGGCGGCAAGCAGCTCTCCTTCAACAACGTGCTCGATCTGCACGCGGCGCGCGAGCTGGTGCGCGAGTTTCAGGTCCCCGCCTGCGTGATCGTCAAGCACAACAACCCATGCGGAGTGGCACTCGGCGCAGACCCGGTCGAGGCGTACAAGCTGGCCTTCGCCGCCGACCCGATGTCAGCCTACGGCGGGGTGGTGTGCCTCAACAGGCGGGTTGACCGGCCGCTGGCAGAAGCGCTAGTTGGCCAGTTCATCGAGGTGCTGTTCGCGCCCGGCTACGACGCCGACGCGCTTGATGTCCTGCAGACCAAGCCAAACATGCGCATCCTGGACGACAGGGAGCGTCGGGCCACCACCCAGATTGAGGCGGACATGCGCCAGGTGGCCGGCGGCATGCTGGTGCAGGATCGCGACTCCGGCCTGGAGCCCCGGGAGGAGATGAAGGTCGTCTCCGCCCGCCAGCCCAGCGAGGCCGAGTGGAGCGAGGCGCTGTTTGCATGGAAGGTCTGCAAGCACGTCCGCTCGAACGCGATCGTGCTGTCTACGGGCCTGCAGAC
>DASYAP010000198.1:0-7972 GCA_036501265.1 Solirubrobacteraceae bacterium | reverse complement strand
TCGCTGCCGCCGCCAAGCGCCCCGGGCTGGAGGAGGTCAAGGACGAGGCCGGGAACGTCATCGAGCCCGCCCTCACGGTGCACGCGCTGCGGCACACGCACGGCTCGGCGCTCATTGCCGCGGGCTGGGACGTGCAGGAGGTCAGCGCCCGCCTGGGGCACTCCAATCCCGCGACCACGCTGCGCATCTACACGCACGCGTTCGACGCCGCCAGGCGCTCAGCCGCCCGCCGCGACCGCCTCGCTCGGCTCTATGGCGAAGCCGACCTCGGAGCGACCCGAGGGGCGAGCTGACATGGCAGCTTTAGGGCAGCGGCGGCCTGCGGCAGACTGCGGTGGCGCCAACTGGGCATTAGGCGAAATCGCTGGTATTACGCAGGTCCCGCGGCACAGCGCGGCAGAGTGCGGCACACGCGCCTAATTCACACGCGAGAGGTCGCTGGTTCAAGCCCAGCCGTGCCCATTAAGAAGTGGCTGTAAATCGGCCACTTCTTCGTCATTGTTCGCCCGTTGGTGTAAGCCTCTGAGCCGCTTTTGTCGCCAAGCGTCTATTGAGGGGCTTAATCGTCTCGCCGGTCTTAGAGATCGTCGGATCGAGTCAGGTCGAGCTCGTCGTCGAGGTCGAGCTGCTTGGAGCGCCACCAGCGATTGGCGAAAGACCCTGAAGCTTTCTTCGACCGCGCCCTGGGCCGCCATCGCTTCCTCAAGGCGATCCTCGGACGGCTCCAACCGCGGTGGGACCCATGTCCCGCGCTCGATCTGCTGAAGAATCCGCTCGGTCTCCAGTTCGGCGCGCGTGCGGTTCCACCCCTGCTTGTTGGTACCGAACGTGACCCACTCGTAGCGCCCGTAGGCCCGCACCTTGGCCCCGTAGCTCACGGTCACCCCGTCCGACCAAGCCCGCTCGAATAAGTGACCTCTCATCTGCCTTGGCATCAGCGGATGTGGCTGGGAGATTGCGGCTGCATGTCCACCAACTGGCAATTCGCCGAGCCGGTGCACACCGGCTATCGGCCTGCCACCGGTCGGGGCCTCCGTCCTCATCGTCGCACAGCCAAGGATCCGTGACCCATGCTGACCCGGCAGCTTGCGGGCTTCACGGCCCTCCGTGGCGACGGCGTCCCCCGAGCGTTCACTGCGCATGGCGTAAAGCGCTGAGCGCTTACCTCAGGCGTTTGGCCTTCGCCCGCCGCCATTGCACTGGCGCGAGGTCAGACGCCGAGTGGACCGAAGCGATCGTCAGCGCGATGCGCCGGGTTCCACCCTAGGAGGGCGCCGGTACTGGTGGCGCCGGTGCGTCGAATTTGGCGGCAAGGACCTCGAGGCGTGGAACAAGGTCGCCCTCGACGAGGCCCTACGCGCCGAGGCATGGCTGCTCGGTCGGAGAAGCTACGAGTTCTTCGGAGCGCGGTGGCGACCCCGGGGTGGCGAGCTTGCAGACCGGTTGAACACCATGCCCAAGTACGTCGTGTCCTCAAGCCTCGAGGATCCCGACTGGAAAAACACGACCGTCCTGAAGGGTGACGCTGTGACCGAGGTCTCGAAGCTCAAGCAAGAGCTCGACGGAGAAATCGTCATCCCCGGCAGCCACCAGCTCGGGCGCACGCTGATCGAGAACGACCTCGTCGACGAGCTGCGCCTGGGTCGTTTTCCCGGTCGTGCTCGGGGCCGGCGAGCGCGTCTTCGCCCAGACCGGCAGCAAGAAACCGATGCGCCTCGTCCAAGCCAAGACCCTCGGTGAGGGCCTCGTTTTCCTCACCTAGGAGCTCGTCCGGGAGGCCTAACGGGCGTCCGAAAGCGCCACGTTCAGAAAGGCCTGGATGCCCGCCCGCCGCCGGGGCGAGCATCCGCTTCAGCAGCACATGAAGCTAGCGAGACATCCGCGCCATTAACGGATGAATGCGATCGTGCGCTCTCAGGCCAGGCAGCCCCGAATCACCGCCACCGAATGGTCGCCACAAGGATCGTTCCCCTCGCGCCAGCGCGAGAAGAAAAGCAGTCGCGCCGATCCCCGGCAGCAGATGCTCGGATCTGGGCGAAACGCGGTCTTGTGCTTCGGGCGCTGGCCGGCCAAATCTGAGCGCTCTCGACAGCCGGGGGTAGCGCAGCCACGATGGGCGTGATATGAAAACCGCCGATCCCCTGCCGCCACGACAAGGAGAGGGAGCCATGCCGGCACGAGAGCAGCTGTTCGCCGACATCGATTCGATGGAGCCCGAGCGCTTTGCAGCCCACCTCGCCGAGGACGTGACCATGCGCTTTGGGAATGCGGAACCGATCCGCGGTAAGGACGCGGTGCGCGACGCATGGGCGACCTTCTGCAAGGAGCTCAGAGGCGTCAGGCACGAGGTGGTCGGGCGGTGGAGGGTCGACGAGGACACGATCGTCGAGGCAAGGGTGACGTATACGCGGTCCGACAGCAGCCAGGTGACGGTCCCGGTGGTGACGATCTACCGCGAGCGTGGGGGTCGGATAAACGACTACCGGATCTACGTCGACCTGGCGCCGCTGTTTGCCGGTCGCACGGGCACCGCCGGGGCGTGAGGCTGTAGCAGGCGGCCCCGCGAAGCCGAAACGTGGAGCCGTCGAACGTGCAGAGGGGTTTCGGGCCGCGGCGCAGCCCTCGCGCGATCGTGGTCAGCGTCGACAACCTAGGCGAGGCCAGCGAGCTCGAGCGGGGCGGCTGGGCCGCCAAGGCTGAACTCGGACGCCACCCCTCAGTTACCGTTGCCCTGCCGAGCCTGCTCGGCGAGCTCGAGGCACTCGGGTTGGTCGCGACCTTCTTCGTCGAGGCGCTCAACTGCGAGCTCTACCCCGAGGAAGTGCGCGAGATTGCCGCCCGCGGCCACGAGCTCGGCGTGCACGGCTTCAGCCACGAGCGTTGGGCGAAGCTCTCGGCCCGTCGCGAACGGGAGCTACTGGTGCGTGCGGGCGAAGCCTTCCGCTCTCTCGGCCTCGAGCCGCAGGCCTTTCGTCCCCCGGGCGGCGAGGCGACGGAGCGCACCGCAGGTTTGCTGCGAGAGTTCGGGTACCGCTGGTGGTCGCCATTGGGGGAAGAGGTGAGCAGGGGTGACGGGCTGGGGCTGATTCCCTTCGGTTGGGAGCTAGTCGACGCCTACCACCTGATGGACCGGTTCGGCGAGCTGCGGGCGCGACGGGGCGACCGCCGCGAGCCGCTCGGCCCGCGCGAGCTTACGGAGCGGCTGCTGTTCGCGATGGAGCGCGGGGCAGGAGTGCAGACCCTGATCCTCCATCCCTTCCTGATGCTCGACCCGGGCTGGCGGGAGGGGGCGCGGCGAGTGCTCGCGCTGATCGCCGAGCTGGGCAGCGCGGGCCGCTCGTGGACGGTTCCAGGAGGCGAGTTGGCGGCCTGGCTGGCCTCCGAGGGGCGATGACCGGCGGTGCCAACCCCCACCTCACCCAGGCGCCGGTGAGGGCAGGACAGCCCCTGGACCGTGCTCGCGTGGCCTGCGTGCTGGTCCACGGACGTGATCAGGACGAAGGCGTGATGATCGACGTGGTGGGGCGCCTGCACCTCAACGACGTCGCCTACCTGCTGCCGGTGGCCACGAACCGCAGCTGGTACCCCGGACGGTACTTCGACCCGCCAGCCGCGAACGAGCCCCATCTGAGCTGGGCGATCGAGGCGTGCGAGGCGGCCCTCGATACCGCGCGCGCGGCCGACATCGCCGACGACCGCATCGTGGTCGGTGGCTTCTCTCAGGGGGCGTGCGTGATCGCCGAGCTCCTGGCTCGCCGGCCCCGGCGGTTGGCCGGCGCGGCGGTGTTGACCGGCTCGCTCCTCGGTCCGCCCGACCAGCGAATCGCGCCGGGCCGCGCCGACGGCCTGCGGATGTTCTTCGCCGCGAGCCGCCACGACCAGTGGGTGGCGCTCGGCGACGCGCAGGCCACCGCGCGGGCGTTCGAGCGCTCAGGGGCCGCAATCGCCTTCGAGGTCCATGAAGACCGCGTGCACCACATCAACGATCGCGCAGTGGCCGGACTGCGCGCGCTAGTAACCGCGGTGTGAGTGTGTGCCCTTGGGCGCCGGTCGACGACGCCTACGCGACGACCGTCTCGACCGTGTCGATCTGCTCGAGCTGCGCGATTTCCCCCCGACGATCCTCCCAATGGGGCGGGATGCACATATGCGTACCCAGCTCCTCGGCGTCCTCGTCGATGAGAAAGCCCTGCTCATGTGAGTAGGCGAGTTCGACCAGCAGACCAGCGGGACTGCGGCAGTAGCAGGAGAAGAAATAGCCGCGGTCCTTGCGGTCTGACACGTCGGTGAACCCGAGCCCCACGATCCAGTTCTTGACGGTCTGCTGGTTCTCCTCGGAGACGACGTCAAAAGCCTGATGGTGGATCGTGCCCTCGCCGAAGTGCCAAGTGCCCTGGGGGAGGTGAGGCTCCTCCACCAGCTCGAGCATTCGCCCGTAGCCATGCTCGGTACCGATCCGGTACTGGTGGTTGGGACCCTCCGAGGCCAGCAGCTCGCCCCGCATCCCGGTGCTGATGAAGAAGTCCATCTCCCCTACCTCGCGCACCGAGGTGGTCGTTCCATACGCGCCGCGGACGGCGTACTCCGCCGGCACGCCTCCGCCCTCGTAGGGCGCGCGATCGTCGGGTCCGGCGTCGGCCACAAGCGCATACGGAATCCCGCACGGGTGCGCGAAAATGAGCCGCTCGGTGCCGAACAACTCGATCCTCTGCACCTCGAGATCGCCCGCGTCGAGACGATCGGCCCAGTACGAGACCGCCTCTGGCGGGATGGACAGGTTGAGCTGCTTGGCCTGGTTGGTTCCCCGCCCGCCCACCCAACCCGCCCGCCGGTAGGGGAAGGCGGTCAGCAGCGTGGAGGCGTCGCCCAACTCGTTGCCGTAGTAGAGGTGGTAGATCGGAACCTCACCGTCGAACAGCACCGTTTTCTTGACGCTTTTGAGCCCCAAAAGGCGGACGTGAAAGTCGTAATCCTCCTGTGCGCCACCAACGCAGAACGTCAGATGGTGCGTACCCCGAATCGTGCCCGTGTTTGCCACCGCTGTCTCCTCTCCTCGTAGTCGCAAGCGCCACGAAACGATATGCCCGGCGCCGCTGACGGACAAGCGCGGTCAGGTGCCGAGCCCCTGGATGAGCTCCGAGCTCGTGGGACTACCCGTCGGTGAGACCGCGCGACTGGGCCGGGAAGTCGGAACGGCTTTGATCGCGACGCCCGTGCCCACGTCCGGACGGACTAGGCGACCGCCGAGATTGTTCCGGACCAGACGCAGCCAAGTCGCTTCGGTCCCCGCCGATCACGCCCCGGCCCCACCCCGTGATCAGCAGTGAAAGCGGTCGTCAGCGCATGCCCACGCGGCACTCGCTCGAGTCGCGCGATACGTCGCGAGGCTGTCGTTTCCTGCGGCGAGGTGGGACACGCGAAGCGCTCGTCGGGATCCAACAGGCGGTGCGGCTCAGCGCCTTCTACGAAGATCGAATCGACGACCCTTCCCGCATCAGGTCGATGAGCCGGCCCGGGTCAGGCCGGCTCTCCTTGACACCGAACCCTGGACCCACTTTTGATCGTCGAGGACGAGCGATCCTCGCGAGCGCGGATTGATCAGACGGTCGCGATGTCGTCTCGTCGCACGACCCCGATCAGGGTACCGTCAGGTCGGGTGACCACGAGCGTGTGGAAGCCGTAGGCCTCGAACCGCTCCTGGAGTTTCCCTTCCGTCAGGTGGGGGCGGATCGTCTGCGGCCTGGGCTCTAGGACCGTATCGATCGGATCGCCATCCGAGAGCGCGTCGAGCGCTGATTTTCGGACGCGCCCGAGGACCACAGCGCCCGGGCCGAGGACCAGCGCGTAGCCGTAGGGCGAGTCGGCGATCGCCCGCCGCACGTCTCCCGTCGAGGCGTCGAGCGGGAAGGTCGCGACGTCGTGACGGGCGAGGCTCCCGGCTGTCGGGTCGTTTGCTCGCAGGCCTTCGCCCGGGAGGCCGCGGGCGAGCCAATCGACCTTGCCCGGGGTGTAGTCGTAGACGCGGGTGAAGCCCAGAGTGGCGAGCCGGCACGCGGCGCGTGGACTCAAGTCTCAGACGCCGTCCCAGCAGTAGAGGACGACGTCGCGTCCCCGATCCAGCCGCTTGGCCGTTTCGGCGTTCAGCTCCGACAGCGGAAGACTGATCGCGCCCGGGAGATGGAGCTTGTCGTAGTCGTGTCCCGGCAGGACCTCGACGACCTGCGCGCCGCCCGCGATGAGCTCCTGGAGGTCGGCGATGTTGATGGTCGTCACGGTCATGTCTTCGGCTCGGCGACTGGGAATGGTCGCAGGTCGGTGATCCTCACCCAGCGCTACCAGATCCGCAACCGGGCCTCACCGGACGCGCCTCAGGCGTACCGGCACCACCGCCAAGGATCTGGGACTCCTAGGGCGGCAAGGGCGGTCAGACTCGTCGGGCTCATGCGCGGCTTGGCTACAGGCCGCCTCGCCTGGACTGCCTACGTGGACCAGCCGTCGAATGGGCCGCGGCCTGATCCGAGCAGTCGTGCGAGATTCGGTTGCCGAAGCATGAAAGCGTTCGCGCGCAGCCGTACCGTAGCGCCCGCGAATGACCGGCGATTTGATCAGGTACGTGTTGCGTGTCTACGCTTCGTTGCGTGTCAACGATCGCTGGTGGCCTAAGACGGACGTGGCCTTGGTCTGCGCCGGCGGATGTCAGTTGAGGTGGTTCTGCCAGTCCGGGGGAACGGCGCCCGCGGGGCCGGGGACGGGCTGATCGGACGGATGACTGTGCGGCGGGGCGAGCGGGGGGCCGTTCAGGAAATCGCCCGTGCGGTAGTCGTAGAACCAGTCCTCGCCGGGCTCGAAGCTTTGGATGACCTGATGTCCGCTGGCGTCTGCATGGGCGGTTGCGTGCTGGCTCGGGGAGTTATCGCAACAACCGATGTGCCCGCACGCCGCGCAACGACGCAGGTGAAGCCACCAGCCGGGACCATCACCAGCCAGGCAATCCGCGCAGCCCGGGCCGCTGGGAGGAACCGCTGGATTGACCGTCTCTACGCTCGAGCTCATCGCCCCTGAGCGTAACGCCAGTGTGAAGCGCCTAGTGCTCGAAGCGACATCGCGGCAGGGGTGTGGCGGTGGCGCGGCCGGTCGCGTTCGGCTGCCGCGTAAACACCGAACCGCCACCTAGATGCGACCCTTGAACCGAGTCACGACCGTGGCTCCACGGCCCTTTGGGCTTTCTACGCAGTCGTTCGCCGCGACCCCGAACGGGTCCGGCTCTTGCGATCGACGCCGTCGCGAGGCTGTCGGAATATCGCTCGTGAACCTAAAGCGTGGGAGAGATGGCTCGCTCTGGCGCTGTTCTGTGGGACGAGGGGCGCAATATCGGCCGAATTGCGCGATATCTCGGGCGTGATCCCATCGGCTGACAATTTTCCGACAGCCTCTCGCCAAAGCGCTCGTTGGTCTGAAGATGCGGCCACGATGGCAGCGATTGTCAGCGGTGATTACCCTCGGCGCCTGAATGCCGCGGCGCGGCGTGGCCGAGAGTGCGCTGCTACATCACGCCTTGAGCGGTCACGTGCGCGCGGTGGCTGCTTCGCTGCAAGTCCGGTATTGCAGGCGCCGGCGGCGGGCCCGTTTAGCACCGGGCGCCTCGGATCGGCTCGATGCAACCGGCGACCTGGACCCCGGGGCCAAGTGTCGAGATCCGAAAACCTCAGGTTAAGACGCCCCTGATCTGGGTGGTTATCGTGGGCCGGGGATGATCTCGGAGATTGGCGTCGGCAAGCCGCTCTCGAGTAAGTTCGGAACGCGGCCGGGTAAGTCAATGTGCGGTTGTCGTTAGCGGTCGCAACGGGTTCTGTCATTCGTCCTCCTGGGTTGAGAGTTTCGCACGCAAATCGGCGTGCGCGAGTATGTTGCTGGCCGTCCCGCGCCCAACGGGGCGACCGTTCGTGTCGTGTCTGGAGCCGCGCTTATGCGC
>DASYAP010000197.1:0-6996 GCA_036501265.1 Solirubrobacteraceae bacterium | reverse complement strand
GGCCGACGGTCTCTACCACGCGCTCATGCTGCTGTTTCTGGCCGGGATGGCGGGCTTCTCGCTCACCGGCGACCTATTCAACCTGGCCGTCTTCTTCGAGCTGATGGGCGCGGTCGCGTACGCATTGACCGCTTACAAGATTGAGGAGAAGGGACCGATCCAGGGCGGGATCAACTTCGCCATCTCAAACAGCGTGGGCGCCTACGCGATCTTCACCGGAATCGCACTGCTGTACGCGCGCACCGGTGCGCTCAACATGGCACAGATCGGAGCCGCGCTCGACCATCACCACGCGGACCCTCTCGTGCTGCTGGCGATGTCGCTGCTGTTCATCGGCTTTCTGACCAAAGCGGCCGCGGTTCCCGTCCATTTCTGGCTCGCCGACGCTCACGCCGTCGCCCCCGCGCCTGTGTCGGTGCTCTTTTCGGGCGTGATGGTGGAGCTGGGCATCTATGCGGTCGCGCGCATCTATTGGACGATCTTTGCGGGGCCTCTTGGCCCCCACATCGAGGAGCTACGCGCGATCCTGATCGCGTTCGGGACGCTAACCGCCTTATGGGGCGCCGTGATGTGCTTCTCGCAGCGCCACCTCAAGCGCCTGCTCGCGTTCTCCACTATCAGTCACGTGGGGATGTTCGTATGCGGAATTGGACTACTCAGCGCGAAAGGCCTGGCCGGGGTCGCGGTCTACGTCATCGGCCACGGCTTTACTAAGGCCGCGCTCTTCATGCTGTCCGGGGTGCTGTTGCACCGGTTCGGAACGATCGACGAGTTCGATCTCCACGGCAAGGGCAGGGAGGTGCCGTGGGCCGTGGTGCTGTTCGCGGTCGGCGGTCTATTGCTTTCGGCGATCCCCGTGGTGACGCTGTTCTTCGGCAAGTCGTTACTCGACGGCGCGGCTCTCGATGGCGGTTACCCCTGGCTGCCCGCGATTTTCGTGATCTCCTCGATTTTCACCGGCGGGGCGGTGCTGCGTGTAAGCGGACGGCTGCTCGGATGGGGCCCCTCAGATCGCGGGGGCGAACGGCAAGACGCCGCGGCGCGCGAACAGGAGGCCGAGGAGGAGGCTCCGCGCGACTACACGCCGCCGCTGATGCTGTTGGTGCCTGCGGTACTGCTGCTCGGTGCGATCGTGATCGGGCTGATTCCGGGAGCGGTCCCTGGGATCGAGGTTGCGGCCGGGCACTTCCATGACCACGTGGCGTACATCAACTGGGTGCTGCACGGGCACGTGCACTTTGCGCACGCGTCCACAAGCCACCTCGAGGGATTCGACTACGCATATGCCGCCGGCGCCACGCTGGGTGCGCTGGCGCTCGCCGCGCTGGGACTCTTCGGCAGACCGCTGCGGCGACGACTGCCGGACCTGCTCCTGCGACCGGTGGTGGTCGCCGTGGGAGGCCTACGCCAACTTCATTCGGGCCATATCGGCGACTACATCGCCTGGTGGACGGCCGGGGCTGCGGCACTGGGCGGTGCCTCGCTGATCTTCTTGCGATGAGAACGCGCTCGAGGATGCATTTCGTAGTCCTGGGTCCCGCGCTCGCGGCGCTTGCGGCCGCTGGTTGCGGCGCGCTCCCACCGCAGGCTCCGCTGGCCTATGCCAAGAAGCTCGACAGCGCCACCAGCGGAATTTCGACCGCCTGCGGGAGCGCGTATCAGGTCACCGCCTTTCCCGGCAACCACACCAGCGATCTCGACGGTCTCGAAGCGAGCGCGACCACCTATGTGCGCAAGCTGGAGACGGTATTCCACCGAAACCGCGGATGGGTCTACCAGGGCGACACGGTCGCCGAGATTTCAAGCGACGCCGTCAACATGCTTGAGTCATGTGGCCTGCACCGCGCGGCCACTCGGCTCAAGCGGGCGACGACGGCGTCCAGCTGAGCAGCCGCGTACGCCGGGAATCGTCTCGATCGCCGTCAGGTCACCTTGTACCGCTCGGCGTCTGAGTGCTTGAACTCGAGTCCGAGGCCCGGTCGGTCGCGGTCGGGAGTGAGCATTCCCCCGTTCGGCTGCAACGTGCCGTCGAACAGCATTCCCTCGATCCGGTAGTGGTCAAAGAAGTACTCGATGTGGATGTTGGTCTCCATCGCACAGCAGGCGTGCGCCGAGATCGCGGGCGCGCAGTGGGCGGAAGAGGGCATGGAGCGCGCTTTGCATAGGCCGTCGACCCGAAGCATGTTGGTGATCCCGCCGCAACGAGTGACGTCGGCCTGCAGGATGTGCACGGCGGTCGCGTCGAGCATGCGCTGGAAGTACGGAAGATTCCACCCATACTCGCCGGCCGCGACGGCAAGCCCGGCGGGTGCATGGTCCCTCACGTAGGCAAGACCCACGAGATCGTCGGAAGACACCGGCTCCTCGAAGTAGGTCACGCCGAACTCGCGGTAGCGCTGTGCCCACAACGCGGCACCCTGCGGGTTGTTGGCGCCATTCGCATCGACCATCACCTCCACGTCGTCCCCCGCGACCGAACGGACGAGCGCGACGCGCTGTGGATCGGCGACGGCGTCGCGCCCGACCTTGATCTTCACGCTGTGAAACCCATGGTCGACCCAACCCCGGACCTGCTGGCGAAGCTGGTCCCGGCTGTAGTTACAGAACCCACCCGAGCCGTAGATCGGGACGGATTCCCGGAAGCGCGGCAGCGCGTCGGCCAGGCACACCCCGAGCAGCTTTGCCTTGAGGTCCCACAGTGCCACGTCGACGGCCGAGATCGCCATCGCGGCGATCCCGTCTTGGCCGAGTTGACGGGCCTGCACCTGCATCTGCGCGAAGGCCTGCTCGGGCATGAGCGGATCGGCCTCCTCGACGATGCTGGAAAGCTTGGAGCCGATCACCGACGCGGCTGCCTTGTCGCAATACGTGTAGCCGAGGCCAGTGTGCTCACCGCAATGAACCTCGACCACGACGAGCGTGGTGGAGTCCCATTCGAGTGTCCCGTCGGATTCCTTTTCGGTCTCGGTCGGAACCTCGTACGCGCCCACCTCGACGCTGTCAATGCGCGCATTTATCGGCGAATTGGTTTTGGTCGTCGTCGTCACTCCTCCGCACCCTTTCGTGTTAGCGCGTGACGGACTCTTAATTGATGCTCGGCTACCCAAGCCTCCGTTGCGACAACCGAGGGTGTGCGCACGGGCGTCAGGAGACGGACCGCTGGCCGTGGCAAACTCAGCTCCCTCACTGGGGAGCCAGTCCTAGGGCGTGCTCTACCGCTTTAGCTAGGGCCGTGCTGGCGTCCGCCTGCTCGCCGTATGTCGCGCGCCCACCGTCCTCCAGCGCGCCGCTCGCCGTCTGAAGCCAGGCCCGCGCCGTGCGCTTGCTCGCCGCGCTCGCCTCCACGCCCTCGAGCGCATGTTCGATCGCCTCGAGCACTTCGCTCGCGGTTAGGGTGTGCAGGTCTGGCGTGGCGATCTGGGAAGACGCGGGGCGTGCCTGCTCGCCGGCGGCGGGCTCGGGTGCGACAGCGTATGGAGGGCTCTGAAGATCGGTGTCCTTGCTCTTGTCGGGCGGGTGAAACGCAACCTCGACCGTCTGCTTGTCATCGCGTTCTTCCATCTTGGCGAGGGCGGCGCGGGCACGGCGGTCCGCCTCCTCCGGGGGGTCCATGATGCTTCGTGGCCACAGCTTGCGGGTCACCACGACATTGATCTCGGCGGAGAAGATGACGATGCGGGCGCCGAGGTACAGCCACGCCATAAGTCCGATCACGGTCGCGAAGGTTCCATAGGTCTGCCCGGCATGTCTGACCACGTGGTTTACGTAGATGCCCCCCACCGTCTGCAAGATCAGCCAGCCAACAGCTGCCAGCACGACGCCGGGCCATAGCTCCGAGGTTTTGACCACGCCGGGGACCAGGAAGCGGAAGGCCACCGAGAACAGGATCAGATTCAGAATCAGCGAGAGGACGAGGCCGCCGATTGTCAGCCACACGCCGCCGAGGCCGCCGCTGACGATCCCCGAGGCGACCGTAGAGATCACCTGCAAAACCCCGACGATGGCCAGAAACCGCAGACCTCGCAGCCGCGACATGAAGAAGTCTGGCTGCTTGTAGTGAGGAACCATGTAGACGCGGTTGAAGGCGTTCTGAGCGGCCACGGTCACGCCCAGCCCGGACCAGATCGTGCCGATGATGCCGATGCTCAGCCCCGCGCCGCTGCCGTGGAGCGACTCGAGGTCGGAGCCGACGATCGGGAATTGCTCGAGCGCCGAGTGCACCAGTGAGTCCTGGAGCGAAGGATGCCCCTGGAGCACGAAGCCGAGAATGGTCGAGAACAGGAGCAGCAGCGGGAAGATTGAGAAAAAGGCCCAGTAGGCAATCAGTACGGAGGCGTTGCCCGCTCCCTGGTCGGAGATGTTGCGCAAGACCGCGACCGGTATGGCCAACGGGCGATGGCGGCGTTGAAACCGATCGAAGGCTCTGATTGGCACCAGTGGGTCCATGGCTGCTCCTTCCCCGGGACGTGTCAGCCCGCTGTAGCTACCCCTAATTAGGTGGCCGGCGCACATGTGCGCCGGCCCGCCCGGCGCATGCGCCGGGCGAAATAAACGAAGTGGCTAGCTTTCGTCCTCGTCCTCGTCCCCGTGCTGCTCCACCCGCGTGTGGACCTTCTTCTCCGGCTGATAGGTGCGCTCGGCAGCGTAGGCCTGGAGCGCGCGGTGATCCGCTACGCCTTTCGCTCGCGCTTGACGCGGGCCGCCGCCTCCGAGAGGCGCTGCGCTTCGGACTGCTCGGCCAGCGCCTCCTCGCGCTCGCGCTGAGCCGCCTCGCGCTCTTCGAGCGTCTCGAGACGGGCTCGAGGCGCCTCCTCCGCGGTGGCGCGCTCCGCCCGCTCCTGCGCCTTGGCCGCCTGCTGCTGCTCGGCGGCGACGGTTCGCTGCTGTTGGGCGAAGCGCTCGTCTGCGCGCTCTCGGCTCCCCTGCGCTCGTGCTCGGAGAGCGGCGGCGGATTCGCGCTCGCTAGCAGCCTCATGGGCGAGCGCTTCCTCGTAGGGGGTGCGCGAGTCGCGGCTGCCGGTCACAGTGGAAATCGCCCAACCCGCAACGTCGAAGGGCACTCGCGCCAGCCGCAGCGAGCTCTTTAGCGCAAATCTCGGAACCGTGGTCACGTTCATCGTGTTTGTCCTTCTGGGTCGATGGTCTCCGCGTGGCGCTCAGCCTCGCGGGCTTTGGCCTCGAGCTCGTGGGCGGTCTGCTCGCTCGCTCCACGCTCCTGCTCGGCGGCGCGGCGGTCGTCCTCGATCTGCTCCGCTCGCGCCTGCGCCGAGACCTCGTTCTCGAGCCGGCGGCGCTCAAGTTCCGTCTCGGTCCGCTCCCGATGAACCTCGGCTTGCCGTTCCTCGACGCTGGCCTCCTCGGCGCTCCTGCCCGCGTCGAGCTCGGCTTCAGAAGCGGCCTCCTGAAGCCGCCCCTCGCGCTGGAGCGAAGAACGCCCAGCCGAGGAGCCGAGCGCCGCTTTTATCCGCCCGATCAACTTTCCGGCTGTACCACCCGCGGTTCGTTCGCCTTGTGGATCTTGCAACTGAGATCAGCCTCCCGCCATCTGGATCATTGGAGCGGGGGACTACCCGCCGCTGCTCGCGGGGAACCGTTTCTCCGACAGAAGCTGCAGTGATCCTCTCGCCTCGCTCATCCAAGTACGAGAAGCCGCGGCCGCGCCTGATGCGGCGCAGCCCGGGTCCGGAGCAGTCCGCTCGCCGTAGGCGGATAAAGGGAAAGGAGCGTCGGGAGCCAGTTTTGGGTGTGTTGGGCTCGCCGCCCGAGGGTAGCCCTGTTTCCACAAAACAAAAGGAGTTGAACATGGGTCTCATGGACAAGATCACGGGCAGGACCAAGCAGGCGGCCGGAGACATCACCGGCGACCCTTCCTTGCGGCGCGAGGGCCGACAGGAGGAGCGCAAGGGCGAGAAGAAGGACGAGCTCGCGCGGGCCCAGGAGAAAGCCGACAAGAAGGCCCAAGACGTGGCGGACCTGGAGCGAAAGACCTCTTAGTGAGCTACAGCCTGCGCCGGGCCTGCGTGCCCGCGGTACGGGAGCGCTGACCGGTGGGTTCGGCAGGCGAAGGGCCTACCGTGGCGATACTCGACGTCGACGGCACGCTCGTCGACACCAACTACCACCACACAATCGCCTGGTTCCGGGCTTTTTGCCGCCACGGCATCGTCCTTCCGCTTTGGCGGATTCACCGGCATATCGGGATGGGCGGCGACCAGGTGGTCGCCGCGCTGACCGACGAGCGCATCGACGAGGAGTGCGGCGACGACATCCGCGCCAGCGAGTCTGAGCTCTATTTCGAGCTGATCGAGGAAGTCCAGCCGATGAAAGGGTCGCGCGAGTTGATCGAGGATCTGCGCGGCCGCGGCCACACGGTCGTGCTTGCGAGCTCCGCCAAGGAGGCCGAGATCGATCATTACCTCGACCTGCTCGACGGACGCGAGTTGGCTAACGCCTGGACCACTTCCGCCGATGTTCAGTCGACCAAGCCCGCGCCCGATCTGGTCCACGCGGCGCTTGATCGCGTCGATGGCTCGGCGGACAACGCCGTGATGATCGGCGACACCCCGTGGGATGTGCAGGCGGCCGGCAAGGCTGGTGTCTCCACCCTGGCGGTTCTGACCGGGGGCTTCGCCATCGAGGAGCTCGAGAAGTCCGGCGCAGCGAGCGTGTTCGAGTCCGTGGCCGAGCTCTCGAACCGGCTGGAAGAGACGCCGCTGCGCTGATCCCACTTGAGGTTCTACATCCAGCAGACGGGGTAGGTTCAGTCAGTATGTGGCTTCTTGTCGTTGTCGCCTTCCTGGGACTTGTCGCCATCCTCGGCGGCGCACTGGCGGGCGGGATCTTCACGATCGTGCTGATTCCTCTCGCGGTGATCGCGTTTGTCGCGGCTCTCGGGTACGGCTACTTCGGCGGCGCCGCCGAGCGCCGTGCAAGTGGCGAGGGGCGCCGCGATCGACCGACCGCGCCGCCGACCGCGCAGCAGCCTTCCTCGGTTGC
>DASYAP010000196.1:0-7496 GCA_036501265.1 Solirubrobacteraceae bacterium | reverse complement strand
CGCGGAGGCGTCCGCACGCCTACCGGAGCCGAGCGCCAATCCCGCGGTCGTGCACGAGGACCCAGGCGCGGCCGCAAGCCGACCGCTTGCACACAAGCTCCGCCGCGCCTGGGACTGCATCTCGGGCAACCACTGACCGTCCCGGGGAGAGCCGGGCTCTCCACGGGACGGAACAGCTGACTACAGCTTGACCCGCCAGACCTGACCGGTCAGCTCGCCGACGTACAGCTGGCCGCCGTGGATGCCGAGGCCCACGACCGGCGCGACGAATCCCGTCAGAAGTGGCTTCACCTTGCCACCGGAAAGTGGCATCGAGTTCACCTGGGGCGGCACCGACCCGGCGCCGAAGTCCGTCATGTACAGCCGCTTGCCCGCGATCGCTTCGCCCATCACGTCGGTGTGCGGGCTGAAGAAGCGGAAGGGCCGCGCAAACGCGTTGCACTTCCACGCCGCGGTCCAGTTGCACTTCGGAAAGCCGTAGTTCTGACCGGCCTTGATCCGGAGCACGAAATCGGGCGGGTTCTTCGCGCCCGAGTCCTGGCCCAGGTCGGAGACATAGGGCGAGTTCGACCCCGCCGGAAATGCCATCTGCCACGGCTGGCGAATGCCTTTCGCCACGACCTGCGGCTTGCCCCCCGAGGTGCTGAACGACAAGAAGTCGTATTGGAACGGCGCTGTCGCCGGCGCGTGGTCATTGGTCTCGCCGACGTCTACCCCCACGTACAGCCGTCCGTTCGCCCCGAAGCCGAGACCGTTGAACCCGGGGAAATTCTTGGGGGCGGTGTAGAAGACGCGCTGTTTGGTGAACTTCTTGCCGTTCCACCCGCTCCATGCGAGGAGCTTGTTGAGTGCGGACACATACAACGTGCCGTTATGCCAGACGATCCCGAAGGAGACGGGCGGCGAGCCGGAAAGGCGCTTGGCGGTCCCGTGGGACAGCAGATAGACACCGCCCGGGACGGCTGCGGTTCGCTTCGAGCGAGTGATCGGCGAGTTGGATAGCGGCGTGTCAGCTGCTTGCGTCCCCGCATCCGACTCGAACACGGCGCCGCCGCCGAACGCGAACGCCGTCGGCGTCCCCAGCCCCGAGGCGACCAGATGCGGCTTGTTTCCGTTGTGTGAGGTCGGCGGTGGCGGCCCACCCGCCGTCGCTGCGCTCGCCCCCACCAATGCGGTCGCGGCCGCCCCGACTGCAGCGAGCTTTGCTGCACGTAATGGCATGGATCCTCCTGTTGGTTGTACTGCCGTATCGCGGCCACGGAGTCTGTTCGAGCACCCCCGTCCGAAGCCCCTCGCTACGTCGTTTATCGTGACGCCCGCGGCGGTAGGTGAAAACTTACCGCATTCGGCCTTGGCGCCACAGCGAGGGGCGCACACAGTGAGGCTGGGCCGTCATGGGAGCACTCGACCCGCCGACCAAAGCGCTCCGCTACTCGATCACCTTCCAGACGCTGCGATCGTCATAGTCATCTCCGCCCGGCGGCGTCAACCCGCGGCGCTGTAGCCACAGCTCGAACATGGGGTCGGTAAGCCCGGGCTTGTCGGCCTCATAGACGATGTCCGCGTTCGCCGCGAGGCTCTCGAGCGCCTTGCCGATGCTCGAGCGCTTGATACCCACAGCTGCCGCGGTCTCCTCGCTGTGCAGCGGCGCAGCCACCACTGCGAGCGCGCGCGCCACGCGCCGCTCGTTCGTGGTGAGCGCGCGCCAGATCGCTCGCATCAACGGGACGGTGTCGGCTGCTGCGTGATCGAGAGCCTGAAGCCATGTCCCCTCGTCTGCGCCAGCCCCCCGCGCGGTGCGCTGCCAGACGTAGTGCGCGAGCATCATGCTGCGTTGCGGGTGTCCCCGCGTGAACTCGAGCAGGGGCGCAAGCGCAGTGCCTGCATCGCGACTTGTCTGTTGAAAATGGCGAGCGACGTAATCCCCGACGTCGGCGAGCGGCAGGGGCGCCAGATGCTTCGGGACAGCCTGGTCGAGCAAAGGCCGCTTCGGATCGGCGAACAGCTGCTGCATTACTCCCGGGGCCGAGCCGGCGAATGCGTAGGTCGCGGCCTGGTCCTGATGTTGGATGACGCTTCGGATCTTGCCGTCGGCCCCCGGGACCGCGAGCACGTCCTGGATCTCGTCAAAGACGATCAGACTGGTCGTTCCTTCGCGGTCAAAGAGAGCGGCCGGCAGTTCGAGCAGGCGGAGCAGCACAGATTCCGCGTCCACATTTGGGTTGCGCTGCAGCGTCGCCGTGAAGCCACCGCCGCCCAACGACAGCCCAATGTTCCAGGCGCGCATGAGGTTCTCCACGTGTCGCCGAATCGGACCCTTGAGCCGTTCGTACGCTCGCTCGATGCGCACCACGATCTCGGCGATCGACAGGACGTCCTGAAGGTCGACCAGGACGGTCGCCGTCCCCTCGCGTTCGGCGGCCTCGAGGACCCTGCGCAGCAGCGTTGTCTTTCCATAGCGGCGCGGACCGACCAACCGAAACGAGTGCCCACCGTCGGCCAGTGCGAGCAGATCGTCGGCCTCCGGATCGCGGTCGATCATCTCCTCGGGCGCAAGTGGGCCGGAGAAGCGAAACGGGTTGGGATCTCGAGCCACGAAAGCAGGATAGCGAAACTTGTAGAGAAAAAGTATGCGAATCTGCATACCTCTAGCATGCGAACTCGCATACTTTTAGTAGGCGGAAGGGCGCGGCGCGGCCGCGTTGCGCGCGGCGGCCCCCAACTCTGCTAGGCCCCAAGCTGCGAAAAACGCACCAACCACGGGCGTCGGCGTCGAAGTCTGGGTCCTATTGGTTCATATACGGACCCTGGCGCCCCACTCAATCCGAAGACGCCCAAGAATGGTGCCTTTGGCCGCCGGGCTCCCGCCCCTGCCCACCCTCGCTCCACGCCTTGGCGCCCGGGGCCACGCTCTGCCGCCCCCGGCCACGGCCTCGGCGACCCGGCCACGCCCTGGCGGGCCGCCTCACACCCTCATCCCCCGTCGTCCCCGAGGTCATCAGACCGCCCGGCTTCGAGTCGCGACCACTGGGCGATAGGACGCCCTCCGCGGCGAAGCTTTTCCATGATCTGCCTCTGTGGCCAGCCGGCTGGCGAGTCCTCCCACCGCTCCTGACGTCCGTACACGGTCAGATCCACCAGCGCGTCGCTGTTATCCATCGCCTCGACGCCGCGCCCATTTGTCCAATAGGTCTCGAACACTCGGTCGCCGTCTCGGATGTAGCACACCAGGTGGAACATGCCGACTCGGCGCCCCGTGAGCAGGGCGTCAAGTGACCCTTGGGCTGAGTACCACGGCATGCCCCAGCCCATGAAGTCGCGATAACGCAGGCTCTCCTCGTACGGTCCCTGACAGAGCGTCGCGTAGGTGACGTCCCGGGAATGGAGGTACGACAGCTCGCGGACCTGGGTGGTGTAGAAGGTGCAGCCCTCGCACTGCTCGGGAGCGGGGCGCCCGGCGTCCCACATGAAGTAGTACGCGACCAGCTGTCGGCGGCCCTCGAAGACGTCAAGCAGCGTCATCGGCGCGCGCGGACCGATCAGCTCGATGTTGGCGTCGACCTCCACCATGGGGAGTCGGCGCCGGGCAGCGGCGATCGCATCGCCTTCGCGCGTGTGCGCCTTCTCTCGGACCCGCAGGGCGTCTAACTGGGCCTGAAATGTCGCCCGATCCACGACCTCGGGGACGCTTGCGTGATTGATTTCTGACTGAGGTTCGCGCATGTTTTTCGCGTCATCGCGCATATCCACTCCTTGCAGTTGCCCACTTTGAGACACCGCCGCTCTGATAAACGGAACGGTCATCGTGATTGAGGACCTGGTCAGCCGCGCCCGCGCGCGCGACGAGGACGCCTTCCGGGAGCTGGTCGACCCGTACCGGCGCGAGCTGCAGCTGCATTGCTACCGCATGCTGGGCTCCGTTCAGGACGCCGAGGACGTGCTCCAGGAGACTCTGCTTGCGGCGTGGCGGGGGCTTGACCGCTTCGAAGGCCGGGCGTCCCTACGTGCGTGGCTGTACCGGATCGCGACCAATCGCTGTCTGAACGCGCTTCGCGATCGCAAGCGCCGCCCACACGAGGTCTCTTCGATGGTCGAGCCGCCCGAGCCCACCCGCATGGCAGAGCCGACGTGGCTCGAGCCCTATCCAGATGTACTGCTCGAGGGACTCGCCGACACGATCGCAGGACCCGCGGCACGGTACGAGGTCAGGGAGTCCGTCGGGTTGGCGTTCGTGGCGGCGCTGCAACACCTTCCGCCACGCCAGCGAGCCGCGCTCGTGCTTCGCGACGCACTCGGTTTTGACACAGCCGAGGCGGCCGCGGTACTCGGCAGCAGCGAGGGCTCGGTCAAAGGCGCGCTCCAGCGGGCCCGCGCGACGCTCGACCAACGCCTGCCTGCCGGCGGTCTCGAACGAGCACCGCTGCCGGCGTCGGCGCGCGAGCAAGAGCTCGTCGGCCATTTCGCCACGGCCGTCGAGCGCGGCGACACGGAGGGGATCGTGTCACTGCTCACCGACGACGCGTGGCTCACGATGCCACCCGAGCCCTACGAGTACCAGGGCGCGGAGCCGATCGCCAGGTTCCTCGAGGACCGCGCCGCGCGGCGGGGCGAGCACTACCGGCTGGCCCCCACTCGCGCCAACGGCCAGCCGGCCTTCGGCTGCTACCTCCCCGATCCCCACGCGCCGACCGCGCGCGCGTACGGACTGATGGTGCTGACGCTCACCGGGGACCGGGTCTCGACGATCACCTGGTTCGGCGACAGCGGCCTCCTCGCCGACTTCGGCCTCCCGCGCACCGTGGCCAGGTAGGGCTCGCGGCGCCAGCACTTGAAAAATCGCCTGTCCAAGGCATAGTTGTGGGCGTGCTGGGAGCGGGCACAATCTATTCCATCCCCTCAGAGCTGCTTGGCTCTGGGCGCCATCGCGAGCTGCCGTTCAGTCTCGTCAACGGGCCGGGCGGACACTCGCACGCCACGGGTTTCCTGGCCTCCCCGGGTCAGCGGGACGGATTCCTGCTGCTCGTCGCCTTCCTCGTGACGTTTCTGTTCATCCGCACCAGCGCTCGACTGAACCGCATGCAGGTCTCGTGGTGGCCGGGAAGCGTGACGACGGAGGGAGGCTTGCACATCCATCACCTGGTCTGGGGGATCTGGTTGGCCCTCGGGTCGGGCTTTTTGTCGATCGCGCTGCGACCGAAGGGCTTCTGGGCAGAGGCCCTGGCGGTCCTCTTTGGCATCGGGGCTGGGCTGACGCTCGACGAGTTCGCGCTGTGGTTGCGCCTCGACGACGTCTACTGGTCCAAGGAGGGACGAGCATCGCTCGACGCCGTGATCGTCGCCGCCATGCTGGGTGGGCTCGTCGTGCTTGGTCTGTCGCCGGTCGACTCCACGGGGACGGGATGGTCGATCGTCCTCGCCGGGTTGATCAACGTGCTGCTCTGCGTCGTCGCAGTCCTCAAGGGACGGCTTCTGCTGGGCCTGATTGGCGTTTTTGTTCCACTGGTCTCGTTGGCGGCTGTGCTACGGCTGGCGGCGCCCTCCTCGCCCTGGGCGCGATGGTTCTACCGGCCCGGTAGTCGCCGGCTGTCCCGGTGCGAAGCCCGGTTTACCCGGTCGCGGGCGCGCCATGTCCGGGCCCTGGACCTGATCGCCGGCGCCCCGACACCGGTGTCGTCCAGCGCCGTGGCCCACCCGGAGGAACTCGCCAAGCCCGACTGACTCGAACGACGGGGCCGCGAGCGCGACGCCCTCAATCAACCGGCCAGGCGTGCACCGGCTCGTTTGCGTGCATGTACTCGCGGTAGCGCCGCGTCATCTCTCGCAGCGCGTCGGCGCGGTCGACGCCCTTGTCGTCGTAGAGGCGGTGAAACACCTCGCTCTGCCACGAGGCGCCGTTGCGAAGCTGCACGCAGCGGCGCTCGATATTGCCTAGCAGCCGCTCGGCGTCAGCGGTTTCCACTCCCCAGCGCTGAAGGCCCTCGCGGGCGAGCGGGAGCAGTCGCCGCAGCACGAGCTCGGCGACCGGGACCTCGCCCACTCCGGGCCAGTACAGGCGCGCGTCGATGCCGTCACGCGCTCCGAGATGGAAATTCTCCTCAGCGGCCGAGAACGACATTTGCGACCACAACGGCCGCTCCTCTTCGACGAGCACGCGAAGCAGTCCGTAGTAGAACGCCGCGTTGGCCAGGATGTCCACCACGGTGGGGCCGGCGGGCAGCACGCGATTCTCGACGCGAAGGTGCGGCTGATCGCCCACGACGTCGTAGATCGGACGGTTCCAGCGGTAGATCGTCCCGTTGTGCAGGCGCAGTTCAGCGAGGGCCGGGACGTCACCGCGCTCGAGCGTCTCAAGCGGATCCTCGCCCTCGCAGACCGGGAGCAACGCGGGGAAGTAGCGCACGTTCTCCTCGAAGAGATCGAAGATGGAGGTCGCCCACCGCTCTCCGAACCACACTCGGGGGCGGACGCCCTGGCTCTTGAGCTCTTCCGGACGAGTGTCGGTCGCCTGCTCAAACAGCGCGATGCGCGTCTCACGCCAGAGTTCCTTGCCCGCAAAGAAAGGCGAGTTCGCGCCCACCGCGACCTGAACGCCGGCGATCGCCTGGGCGGCGTTCCAGAAACGCGCGAAGTCGCCCGGGTCGACCTGCTTGTGCAGCTGAACGCTGGTGCACGCCGCCTCGGGCGCGATCGTGTCCGCGTACGTCGAGAGGCGCTCCACGCCGGCGATGGTTATCTCCAGATCCTCGCCGCGCGCGGCGAAGATCTGCTCGTTGAGGAGCGCGTAGCGCGGGTTGGCGCTGAACGAATCCGCGTTGAGGTGTGCGGTGGTCAGCGTAGGCAGGATCCCGATCAGCATCATGTGCGCGCCAACGGTGCGCGCCTGGCTCTCGGCGTCGTTGAGGCTGCCGCGGGCATCCTGTTCGAGCTGACGGAACACCTCCCCACGCAGCAGTCGGGGTGCGATGTTGATCTCGACGTTGAACTGCCCTAGCTCGGTCTGAAAGTTGGGATCCGCTATCGCCTCGAGCGCGGCCGCGTTGACAAGTGCCGGGTCACCGGCATCGTCGGTGAGGTTGAGCTCGATCTCGAGTCCGAACGACCGACGTTCCGGGTGAAAGCGCGCCTCGGAGAGCATGCGCGCGAACACGTCCAGGCAAGCTCGCACCTTGCGTCTGTACCGCTGGCGGTCTTCGCGACTGAACGCTTTCGCGGCGACCTGCTGGCCCACACGTGAAGTATGGCCGAAACGGTCCGTCCCGTGGCCGAAATGGCCAGTCCCCTCGACCTGCCGGCTCTATACTTCATTTTGTGAAGCACATTGGCTTTCTCTCCTTCGGGCATTGGCAGCCTGCTCAGTGGTCGCGGACGCCGACGGCGGGCGACGCGCTCGTGCAGACGATCGAGCTGGCGCAAGCGGCGGAGGAGATAGGGCTTGACGGCGCGTTCGTGCGCGTTCATCACTTCGCGCCCCAGCTCGCGTCGCCCTTCCCTCTGCT
>DASYAP010000195.1:0-18017 GCA_036501265.1 Solirubrobacteraceae bacterium | reverse complement strand
TCTGCTTCCTCGGAGCTGCGCTGTTCGCTGCGCGCTGCGCCGACCAGCAATGCCGTGACGGTTGCGATGGCCACAAAGGTCTGAGACCGCAAGAGCTCGCTGTCAGGTGTGCCTCCGAGAAATGGCCCCTGCCCGTGCGCGGTGAACGAGGTCGCCAGCGCCGCCACTACCAGGCCGCCGCACACCGCGCCCGGCTGCCCGAATCGCAGAGCAGCCCAGAAGAGAAGCGGCAGGGTTGCATAGGTCCGCAGCCCACCACCAGAGAAGGCGATAACGCTGACGGCCGCGAGCGCGACCGATAGCGCGACCGCCTCAGCCTGCCAGAGGCGACGCTGCGGCGGGCGCGGCGACGCCGTCAGCACCAAGAGTGCAGAGGCCACCAGCACGACGCCGCCAAGATCCCCCAGCCACCAAACGCGCCAGGTCGAGAAGAGCATGCCGTGGCGTACGAGCCCGTCGGCGGCCAGGCTCGCGACCCCGATCGTCGCGCTGACGGTCGTGCTGAGCACTCCAGCCAAGAGCACGAGGGCAACGACGTCACGGATCCTCTCCAGGTTTCGCCGAAAGCCTACCCGCGAAAGCAGAAACGCCCCCAGCAAAGGCTCGATCGTATTCCCAGTCGCGATCCCAGCCACCGCTAGGACGCTTCCCTGGGTGGTGAGGTTCACCAGAAACGCCCCCAGCCAGATCCCCGGCCACGCCCGGCGGCCCCACACTACGACGGCCGCCAACGCCAGACCGCTCGGCGGCCACACGGCCGTGACGCTCGAGTTCGCGACCGCCAGCAACAAGCACAGCTTCGCCACTCCGAAGTACGCAGCGGCCACCAATCCGATGCGCACGACGTCCCGGCCAACCCACCGCGAACTCGGACTGATCGCCACCTCTCCCGTCGCCACGTGACAATGGTGACGGAATCAGCGCGGCGGCGCCAGCGTCATAGGCTTGCCCTAAGGGGATTGCACAGTCCAGCCTTCGCTTAGCGGCGACGCCGACTGCGGGATGGATGCACTCGTCGGCGAGTGCAGTCTCGGCCACCCAGGAGGCATGCGCTGGTCAGGCGGGTCCGGCTGGAGGTACCCGGACGGTGCGCCAAGCACCATCAGAAGCTGATTGAAATTCCGCCCCTCGATCGACGACCAGCCGCCCGGATCACTGCACGGGCACTGGTGCCCATCGAGCTCGGCAAGCGTGGAGTCGCCCCGGTCGGCGGCCCAACCCGTTTCCAGATGCGGATAGGCCAAATGCAGGGTGGCGATCGTTGCCCCTGTCTCTATGTGCTGCCCCGGCCTGACCCTAACCGTGATGTTCTCCGCCACGTAGACATATTTGCCGGCGAAGGGGCCCGCCGAGAGCCGGTACATCAGCCATCCGCCATCCGGCCAACCGGGGTCATCGTCGCTGGCCATGATCACCGTCCCCGCCCCGAGCGCGAGGATCCTGCCCCTGCCGCCGTAGTCAACGCCCATATCGATCCGGCCGGGGGCCAAGCCGTGCACCGCGCTGAAGGGATTTGTATCTGGCAACACCGAGTAGTGCAGGTGCCTTGACACCTCTCGGCCGGTCGCGTCGACAGCGGTCACGCTGAAGCTCTGAACGCCGGGGGCGCGCGTGTTGATTGGGTGGCCACTCGGAACCGTTGCACTGCACCCGATAATGGGACTGACGATTCCCCCCTCGGTGCAGCGAAAGTGGGCGAGGGTCCGCTCACCAAGCCCGTAGTCGGCGCGGCCACGAGGCGCGACGATGTTGACCGTCGGAGTCGCGAACTCAAACGCGCCGATGTCACATTCGCCGCCCTGAGGGCGACTGACTCCGCGCTGATCCGTCGCCGGGCAGTCGGCGCCTGTCGCCGGCACCTGGTCGACGGCCGCGCTACCGGACCCGAGCGGGAGCGTCTCAGTCGGGCCGCCGTAGTTGCCAAGAGGGCCAAGTTCGGGATCGCCATTGCCGCCGGGACAACTCGCGTCCCCGTAGCTCAGGTTGAAACCGCCGTCGACGATCGCTGAGGGCGCGTTGCCCGCGCAGCCTGCGCCAACGCTCGAAGCCACAATCGTGTTTTGAAGCCTCAGCGCATCCTTTGCTGAGGAGGACTCGACAGAGAGGCTCCCGCCCGAGCCGGCTGGGCCCGCGCTGCCGCCGGAAGATCCGCCGGCGCCGCCCGAACCGACGCCATTGCCCGCCACGGTTGCGTTGCGCAGAGCGCTGACGCCGTCCGTCACCTGGACGGCGCCGCCGCTCCCGCCAGGCCCACCATTTCCGAGCAGACCTCCGCCAGCCCCAGCCGCCCCGGCGACAGCAGCCAGCGAGCAAACGGTTGCGTGAGATAACGCTCTCCGCATCTGCATCGTGCTCCCGGCCGGCGCCCGCAACCGGGACGAGCGTGCGCAGTCTAACCAGTTGTGAGCGACCGCCGCCCCTTGGGCTGCGAGGCCTCAGAGCGAGGGGTGCACGTCGTCCCTTGGGTGTCCCCAGCCGCGGTGCCTACCCGTATCCTCAGGACGGAAGGTGGACCGAGTGGCCCAAGGAACCGCTGATACGAGGGTGCGGCGGGTCCTCGGCTGGCTTGCCGAGGTAACCCTCGACAACGCCGGCGGAGCGGTGTACGGGGCGGTGATGCTCGGCGTGCTCTTAGCCGCCGAAGACCCCGTTGACGTGGGGTATACGGACACAATTGGCGCGGCGCTGGTCGTGCTCGCGCTCTACTGGCTGACGCATCTTTACACCTACACCTTGGGGACCCGCTTGCGCACCGGCGAGCCGCTCAATACGCGAGTGTTCTGGCGGAGCTGCCTTCACGAATTGCCCGTCCTCGAGGGTGCGCTGCTCCCGCTGGTCGTACTCTTGCTCTCGTGGGCCGCCGGAGCGAGCGTGAGCACCGGCGTCACGATCGCGACATGGACTGCCGCTATTGCCATCGTGGTCTTAGAGTTCATCGCCGGCTGGCGGTCGCGTCTAGGCTTCGAGCGACTCTGGCTTCAAGCGGTCATGGGAACGTTGATCGGCTTCGCGATCATTGCGCTGAAGCTCCTCCTTCACTGAAAGCCGCCGCGGTGGTCGGCCATTGGCGGGATCCTAAGATCGAGCTGCTCCAAGCGCTCCGGGTCGAGAAGGACGTCGATCTGAGCGATTCTTCCGTTGGTGACGGTGAAGGCCATCACAGAGAAAACGCGGTGGTGTGGGGCCACAACTGCCCCAGCGGCTCCGTTCACGAGCGCGGGCCTGACGAAGGGGTAAAGCTTCGAATAAGTGGTCGTGTGGGCTGCCACGCCGTCCGCCCCGTGTAGGAGCAGGGAGGCCTCTGCGCGCAGGACGCCGCCGTCGATCCTCAATTCCACGTCCGGATCGAGGACGTTCAGAAGCGCATCGAAGTCGCCGTCGCGCGACGCGGCGAAGAACGCATCGACGACGTTCCTCTGCCGCGCGATGTCTCGGTCGGGCTCCGGCGAGGTACGCAGGCGCCGACGCGCGCGGCTGGCGAGCTGCTGGGTGGCCGCTTCGGAGCGGTCGAGCGCTGTGGCGATGTCGGCGAATGGCACGCCGAACACATCGTGCAGCACGAATGCGAGTCGTTCGGCAGGGGTTAGCGAGTCAAGGACCACGAGCAGCGCCAGGCCTACGGACTCGGCCAGGAGCATCTCGTGCCCGACGTCATCCTCCTCAAACCCGACCACCGGATCTGGGACGTGCACGGAAAGCTCCTCGCGTCGCGCCTTACGCGAGCGCAGCATGTTCAGACACACCCGGCCGACGACCGTCGTCAGCCAGCCCCGCATGTTCTTTACGGTCGCGGGATCCTGGTCGCGAACTCTCAGCCACGCCTCCTGGAGGGCGTCGTCGGCTTCGCTTACCGATCCCAGCATCCGATATGCGACCGCACGCAGATGCGGTCTGTGTTGCTCGAACCGTTCGGTCAGCCACTCGCTCTCGTCCATTCTCAGCTTGGCGCTCCCGTGGTCGGTTGGGTCACCACCGGTTGTGGTAGGCGAGGTCGGCGATCAGGGCCGCGCCCGCCAAGAGCAAGAAGAACGCTGCTCCTCCGAGCTTGGGGTCACGAACTCGCAAATGAGCTGACACAGCACAGATGAAATAGAAGACAAGCCCGATCGCTGCAGCCGTCCCGAGCGCCGGCACGGCAAAGCCCGCCAACAGTCCGCCAGCGCCCGAGGCCAGCAACACGCCGAGGGGAACCATCCACGTGCGCGAAATCTGTACACGGTCAGCAACGACCTTGACCGACTCGGCCCCGACGAAGTTCAGGGAGGCGGCATAGCCATTCGCGAGCGCCGCCAGGACCGTGATAACGAAGTACGTGACGTGCATACCTCCTAGACACGCGGCGCCGCGAGAACCTGACAGCGGCCGAGACCGATCCTCCAACTTCTACGTATCGTCAAGCGCGCTGGGACGTGATTCCCATCGGCACAGCCGCTGGTTTATCGAAGGAGGTTGAACGTGCTTGACCACATGGGGTTCGCTGTGTCGGACTATGCCCGCAGCAAGGCCTTCTATGAGAAGGCGCTCGCTCCACTTGGGTTTGTGCTCGTAAAGGAGCCCATGGGGGAGGCCGCCGGGTTCGGCCAAGGTGGAAAGCCTTCGTTCTGGATCGAGGCACGCGGGCGCCCGGTGCACGGCAGGCTTCACGTCGCGTTCGAGGCCAAGAGCCGCAACCTGGTAGACGCTTTCCACGCTGCGGCAATCGCAGCGGGCGGAATCGACAATGGCGCGCCAGGCGAGCGCGAGATCTACCACCCCAATTACTACGGCGCGTACGTCCTTGATCCCGATGGCAACAACATCGAGGCGGTCTGTCACGAGCCACCGAACTAGCCGAACCCCGGCGCGACGAGTTTTAGGTGGCCGTCGGGTCTGAGTGGGAGATGACGTCTGTGGCACTGATTCCCGGGGCTGGTGGCCTGGGCTGGTATTGGCATCGGGTGCAGCGTGATCTGCAGGGCCGTGGGTACGACGCCATAGCAGTCGACCTGGCGGCATATGGTCGGCGAGGTTTGCCGGCATATGCTGACGCGGTCGTGGACGCGGTCGGCGGCCGGACCGACGTCGCGTTGGTCGCCCAGTCGATGGGCGCATTCACCGTGCCGCTGGTCTGGCAGCGAATACCGACGCGGCTGCTCGTGTTTGTGAACGCGATGATCCCGCGGCCCCACGAGACGCCGGGCGAGTGGTGGGACAACGTCGGGTCAGAGCAGGCCCGAATAGCTGCGGCGGACCGCGACGGCTACAGCGCGGAGTTCGAGCTGCGCACCTACTTCATGCACGACGTCCCCGAGCATCTGGCCGATGAGATGCGGACGCGCGCCTCCTCGCAGTTGGACGAGAGGTTCGACGACGAATGCACATTTGATGCCTGGCCCCCGATCCCGATTCATGTCGTTGCGGGCCGCGAGGACCGGTTCTTCCCGCTGGACCTTCAGCAGCGCGTAGCGCGCGAACGACTCGGCGTCGAGCCCGGGGTTGTGCCCGGGGGTCATCTTGCGGCGCTTAGCTATCCGGAGCAGCTAAGTAACGTGATCGCGGGCTATTTGGGTACTGCCTGAGGGGTTGCGTCGGCGTCGAGCCCGTGCGGGTGCAGGTGATCCTCTGCAAGCCGTTTGAGAGCCACGCGGTCGACTTTGCCCGTCGCGTTGAGCGGCATGGAATCGAGGAAGACCACCTCCTCAGGTGCCTTGTAGCCGACGCGGTCGCGGCAGAACAGAATTAGGTCAGCGCTGGTTGGGCGCGCGGCGCCCTCTCGCAACGTGACATACGCGCGCACGTTTTCTCCGTGCACGGCGTCATGAATACCCACGACTCCGCCGAGTCCGACGTCCGGGTGCTCAAGCAGTGCATCCTCAACCTCGAAGGGGCTGATGTTGGATCCGTCGTGGACGATGATCTGCTTTTTGCGGCCGAAGAACCAGAGGTAGCCGTCCTCGTCGGCGTGGGCCAGGTCGCCCGAGTCCAACCATTCGTCGGAAACGACCTGATCGGTTGCCGCCGGGGCGTTCCAGTAACCCGCCATGCAGCCGTGTGAGCGGATAAAAATGCGCCCGATCGTTCCAGGCTCCACTAAGTTGCCGTCGTCGTCCCGGAGGACGATGCTCACACCGTTCGTGGGCCGTCCGATAGATCCCGGTTTGTTGATGCCCGAGGGAGGGTTGAGCGTCGCGAGACCGACCTCGGTCATCCCGTAGCCCTCGACGATCGGGAACCCGGCCGCGGCTGCGAATTCGGTCAGCAGCTCGGTCGAGACCTTGTCGGCGCCCGCCCGGCAGATCCGCAACGACGTGAAATCATGGGGGCCGAGATCGTGATCGCGCACGAGCGCCAGTAGCGCTGCTGGGAGCATCGCCAGCACGGTTGGCTTCTGCTTGCGCAACAGCGGCAGGAGCTCGTGGCCATCAGTGGTCCGTGCCACTACCACCCGGCCGCCGACGGCGAGCATACTCAGTGTCCACAGAAACGAGCCAAGATGCGACATCGACGATCCCGGGAGAAACACATCATCGGCACCGAGCTCGAACGCGGCCGCGGCGCTTGCGATCATCCACCTCACGGATTCGCGCGTGTGGGTGACACCCTTGGCCGGCCCGGTGCTACCCGAGGTGAAGAAGATCACCGCGGGAATGGAGGGATCCGGCACGCGAAGGGCAACAGTCGGCCCGCTGCCCAGCAGAGCCGCGAAGCTCAGCGGCCAGTCGACAGCGTCGTCGCGGGCCACCTCCGGGTCTCGATAGGCGATCACCCCACAAGCGAGGTCGCCGGCTAGGCGGCTGGCGGCGACATCCTCGGCGCGCTCGACATGAGCCAACAGGGCGGCGGCGGCGCTCACCTCAAGCGCATGGTCGATTTCCCGAAAGGTGTACCGATAGTTGAGCGGCGTGGCAACCAGACCCGCCTTGAAGCACGCGAGATAGTGGACGACCAAATCGACCCGGTTGGGCATCAACGACGCGATCCGATCGCCCTCCCGCAATCCGAGTCCCAGATAGGCGCCGGCCAACGCGGCGCTCTCGTCCTCGAGCTCACGCCACGTCAGCGAGCGGGCGATCGACACCAGTGCGGTGTCGTCGGGTGCCCCACCCAGGCCAATCCGCAACAGATCGTTCAGCGGAGCAGCTGGGGCGGCCAGCTCGGCGCCCTCGAGCAGCATGGATTGATCCTAAAGCAAAAACGCAGACGCGAGGCGTGCGTTGATCGTGAACCGGCCCGCGACGGTGAGTGAGGCGGCGCTTAGCGCGATGAACAGTCCGGCCGCGCAGGGCGCCTCGCGTGGCATGAACCTCCAGTGGTTTTTTGATTGGGCGGTCGCCCCACCCCCCAGATCTCGATCTGCTTCCTCGAATGACCGCGCCATACAGTGGAGGACCGAGCCCGGTGCGCGCAATGGGCAAAACTACGTACATGCCGAAACCGGGTCGACGTGGCTAGGCCCGGGTCAACGCGCATAGCGCTCGCATTGCCGCCGCGACGCCGATAGTCGACGGGACTCGCTCGGCGCCTACGCGGTGGGCTTGCGACCTTCGTAACGCGGCAGGCCGTCGTCGGGTAGTTGGTCCCAGCCGGCCTTGGAGCTGACGAAGCTGTGGTATTGCGGTCCGATCGCAGGCTCGTCGTCGAGGCTTCCTAAGCGGACGGATACCTCTGGGCCGTCGGGCCAGGTGCCGCCGAATAGGCTGGACCCGCAGACGCGGCAGAACGCCTTCGCCATCCCGCTGACGGGTCGGTAGGTCTCGATCAGCTCAGCGCCCTCGAGCAACTGAAACCCGTGACGCGGTACCCGCCCCTGCGCCAAGCCAGCGCCGCCCGAGTGCTTGCGACACCGCGAGCAGTGGCAGAGGTTGGCGCGGCGAAACGGCGCCGTGATCAGAAAGCGCACTCCACCACACAGGCAGCTTCCGCGAAGGGGCTGATCGGGTGATCTGTGCACCGAACCAGTGTCTCACCAGCGCGGTCTGGCCGAAGGCGTCACCGTCTGCGGTTTCAAGCCACCAGTGAGCGCAGCGTCAGAGCAGGTCGGTCAGTGTGGCGCGCAGTTGTGTCAGCGTTTTGGCGGCGTGGATCGCGGACACCCGCTCACTGAGCTCGTCGAGCGAGATCTGACCCCGAGCGAAGCCATCGCGGACGACGCGTTCGGCCGCAAGGCGGTCATCGTCACCAACCCGAAGGCTGCCGGATCCTGATTCGAGCGCGAAGACCGAGTCGCGCGGGCGGCCGCCGAGCAGTTCTGGAGAGGTGACGACCCCGATGGCGCGACCAAGCACCGCCAATCCAAGCGCCGCGGCTAGCCCCTCGACGATCCCGCGCTGGACCCCTTCGGCCAGCGAGTGCTCGGCGTGCGCTTCGAAAGCAGCCATGGTCACGCCGGCCAGGAGCGCGGCGAGCACTCCCAGGCGCCAGGGCCGTGCGCGCAGCCACCGCCAGCGCAATACGGGTAAGTCATCAAAGATGTTGCCGGCGGGGCCCGGCGTGCTTGAACGAAGTCGCACCGCCCCGTCCAGGCTGCGCCATGCGCAGATAAGAGCTCCACCGGTCGCCAGCCCGAGCCCGCCCGTCAGCCCAAGCCACCAGGAGGGGAGGCGTTGCGAGAAGTTGAGTACGTAGAGCTCCATCCCGGCCCCGGTCCCCAACCCAGCCGCCAAGGCGATCCGAGTCCGACGTGCGATGAGCGCAAGTTCAGCGGCCGGGAGGACGATCGCTCCTCGCCGGCGGACCGCTCGCAGCGCGGCAAGCGTGCCTGACAAGAGCGCCACCTGGGGCGCGAGGAACATGCCGACCAAGGCCGGCCAGAACAGTGCCGGCGTGAGCCCGTGGTTAAGACCGGGGTATCCGATTCGGCCAAGCGTCAGCAGAGATATCGCGAGCGCCAGGGCCGTCACCGCAAGCGCAACAAAGGCATTCGTCGCGGAGCGCCGCGACCTCGCGCTGGCCAGCTCGTCGGCGAAGGTCCCCGCCAGTGCTCCGGGGTCACCCAGACGCTCCTCGCACCCGGGTTCGCAGGCGATATGGTCGCGGAGCTCTAGCACGATCCGATGGCGGGCGCGGCCGGGCACACCGCGCGCTGCGAGCTCCTCGACGAGGATCTGCAGCCAGTTCATCCGAGCACCGCCTCTACCGCGATCGAGAAGCGCCGCCACTCGCGTCGGCGCTTGCGCAGGGCGGCCCGGCCGGCGGGTGTCACGTCATAGATCCGGCGACGCCGCTTGCTGTCGGTCGACCAGGAGCTGGTCAGCAATGCATCCCGCTCGAGGCGGTGCAGCGCTGGATAGAGCGTGCCCTCGGCCAGCTCAAAGGCCCCGCTGCTGCGCTGCTGGAGTCGCTGCAGGATGGCGTAGCCGTGGGCGGGCTCGTCGGCAACGGTTGCCAGGATCAGCGAGTCGAGCTGACCGTTGCAAGCGTCTGGCCTCATACCTAGCAAAATAAAGCATAGACCCGCTAGGTGTCAAGTCCCTCCGCAACGGCGCGGGCGCCGATCGCTTCCAGGACCCGGAAGGGCAGGAGTTCGAACGAGGACGAAGAAGAAAGTCCAACTAACGGGCCGGATCGGAGGTCGATCAAATGCTCATCGCAGCCTCGTCGTACCCCTTCCTGAACGTCCTCTGGGACATCCTCATCATCTGTGCGTGGGTCCTCTTCATTTGGATCGCGATCACCGTTTTCATCGACCTCTTCAGACGTCACGATATTTCTGGCTGGGTGAAGGCTGCGTGGGTGGTCTTTATCGTCGTTCTCCCGTGGATTGGCGTGTTGGTCTACCTGATCGCCAACCACGCCGGGATGGCTGAGCGCAGGACCAAGGAATCCCAGGCGGCACAGTCCAGTTTCGATCAGTACATCCGCCATGCCGCTGGCACCGGCGGCCCGGCGAGCGAGATCGAGAAAGCCAAGCAGCTTCTCGATAACGGCACGATCACCCAGCAAGAGTTCGACGCCATCAAGGCCAAGGCGGTCGGGACGAGCTCGCCCTGACACCGGGCAGGGCCCTCTTCACACCAGACACCCGCGCGCCGCTTGTGTCGCGGCACGAGCGGCGGAATACTTGTGGCGTCACAAGAAGTGCGAGGTGAAGGAATGTCAGAGCTCGTCCACGTGCTCATCGTCGCGCACCAAACCGCAAAGACCGACCGGTTGCGGGAGGCGGTGCGCGTTCGGGCTCAGCATGGACCGGCTGATTTCCACCTGCTCGTGCCGCGGCTTCAGCCGCACGGCCAGCGCACGCTTGTCGACGCCGCCGGGCACGACGATGTGGAATCTCGCCGGGTGCTCGAGGAGGCGCTGCCGCTGCTCTCGCAAGCGGCCGGCAGCGAGGTCACCGGCAGTCTCGGGGCCGCCGGAGCGATGACTGCGATCCAGGCGGAGGTGGAGCGTCGCCACTACGACGAGATCATCATCTCGACCCTGCCGCGGCGGATCTCCCGGTGGCTGAAGGTCGATCTTGTTTCGAAGACCCGCGGCCTAGGGCTGCCGGTGACCCACGTCGAGGCGGTCGAGACGCCGGCGCCCGTATAACTGAGTCCCGCGCTGGTGCGGGGCTCGCCCAGGGCAGTGGACAAACGCTGATGCGGACGGGGCCGCGCGCATACTCTATGTCGCATGTCTCATTTCTCCGCATCGTTCAGCGCGACGTTGCGGGTGCGTCTCGACAACACACCCGGCTCGTTTGCCCACGTCGCGGAGGCGATCGGGCAGGCCGGAGGCTTGCTCGACGCGATCGACTTGGTCCGAGCTGAGGGCGCTACCAAGGTTCGAGATATCACCGTTCTGGCTGAGGACGCGGCTCACATAGCGCGTATCGCGGGCGCTGTGGAGACACTCGACGGGGTCGAGGTCGAGCACGTCTCTGACCGGACGTTCCTGCTTCATCTCGGCGGCAAGCTGGAGGTAAAGCCCAAGACGCCAATCAAGACTCGCGACAACCTATCGATGGCCTACACGCCCGGCGTGGCCCGTGTCTGCGAGGCGATCGCGGAGGATCCGACCAAGGTCTGGAACCTGACCGTGAAGCGAAACGCCGTCGCCATCGTCAGCGACGGCACGGCGGTACTTGGGCTTGGAGATATCGGCCCGGGCGCCGCGCTTCCAGTTATGGAGGGCAAGGCCATGCTGTTCAAGGAGTTCGCGGGCGTTAACGCTTGGCCACTTTGCCTCGATACGACGGATCCTGAGCGGATCGTCAGCACTGTAGCCGCGATCGCTCCGGTCTTCGGGGGCATCAATCTGGAGGACATTTCGGCTCCGCGATGCTTCGAGATCGAGCGCCGGCTCGACGACCTCCTGGAAATCCCGGTCTTCCACGACGATCAACACGGCACAGCGATCGTGGTACTCGCGGCGCTACTGAACGCTCTGCGGGTCGTGGACAAAACGCTGAACGACGTTCGCGTAGTAATCACCGGAGTGGGGGCAGCGGGCGTGGCCACCACAAACATCCTGCTCGCCGCCGGCGTTCGCGACGTGGTCGGCTGCGACCTTGGCGGCACCTTGTACTCAGGGCGTCCAGACCTCGACAGCGTCAGAGCAGAGTACGCGCAGCGCACCAATCCGCGGCAAATTCGAGGTACCGCGGACGACGCGCTCGCTGGCGCGGACGTGTTCATCGGGCTATCGGGACCAAGGGCTGTGTCGCCCGCCGCGGTGCGCACGATGGCGTCGGACCCGATCCTGTTCGCAATGGCCAACCCCATCCCAGAAGTGATTCCTGAGGAGGTGCAGGGCGTTGCCGCAGTTATTGCGACCGGACGCTCGGACTACCCGAACCAAATCAACAACGTCCTGGCCTTCCCGGGCGTATTCCGCGGGGTGCTCGACGTCGGCGCCCCGAGCATCACCAGCGAGATGAAGTTTGCTGCCGCGCGAGCGATCGCCTCGGTGATTCCAGACGACCAACTCGATCCTGACTACATCATTCCGAGCGTCTTCAACCCCGAGGTGGCTCCTGCGGTTGCCGCTGCGATCGTGCAGACCGCAGAACGCGAAGGAATGACAAGGAAGCTACACGCCACAGACGCCTAGTCGCGACTGAGACTAGGCGGTCGCAGCCGCGTCGGCGACGAACGCGGCGATCGCTGCGGAGAACTGGCGCCGGCTGTCTTCCCAGGCGTAGAACATGTGGCCGCCGTCGAAGTGGCGGACGGTCAGGCGGCTGGCCGTCTCGGAATCGAGCCGCATGAGGTTCCGCAGCCGTTCGCTTCCGTAGTACGGCGTCACGAGGTCGTATCGACCGTGAGTGACGAAGGCCTTCATGTGCGGGTTGAGCGACATGCCATATCGGAAATCGTCGGTGGCGCCGACCGGCGGCGCGAAAAAGTCCTCGGGCGCGTCGTTGCGCCACATCTCGAGCACCTCGTAGCTCAAGACGGTGTACTCGCGATCGGTTTCGACGCCGATCTCCGATCGCAGCTGCCGGTTGATCGCTGTGGTGTAAGCCGGATTGATGCCCGCGAGCGTCGGGTCGGGGCCGGCGAACGACTCCCGATCCGGGAACGGGTCGGTCGTGGTGATCGTCGTGTCGTACCACCCGAGCACTTTGCGCTCATCTCGCAGCAGCTCACGCGTGAACACGCCGATGGTGATCCGGCCCTCAGCACGCGCAACCGTTTCGAGCGGAAGCCCGATGAGATCGGCGAGGCGCCCGAGGATCCGGTCGCGTTCGCCCGCGGGCATCGAGGCGCCGCGCGTGAGAAGGGCCGCGTAGTCGCCAGTCGCGAACCTCTCCGCCTCCAGACGGACATCGTCCGGCGGTGTGTCGTCCGCGAACGCGCGCGACCGTCCATGGTGTGCTGCGGCGAGCGCCATCGTCGGCAGGCGGTCAACCCACCCGACCACGTCGTAATCGGTCGGCGAGAGCGGCCCGAACTCCAGGGCCGGGGAGATGAGGACCACGCCGCTGAGTCCGATCCCCGACGCCTCCTGCAACATCCGCACGAGGCGCCCTACACGGTAGCCACCGTAGCTCTCGCCAGCGATGAACACGGCAGAGCCCCACCGCCCCTGCCCCGACAGCCACCGCCCCATGAATTCACACAGTGACTCGAGATCACGCTTGTAGCCGAAGTACTCCCCGGCGTCGCCTTCCTCCCCGTTTTGCCGCTTTTTGCGCTCCTCACCGTCTCGCTGCTTCTTTTTTTCCTCGCCGTCCTTGTAGTCCTCGACGATGCGGCTGAAGCCGGTACCAACAGGATCCACGAACACCAGGTCGGTGAACGCCAGCCACGACTCCTCGTTCGGGACGAGCCGGGACGGCGTGCGGGGCAGCGTCCCATCCGCCGGAAACGCAACTCGCAACGGCCCGACGGCGCCCATATGCAGGTAGGCCGACGACGCGCCAGGGCCTCCGTTGAATACGAACGTCACCGGACGGTCGTCTTCCCGGTGCGCAATGTAGGAGACCGAAAAGATCTCTGCCGCGGGCTTCTCCTTCTTGCGAAGGACGATCCACCTCGCGCTGGCGGTGTACTCAATCGACGAGTCGCCGGCCGTCCACACTGCAGTCGTCTCAGCCCCGGCCGGCGGCTCGTAGTCCTTTGCCGCGGCGCCTTTGTTCTCCTTCATGCTCTCGTCGGCCATCCCGAGACGCTACCTCCAACGCCACATTGGCTGTGCCATACGAAGCCGGGACCCTGCATGAGGTCGGTGTCGACTGCGCGGGGCCCATTGATCGTCGCTCGTCAAAGCGGTTGTGGATAGGCTGGCTACAGTACCCACTCGATGTTGTATCGCGGTCCCACTGCCAGCATGCGGTCAATTAGCTCAGGCGTAACAGGGGGTGGTGTGGCTGACTCGTCCGTCACGGGAGTGCAGACCTCGCGAAACCACCCCTCCATCCCGGCCGGGGTATACAGCGCGAGCAGCCGCGCATTCGTCTCCGACATGTTCACGTAAGTGTGCTTCGTTCCGCGAGGCACAAAGGCGGCTTGGCCCACCGCGATAATCCGCGTCTCGTCTCCCATCGTGAACGAGATCGAGCCTTCAGAGACATAGAACAGCTCATCCTCGGCGAGGTGACGATGGGGCGGCGGGCCACCCCCCGCGCCCACGATGCAGTCAAGCGCGAACAGCGCTCCGCCAGATTCTTGGCCGGTGACCAAGAAGGTGTAGCGGTCTCCCGGTCGCCAGAAGGACTGGTTGACGCCGGTGTGCGTAGATTCCATTTCGACCTCGACTTGCGCTTGGTTACGAGAGAAGCCTGCTAAGTCCGAGCGTCCGAAGCAACGTCGCTCGTCCCACTGACCTTCCCAACAGCGTCGCCGAGCCGTTGCGCGAGTGCCTCGAGCTCCCGCCGCAGCAAGCTGAAGGGAGTCGAGGGCTCAGAGCGTCCACGAGCTCAACGCTGTACCGAGGTCGCTGACTTACGGCTAGACGACTGCGGCCGTGATGAGCGCGAACCCTGCTGTGTCGAGCATGACTCGAGCGGTGTGGAGTCGGTCCCAGCGGCGGCGCAGCGCGCGCCACTGCTCAGGGTCTCCCTGATTTTCGTCCCACCGGAACACGCGTAGGTTGATTGGCATGTTGCCGATCAAGGTGATCGCGAGCATGATCGAGTAACTGATGCCGGCGGCGCGCGCAAGGGCGCGCTCACGACCTTCTAGGCCTTGTGCCGCCGCGAAGCACGCGGCAATCGTCCCCGTCTGTAAGAACGGGTCGACGGTGCCAAAGCGGCGGTAGACAAGTTTCTCCGCGCGTACTTGCTGTGAATGCTCAAGCTTCCACAGAGTGGGGTGGACGATTCCCCACGACGTCAGCTCGCTGCCGGTCAGGAGCCCAGACAAAACGACGGCGACACGTGGGGGAAGCTTCATTACCTCAGCGGACGTGGGACTCAGGAGCGTACTGCCACGCCGCCGTATGGCCTTATGCGAGCGTGCTGCGATGCTTCAAGCGGCGTCCGACAGCGGCGCTCTTGCGACGGTGGTGGATCCGGTCACGCCGGTGAAGTAGTGCCACTGCCGCAGATCCGTCAGTAGGCCGGGTCCTGTGGGCTCGAACGGCAAGAGCTCGCGCGTGAGGGTGTTGGAGGCCGGCATGTCGCGAGCAAGGAACTGGGCGAGGAACCCGAAGTGGGTCTCGGCCTGCTCGGGTGTGATCGAGGTGATCGGTAGATCGAGCCCGTGCCCAATTTCCTCAGCCACGGTGCGCAAGGCTACGCCCTGCTCGCCGACCGCATGGAGCACCGACCCGGCCGGAGCGCCCTCGATTCCAAGCCGGACCAGCCGGGCCGCATCGGAGCGGTGAACGGCGGGCCAGCGGTTGGTGCCCTGGCCGATGTACGCGGCCTGGCCGGCCTCGCGGTCAGCGGCGACGATCCTCGCGACGAAGCCGTTGTCTCCCTTTCCATGAACGGTCGGGGCGAAGCGGACGCTCATCGAGCGGACCCCGCGCTCGGCGAGGGCCAGCACCGCGCGCTCATTGAGGACCCGGCCGCCCGGCCCGGGGAACGGCTCGGGCATGTCGCGCTCGGTGGAAAGCTCGCCCGGCTTAAAGGGAAGGCCCGAGGCGACCGCCAACGGCCGACCGGTCCCGGCCAGCACCTCGCCTAGCGCCTCGATCGCCGCCCGATCGGAGGCGACGGCGGTGTCGAAGTCGCCCGAGAACGCCACGTCGTGGCGAAACGCGAGGTGAACGACGCCGTCGCTCTCGGCGGCGGTGACGCGGAGCAGCTCGAGATCGCTGAGATCGCCGCGGCAAACCTCAGCGCCGGCGGCGGCGGCGGACTCGGCGGCGGAGTCCGAGCGAGCGAGTCCGACGACCTCGTGACCTGCCGCAAGAACCTCGTCCACGACGGCTGAACCGATCCAGCCGGACGCGCCGGTGCTTGGGCCCATGCCCAGGTGGGAACCGGACGCACGCGGCAGGCTCCAGCACGCCGCCCTCACGCTCTACGGCGAGCGCGGCTTCGACAACACCACGCGGGGTCGGCGCGCTCTAGCTCAGTTGTGCGCGGCGGTTGCGGGATCGCCCAGCTGCGTCGCGCTTTCGAGCTCGGCGAGGTCTGACTCGTCGAGCTCAATATCGACCGCGGCCATGTTCTGCTCGAGGTGCGCCACCGAGCTGGTACCGGGGATCAGGAGTATCCGCTGGTAGCGGGACAAAAGCCAGGCGAGCGCGACCTGCGTCGCGATGATCCGGTGCCGCTGCGCGACTCCGGCGACGGCCGGATCCTGCGCCAGCTGTTTTGGGCCCCCGGCGAACGCGGAGCCGAGCGGGAAATAGGGCACGAATGCGATCTCTCGCTCCATGCATATCTCGAGCACGTCCTCCCCGGAGCGATTGACGACGCTGTAGGAGTTCTGGACCTCGGCGATCTCGACCAACTCAAATGCTCGGCGGCATGCATCGACGCCAGCCTCGCTGATGCCGATCAGGTCGAGCTTGCCCTCGCTGCGCAGATCCTCGAGCGTTCCGAGCTGCTCGGCGAGGAGGTCGCCCACAGCCTCGTGATCCATCAGCCGAAGGTTGACGAGGTCCATCCGCTCAACCTGCAAGGAGCGAAGGTTGTCCTCGACGCCGGCGCGCAGCTCGGCTGGACTTTGGGCGGGCAGCCAGCCGCCCTGGTGGTCGCGGCGGCCTCCTACCTTGGTAACGAGCTTTAGGTTCTCCGGGTAGGGATGCAGGGTCTCGCGGATCAGGTCGTTTACGACGTCTGGGCCGTAGTACTGAGCGGTATCGATGTGGTCGACGCCGAGCTCGAGCGCGCGGCGCAGCACGGCGCGCGCTGCGTCCGGATCCCGCGGCGGGCCAAACACTCCGGGGCCGGCGAGCTGCATCGCGCCGAAGCCCATGCGGTTGACGGGCTTGTCGCCCATGAAGGATGTCTTGTCCATACCGACAGCATGCGCCTTGTGTCGCGATTGGACAAGGGGTCTTGCGATCATAGGTGCGAGACCACCAGCATCTGGAACCGGCGAATCATCTCGCCGCGTCCAGTGCCGGCCGTGTCAGCCGGGCTTGACCGCTCGACGCTGCGCGCCCACCAACCAGACGAGCAGATCAGGTTGTGAAGGCGGTTCATCCAGCCATCTTGGTAGTTGACCTGCGCAGCTCTCTCCCCCGAGCGACGCCTAACGGTCGACCGGGTCGACCCCGCCGACTGACGCGCCCCTCACGTAGCATCAGGATCGATGCGGAGCGAGCTAACAGTCGGCGAAACCAGCGTCATGCGCATCGGTCTGGGCACGAATCGGCTGACAAACACGCCAGATAATCAGGCGTTCCTCCGGGAGGCGATCGACGCCGGGATCAACTTCATCGATACCGCTTACCTCTACACGCGTGGCGACAGCGAGCGGACCATCGGCGCCGCGCTTGCTCCGTTCTCAAAGGAGTACATCGTCGCTACCAAGGGCGGGTACGAGCCGGGCGACGGGAGCCCGGAGATCCTCAAGGCGCAGATCGAGGAGAGCCTGCGGCGTCTACGTGTAGATGTGATCGAGCTCTACTACCTCCATCGGGTCCATCCCGGGACGCCGTTGGAGACAAGCCTCTTGGCGATCCGGGAGTATCACGATCGAGGCACGATCCGGCATATCGGCATCTCCGAGGTCGGCATCGAGGAGATCGAGCGAGGGCGTGAGATCGTGCCGATCGCTGCCGTCCAAAACCACTACAACCTCTCCGAGCGCAAGCACGAAGAGGTGATCGACTACTGCGCCCGGGAACAGATCGTGTTCGTGCCGTACTTTCCACTGCACGGCCACGCGAGACCGGCGCTGACGGAGATCGCCGCGGCACACCGAGCAACCCCGAACCAGGTCACGCTCGCGTGGCTGCTCAAGCGCTCGCCGACGATGCTGCCGATCCCTGGAACGCTCTCGCCCGAGCATGCACGGGAGAACCTCGCCGCGCTCGACGTCGAGCTGACAGAGGAGGAGTACCGGGCACTCGCATAGATGGCATGTGCGGTGCGGCGTGGCGGGCGGCGGTGAAGGTGGCCGACCCGCCGCGTCGAACGACATAGCTTGAAGGCGCGCGCGGGTACGAGCCGCGCGGCCGGTCATTCGAATACGCGGAGGCCGACCGTG
>DASYAP010000194.1:0-4182 GCA_036501265.1 Solirubrobacteraceae bacterium | reverse complement strand
CTCCCCCGCGTGGATGGATGAACTCTGCGCGAGCGGAGACCTCGTGTGGATCGGAGCGGGCGCACTGGGCCGGAATTCCGGCCGGGTCGCCCTGTATTTCCGCGACGACGTGGCCGCGGTTGGGCCGCCCTCCGGGGCGATACGAAGTGAGACACCCGCTGGAGATCGCTACGAAGCCGTGCGCGATCGACTCGCGATCGGAGCGTGCTTCTTCAGCGACCTACTCGGCGATGCCGGGCTGGGCGCGGAAGATCTCTCGGAGGTGCTCTGGGACCTCGCCTGGGCCGGCGAGGTGACCAACGACGCCTTCGCCCCGCTGCGGGCTCGGCGCCTCTCGCTGACCCGCTACACCAGATCCGCACCCGCCGCATTCGCCGAGCGCCGCCGCGCCGCTCACGGGAGATTCACGGGCCGCCGGCGAGCCAGCACCTCGCCGCTCCTGCAGGGCCGCTGGTCCCTGACCGAGTCGCTGTTTCGGGACGCACCAGACCCAGACGCGCGCCGGCGAGCGCTGGCGGAGGTTCTACTCGAGCGCTACGGCATCCTCACCCGCGAGCAGGTGCGCGCCGAGGCCATCGCGGGCGGGTTCGCGGGCATCTACTCGGAGCTATCCCAGCTCGAAGTGCTGGGGCTGGCCCGCCGGGGATACTTCGTCGAGGGCCTGGGCGGCGCCCAATTTGCCTTACCGGGCGCGGTGGAGCGGCTGCGCAGCGTCGAGCCCGACGAGAATGCCCCGCTCGTGCTGTCGGCCATCGATCCCGCGCAGCCCTACGGTGGGGTACTGCCGTGGCCGACGCGAGACCCTGCCACGGCCCATCGGCCTTTGCGCGTTGCCGGTGCCTTCGTGGTGCTAACCGGAGGCGAGCCGGTGCTCTTCCTGGAGCGGGGAGGAAGGGCGATGCAGACGCTTGTTGCCGCGGACGACCCCCGGGTGGAGCCGGCGCTTGCGGCGATTGTGGAGGAAGTGCGGGGCAGGCGCATCAGGCGTGTGGCGCTCGAACAGGTCGATGGCGCCCCAGCGATGTCGAGCGCTCTCGCGCCGGTGCTGGTAGCGCTGGGCTTCCAGGAGGGCCCCCGCCTATTGACGCTGAGCGCGTGAGCAGTTCCGCCCGGCGCGGCATACTCATCAAGCATGAGGATTGCTCCATCGGGCGCTAAAGAGTCGCGCTTGCGCAGGGTCGGGCACAAGGGCGCCGATCTGATCGCTCCCGGCAACACGTACGAAAGCTTCGACGCGGCTCTGGCCGCGGGCGTGGACATGATCGAGTTCGACGTCCTACGTGAGCGCGGCGGTGATCGTCTCTTGCTGGCACACGATTACGACGACGCCGGCAGCCGCGTGCCGCTCACGCTCGAGGAGGGCCTGGCACATCTTGCGTCTGACCCGTTCACCGGGGTCGAGCTCGACGTCGACCTGAAGCTGCCGGGGTACGAGCTGCGCGTGCTCGAGGCGCTGCGCGCGTACGGGACGCTCGAGCGGACCCTGATTTCCTCTCACTTCGGTCTGACGCTCGCCACCATTCGCGCCGCTTACCCGGGAGTGAGGCTGGGCTGGTCGGTGCCCCGGGTGCGCCACGATCCGTTCCGCTCGCGCGCGATGACGCTGCCCGCCCGCGTGCTGGTACGGATCGCGCGCAACGGGCTGCCCAAACGAGCCGCGACCGCGGTCCGGGCCGGCCGTTGCGATGCGCTGATGGTCCACTGGCGGCTGGTGAGCGAAACGCTGGTCGATGCGGTCGCCACGGCGGGCGGCGAGCTTTACGTGTGGACCGTCGATGACCTGGTGCGTCTGCGCGAGCTCGAGGCGATGGGCGTGACGGGCGTCATCACCAACGATCCACGCCTGTTCGCCAAGCTCGCGACGTAGCCGATTGTGTGGGCGCCAGCGGCTGGCCCCGCGAGTGCAGGGCCTCTGACCTCGCATAGCGCGCAAGGGGCCGCGGTGCCAAATAACATTTCCCCATGTTCGCGACGAGCGGAGAGACGATCACGCTGCTTCACCGCGTGCCGGTCTTCTCGGCGCTCGGAGACGATGACCTGAACCGTTTAGCCGAGGTCGCCGTTCCGCGACGCTTCGAGGCGGGCGAGGTGGTCTTTCGAGAAGGAGACGAGAGCAATACGTGCTACATCGTCCGGTCGGGTCGGGCACGAGCGGTCCGCGAGCACAGCGACGGCCGCTCCATCACGCTCGCCACCTTCGGCCCGGGAGAGATCTTCGGCGAGCTGGCGATGTTCGACGACGAGCGCCGTTCCGCCACCGTCGAGGCCATCGAGTCCACGGAGGCGATCGCGATTCTTGGCGGCGACATGCGCCGGCTGCTGCGCCGGCATCCGGACATCTCGATCAAGCTCTTGAGCGCGCTCGGGCGACGGCTGCGAGAGACCAACGAGCGGCTGGCCAGCCAATCGTTCCAGACGGTGCAGAGTCGAGTTGCCGGCGTACTGCTTCAGTTCGTCACGGCGTTCAGGGCGGAGGGCCGCGGTGATGGCGACGTTCTCATCACTTCGACCCAAGCGGATCTCGCGCAGCTGGCCGGATCATCGCGGGAGTCCGCAAGCCGCTTTTTGGCGGTGCTCGAGCGCGCCGGGATCATCACTCAAGGTCGGGGCAAGCTGACGGTCCATGACCCGGAGGCCCTCACCCGGTACATGTACTAGGAAGGCGGTAGGCTGGCGCCGTGCGCGTGCTCAATTTCTATTCCTCGGTGTTCGCAGATCAGCTGCGCCGCGGACGCAAGACGGCGACGATCCGGCTGGGTGATAAGTCCCACAAGTACCGCCGCAACGAATGCGTGCTGGTGACGATCGGCTACCAGCACTCGCCGCGGGAGAAGATCTTCAACGCGGTGATCGATCAGGTCGAGGTCAAGCGGGTCCGCGACCTCTCGCCCCGCGATATCGAGCACGACAACCCGGAATTTCGCCGCGTCGACGAGATGGTGCACTTCCTGGAGCAGATCTACGGCCGCAAGGTCTCGCTGGAGGACACGGTGACGGTCGTTCGGTTCTCACAGATCGTCGAGAACCCCCCAGAGCTGCGCGATCGCATCCACGGCCTAGGCAGCGCGCGGAACTGAGCGCGGGTTGGCACTCACCCCATAAGAGTGCCAAATCACGCCTTGAATCCCTTCAGAAACCAGCTATAGTCCCACCTGCTGGCACTCTTGCCGTGTGAGTGCCAAGGCGTGGCCACGGGCTGCGGGCTGATTTCGCCGCGGCCGGCGCACGCCAGAGAGCTGAAGCTGAAAAGACGTATCAACCCTTCGACCGGAGGTCGTATCAATGAAGCTCAAGCCCCTCGGCGATCGTTTGATCGTACGGGCAATCGAAGAGGAGGAGACCACCGCAAGCGGGATCGTCCTCCCTGACACCGCCAAGGAGAAGCCCCAGAAGGGCAAGGTCCTTGCGGTTGGTGATGGCAAGGTAAACGATGACACGGGCAAGCGCACGCCGCTTGACGTCGCCGAAGGCGACGAGGTGCTCTACAGCAAATACGGAGGCACCGAGATTAAGGTGGACGGCGAGGACCTGCTCGTGCTGCGCGAGTCGGACGTGCTCGCCAAGGTTCAGGGCTAATCCCCTCAAGGAGAAGAAATGGCACATAAGGAACTGAAGTACGACGCGGATGCCCGTAAGGCGCTCGAGCAGGGCGTGGATGCGGTCGCAAACGCGGTCAAAGTCACACTCGGCCCCAAGGGCCGTTACGTAGTGCTCGATAAGAAGTTCGGCGCGCCGACCATCACCAACGATGGCGTCACGATCGCGCGTGAGATCGACGTCGAGGACGTATTCCAGAATCAGGGCGCCCAGCTCGTTCGCGAGGTGGCGACCGCCACCAACGACGTGGCCGGCGACGGCACCACCACCGCTACGGTGCTGGCGCAGTCGATCGTCCGCGAAGGCCTCAAGAACGTCGCGGCCGGCGCAAACCCGATGGCGCTCAAGCGCGGCATCGAGAAGGCCGTCGAGGAGGTCGTCGCGAACATCGCCGGCCAGTCCAAGGAGATTTCTGGCAAGGACCAGATCGCCCGCGTGGCGACCATCTCCGCCGGCGACGACGAGATCGGCGACGTGATCGCCGACGCGATCGACAAGGTCGGCAAGGACGGCGTGGTCAACGTCGAGGAGGGCCAGACGTTCGGCATGGACCTCGAGTTCACCGAGGGCATGCAGTTCGACAAG
>DASYAP010000193.1:0-2741 GCA_036501265.1 Solirubrobacteraceae bacterium | reverse complement strand
GGTCGGCGCGGACTACGAGCCGAGCGTTGGGGAGATCAACCGCATGCGGGAGCGGACCAACGGAACGCAGCCCGGGGATCCGGCGCGGGCCGCGCGGATCATCGTTGAGGTCGTCGGATCTGACGACCCGCCGCGCCGGCTGTTGCTCGGAGCGGGCGCCGTCGCTCAAGCACGGGACGCCGCGACGCAGCGCGCGGCCGAGCTCGAGCAGTGGGCGGACCTCAGCGCGACCGCGGACTTTCCGCAGCAGAGCGCGTCAGCGGCATAGGCGCCGACCGACAGGCCGGCTCTCACCGTCAACACTGACTGAATCAAAGGAAAGTCACATGGACAGATCGACATGGCTCATCACCGGCGCATCGAGCGGGCTCGGGTACGCGCTCGCGGAGTATGTCCTTGAACAGGGAGATCAGGTCGTGGCCGCAGCACGGACGCTGGAGCCAATGGCAGCTCTGACGGAGCGCTACCCGGACGCGGGCCTCGCGCTCACGCTCGACGTCACCGATCAGCGGCAGCGAGCCGATGCCATCAGTCAGGCCGAGGCGCGGTTCGGCGCGATCGACATTCTCGTCAACAACGCCGGTATCGATTTCATCGGTGCGATCGAAGAGCAGGAGGAAAAGGACTACCGCGTCCAGTTTGAGGTCAACTTCTTCGCCGCCGCCGCGCTCCTGCGAGAGGTGCTCCCAGGAATGCGCGCCCGCGGCCGCGGCACGATCATCAACATCTCCTCAATGGACGGGATCGCGAGCCTCCCGGTCAACGGCTGGTATGCCTCGAGCAAGTTCGCGCTCGAAGGCCTCACCGAGGCCCTCTGGCAGGAACTCGAGCCGATCGGCCTGCGCGCGTTCCTGGTCGAACCAGGCTCCTTCCGCACCGGCCTCGAGACGCGCACCAAGTTCTCCGGCACGACGATCGATGACTACGCGGCAACCTCAGGGGCGTTCCGGGAGATGCTCAAGACAATCACCCCCGAGATGTGGCCCGGCGACCCCGCCCGTGCCGCCGCAGCGATCTACCACGTCGTCAACTCAGGCGAAGCCCGGCACTGGGTGATTCTCGGCAGCGACGCCCACCGCCGAATCGGCGTGAAGCTCGACATGCAGCGCGCCGAGTACGACGCCGGCAGAGAACTCGCGTTCAGCACCGACTACCCCGACCAAACTGGCCCCACCGTCCTCTAACAACAACCCGCGACCGGCGAGAGCGGGTCTCCTCGTGTCTGCGCACAGCCCGCTCCGGTCTGATGTTCTGGGCGGTGCACGCCAAGCTTTGTATAGAGGTGGCGCATGTGTGTCCGGATCGTGTTGACCGAGACGAACAGCCGAACAGACCACCTCGGCGTGGCAATGGCCGCCGGAGCCCCGCCTTCATGAGTCAACGCAACTCCGCCGGCTGACAAAGCGCGCCCCGCTTTGCGCGGCCAGGAGGGTCCGTGCGACTGGTATGATTTCTGTGTTCATACCAGCAGCGATGGAGAGTTTAGATGGCGCGTAGAACGATCAGCCTGCCACAGAGCATTGAGGATCTCGCACGCGAATCGGCGCGTGAGGGTGAGTCGTTTTCAGCGACTGTTGCTCGACTCATCGAACAGGGGGCTCGCGTCGAAGGCCACGCCCGCCGTCCCAGCTATGCCGCAGCCGGTGAGGGCGATAGCGACCTCGGCCGAGAGGCCGAGCGGTATCTGCGCGACCTGATTGCGGCGCGCTGAAAGTCGTTGCCGACACCGGCCCACTCGTCGCCGCGGCGAACCGACGCGACGAGGCACACGCGTTGGCCGTCAGCTTGGTCACCGAACTCGGACGCGACCTTCTCGTTCCCGAGCCGGTGATTGTTGAAGTCGATCAGTTGCTGCGATCGCGGATCGGATCCCACGCGGCGAGACTGTTCCTAGCGGCGATGGCCGCCGGCGAGCACACGGTCACCAGCATCACGCCCCGGCTGCTTCGCCGTGCCGTTGAGATGGAAGCCCAGTTCGCCGATCTCGATCTCGGGTACACCGATGCTGCCGTCATGGCCACAGCCGAACGTGACCGGCTGCCGGTCTTGACCTTCGATTTCACCCATTTCCGCGCTACTCATCCCGGTCACGGCTTCTGGGAGCTTGTCATTGATGAGCACCGCTACCAGCGCCACGTGAGCCAGTAGCCCGGCCCGCGAGCGCCCGCCAAGACACCTGCATCCGTGGTGCGGCGCATATCCTCCGCGCAGCGCCGAAGCACCTGCAACGCGCGGCTTGCGGAACCGTGGCAACTCGATCGCAAACGTCAGTGGACGTCTGGGATCGCTTGCAGGCAGCTCGTGGTTGCGGTGCGGGTCTTGTCGCGCTATCAGCCGCGACCCCTGGCGGCGGAGGAAGAGTCTGGGGTGTCGGCATCTTCGCCTGCATCGCTCGGCCCTAGAACCGCGCGCAGTCTCTCTCTCGCTCGGTGCGCGCGGACTCTCACCACGTTTGGTGACAGCCCGAGTATTGAGGCGACCTCGCGCGGAGCTAGGCCATCCCAGGTGAGCATCGTGACTATCTCCCGGTCCAGTGGGGAAAGCTCGGACAGCGCGGCGGTGGCCTCGCTGTCCTCCGAGCTTCTGATGACCTCTGAACTCTCGGCCGTGAGCGCGAGTTCGCGCGAAACGGCCGTCGCTCGCTCGTTGCTCGTTCGCTCCCGCCGCACGAGGTTCCTGGCGACCCCGAAGAGCCACGGCCGAGCTTCGTCGCCAACCGGGATGCGGGTCCGCTTCTCCCA
>DASYAP010000192.1:0-2877 GCA_036501265.1 Solirubrobacteraceae bacterium | reverse complement strand
CGCGGTCTCGATCGACGAGCTCCCGCCGGAGGTCCGCGGGCGGGCGGGCACGTTGGGACTGCCGGTGGGGGCGATCGAGGGCTGGCTTGGGAGTCTGGTTGTGCACCTCACACACTGGCTCGAAGCGAGCGAGGAAGAGGTCCTAGAGGCCGTCCGCGTGCGCGACGCGCTCCTGGAGCAGCCGGTCAGATGGGCGGGCGGCTCCGGGACGGGCGCCGGCATCGACGGCGACGGCCGGCTGGTGGTGGCGACCGCCGACGGCAGGGTGGCGCTCGACTCGGGCGAGGTGCACCTGGTCAGCGACTCTCGGTAGGGACGAGAAGCTGCAACCGCTCAAGTTCCGCCCGCAGCGCCGAGGGCGATCGAAAGCGCAGCGCCGTCATTCCGAGGCCGCGGGCCGCCTCCACGTTGGCGGCTGAATCGTCGATCAGCAGCGTGCTCGACGGGCGCAGGCCAAAGCGGCTCAGCAGGAGCTCGAAGATTTTTCGGTCCGGCTTGACGACACCCTCGAACCCCGACACCACCGCACCGTCGAACCAGCTCAGAAATGGGTACCGCGCAACGCGCTGCGGATAGGTCTCGCGCTCCATATTGCTCAGCGCGTAGCAGGCAACCCCGGCCTGCCGCAGCTCTCGCAGGATCTGGACGGATCCATCGATGGGTCCGGCGACCATCTCTTCGCTGCGGCTTCCCCATGCCCGGATCAGGTCCGCTTGCTCTGGATGCGCGACTGCGAGCTTTTCACATGACTCTGTGAGAGGGCACCCGCGGTCGTGGCGCTCGTGCCACTCCAGCGTGCACACCTCTTCCAGGAAGCAATCCATCGCCTCTTCGTCGTCGAACAACTTGCGGTAGAGGTGGCGGGGGTCCCAGTCGAGCAGGACGCCGCCGATGTCGAAGACCACCGCCTCGACGTGCGGCCCGGCACCTGAGGGTCGGCGACGCGCGCCTACAGCCCGGTGCCTCCGAAGCTGACCTTCTCCGGCGCGATCAGCGGCGTGCCCACGTCCAGCTGGACCTGGATGTGACTCCCCAGCGGAATGTCACGTGGGTTGTCCTTGTAGACCTGGCCGTTGTAGAAGGCCGTCACCTTGCCCTTGACGGGTCCGACCTGGTTCGCGCTGAGCGGCTGGTGCCAGATATCGAAGAAGTTGCCGAGCGTGTACGTGCGCTTCGACGGCGACTCGATGTGGACGATCCCGTCCGCGGCATGAGTGTGCAGCCAGTAGAAGCAGGAACCGCCCGCAACGAACGGCCCGCTGGAGGTATTTTGGACCTGGCGTGGCGGCACGATGCCGATCCCATAGGGGATCTGGCGCTGAGAGCCGTTGACGAAGATGGTCAAGTGGGTGTGCACGTGGTAGACGAGCTTCTCGCCCGCGTTGCACTGGATTCCGTCGATCGTGTTCCCGGTCGCCGATGAAGAGTTCGAAGCCAATGGCGGTGCATTCGGGGGAATCGGGATGCCCTCGGGGCCAAGTGGCCCCGGCGATGGGGCCGGATGCACAGAGGCCAGTGTCTTGATGGGAACGGTCGCGACCTTGGGCGCACTGGAGCCACCGTTGCCACTCGCACCGCTGCTTCCCGATCCGCCAAGAACCACCACGACGACCACGATCGCGGCCACCACCACGGCGACGGCCCCTCCGCCGTAGACCTGCAGCATGCGGCGCCTATGGGCGGCGGCCGCAAGCTCGCGTTCGCGCGCGAGTCGCTCCTGGCGAAGACGTTCCTTTTCCGCTTTACGGCTGGCCATCGGCCGTCGAGGGTAGCGAAGCTATGCGAGAGGCTCTCCACACAACTCGCTGGCGGCCGACGTCTTGGACAGGAGTCAACCGAGACCTAACGAACAATGACTTCGCCAGCGCGCCCCTCGACCAGCCGGCCGATGATCACGCCGGGTAGCTCCGAAGCGTGATCCGCCGACGCGGCGATCAGCAGGCCGCCCGAGGTCATTGCGTCGCACACCAGCCACCTGCGCAGCTCACTCACGCCAGGAGCAAACGATGTGTAGGTCTCTGCATGTTCGCGGTTGCGGCGGGTGCCACCCGCGAGCGCGCGTTCATCGGAGAGCAGCTCGAGCGCGCCGGAAATCGCCGGCACCTCGTCGGCATCGACTTCGGCGGCAGTCCCACTGGCCCGAGCCAATTCGTGCAGGTGACCCAGGAGGCCAAAGCCGGTCACATCCGTGACCGCGTGCGCGCCGACGGCCCGAGCCGCTGCGGCCGCCGCCGCGTTGAGCTCGCTCATCACTTCGACCGCTGCTTGGACGGTCTCGGCCGAAGCGAGTTCCTTCTTGAGCGCCGTCGATACCGCGCCAGCTCCGACGGGCTTGGTCAGCACGAGCGCGTCACCCGCTGCGCCCCCTGCGATCGTCAACTGCTCCCCGGGATCGACGATGCCGGTCACGGCCAGGCCGTACTTGGGCTCGGGGTCGTCGACCGTGTGCCCGCCGAGGACCGCCGCGCCCGCCGAGGCGACCACGTCTCCTCCCCCGCGCAGAACCTCGGCTAAAGGCTCCATCCCAAGCTCTTCGACGGGCCAGGCAACCAGGTTCAGCGCGGTCAGCGGCCGCGCGCCCATCGCGTAGATGTCGGAGAGTGAGTTGGCTGCGGCGATGCGTCCGAAGTCGTAAGGGTCGTCGACGATCGGCGTGAAGAAGTCCACGCTCTGCACGATCGCCAGGTCGTCACGCAGGCGATAGACGCCGGCGTCGTCTGCGATCGCCGTGCCGACCAGCACGTTGGGATCGGTTGGCCTCGGAAGCGCCTCAAGCAGCGACGCCAACTGCGCCGCTCCTGCCTTGCACGCTCAACCCGCGCCGTGTGAGAAAGAAGTCAGTTTTAGGTTGCTCACGCGGCCGATGATCGCAGAGGG
>DASYAP010000191.1:0-4393 GCA_036501265.1 Solirubrobacteraceae bacterium | reverse complement strand
AGCACGCCGCAACACAAGCGCACCACCAACACCACCCAAACCAACCCCACCACCCAAACCACCCACAAACCCACCCAAACGACCAGCCTGCCCAACCAACCCACCCACACTCGACCCAGACACCAAAAACGGCAACACACCCGGAGTCGGCAACGAAGACAAACCACCCGAAGCAGCCTCCACCCCAGAAGCCTCCCCCACACCGACAACCCCCTCCACAGCAGGAGCTTCCTCCAAGATCACATGCGCGTTCGTGCCGGAGATCCCAAACGATGACACACCGGCACGCCGCGGCCTACCGTTCACCCCCCACGACACCTCTTCGCTCAACAACCGCACCTCACCCTCAGACCAATCCACGAGCGGCGAGGGCTCATCGACATGCAACGTCCGCGGCAGCACACCATTACGCAGCGCCATCACCATCTTGATCACCCCAGCCACACCGGCGGCAGCCTGCGTATGACCAACGTTCGACTTGACCGATCCCAACCACAACGGGCCACCGCCACGATCCTGCCCGTACGTCGCCAACAACGCCTGCGCCTCGATCGGATCGCCCAACACCGTCCCCGTACCATGCGCCTCAACCACATCCACATCAGCCGGCGATAGGTCCGCTCGCGCCAGCGCTTGACGAATGACGCGCTGCTGGGAGGGACCGTTGGGCGCCGTCAGCCCGTTCGAGGCGCCATCCTGATTCACCGCCGAGCTTCGCACCAGCGCCAGCACCTCGTGGCCGTTGCGGCGCGCGTCCGAGAGCCGCTCGAGCGCGAGCAGACCCATCCCCTCAGACCAGCCCGTGCCGTCCGCCCCGGCGCTAAACGACCGGCAACGCCCGTCCACCGACAGGCCCCGCTGGCGAGAGAAGACGACGAACACGCCAGGGGTTGTGAGCACCGTCACCCCGCCGGCGAGCGCGAGGTCGCATTCGCCCGAGCGAAGCGCCTGACAGGCGAGGTGCATAGTCACCAGCGAGGACGAGCAGGCCGTGTCGACGGTTACCGCCGGGCCCTCCAAACCGAACGTATACGCCAGGCGCCCCGAGACCACGCTCGCCGCGGTGCCGGTGCCGAGATAGCCCTCGACCTCGGCGGAGATGGCGCCGGCATTCGTGCCGTAGTCCTGGTACATAACCCCCGTAAAGACGCCGGTCCGGCTGCCCATCAGCGACTCCGGCTCGATCCCCGCGTCCTCGAGCGTCTCCCAAACGCCTTCGAGCAGCAGACGCTGCTGTGGATCCATCGCCAGCGCCTCACGCGGGCCGATCCCGAAGAACCCGGCATCGAACTCGCCCGCACCGCGGAGAAAACCCCCGTGGCGGGTATAGCTGGTACCGGGATTGTCCGGATCGGCGTTGAACAGGCGCTCGACGTCCCAACCGCGATCCTCAGGAAACCCGGAGATCGCGTCCGTGCCCGACGCAACCAGCTCCCACAGCTCCGCCGGGGAGGACACGCCGCCTGGATAGCGACAGCTCATGCCGACGATCGCGATCGGCTCGCGCTCGCGCTCCTCGAGCTCGCGCAGGCGGTCGCTCGTGTCGTGCAGCTCGAGCGTAACCCGCTTCAGATATTCGAGGAGTTTGCTTTCGTCAGACATATAGGATCACCGTTTTCCAAGTTGTTTGTCGACGAGCGCAAAGATGCTCTCCGCCGTCGCCGAGTGGATCTCCTCCGCGACGGTCGCGCCATCGTCCGTCTGCGTCTCGTCTGCCAGCTTCGCCACGAGCGAGCGCAGCCGTGCCCTGACCCGTGCTCGCTCGCCGTCGTCCCGCGCGATCGAGGCCAGCGCCTGCTCGAGTCCGTCGAGCTGCTCGTCCACCACGGGCCGTGCCGCTCCGCTGGCGCCGACCTTGCCGCGCACGTACTCGGCCACCGCGACTGGCGTCGGGTAGTCGAAGATGAGGGTGGCCGCCAGCTTCAGCCCGGTCGCCTGATTCAGGCGGTTTTTGAACTCGACCGCCGCCAATGAGTCGAAGCCGAGATCCTTGAAGGTCTGCTGAGGATCGACCGCGTCGGCGGAGGCGTGCCCGAGCACGCCGGCGACGTGCCCGCGGACCAGCTCCGTGACGATTCCATCCCAATCCGCCTCGGGCGCGTCGGCGAGCTGTCTCGCCAGCGAGCCTCCCGCGTCTGAGGCCTGGCGGATCGGCACGCGGACGAGCCCGCGCAAGGCGGCGGGCAGCATCCCCGCCTTTGCCTGGCCGCGCAGGACAGCCATGTTCAGGCGCACCGGCAACAGCAACGGGCTCTCGGCCTCACGCGCGAGATCGAACAGCTCGAGACCCTGCGCCTCGGACAGGGGCTCGATGCCGACCCGCACCAGGCGCGCGCGGTCGCCGTCGCTGAGAGCGCCAGCCATGCCCGACGCGCGATCCCACGCGCCCCATGCCAGCGAGACACCCGCCAGGCCCCGCGCGCGGCGGTGGGCCGCCAGCGCGTCCAGGAACGCGTTTGCGGCCGCATAGTTGCCCTGCCCGGGACTGCCCGTGGCGGCCGCGACCGAGGAGAACAGCACGAGCTCGCGCAGTCCCATCGACTCGGTCAGCTCGTGCAGGTTCAGCGCAGCATCGACCTTCGGCGCCAACACCCGATCCAGACGCTCCCGATCGAGCGACTCGATCGTCCCGTCGTCGAGCACGCCGGCGGCGTGCACGACCATCGTCAACGGACGCTCCGCCGAGATCGTCGCGAGCACCCCCCGCAGCTGCTCACGATCGGACACATCGCACGCCGCCACCCGCACCTCACAACCGAGCCCAGCCAACGAATCGCGCAACTCCACAGCGCCCTCGGCATCCAAACCACGCCGACTCACCAACAACAGGCTCTCGGCACCACCCTGCGCAAGATGGCGCGCCACCACCGCCCCCAACCCACCCGTACCGCCGGTAATCAACACCGTGCCACGCACAGCCTGCGCCTGAGCGTCTTTGCGATCGCCTTCCTCACCACCTTCGCTCCCGCGATCCTCGCTGCCCTCACTGCCCTCACTGCCCTCACTGCTTTCACTGCTTTCACTGCTTTCACTGCTTTCACTGCCGCGATTCTCGGGCTCCTCCGCGCGGGCCTTGACGCGGGCGAGGCGCGGTGCGTGGAGCGCGCCCTGCCTGATCGCCAGCTCCGGCTCCTCACTCAACAGCGCGTGGGGAAGCGACTCTTTGGAGGCCTCGCTGTCGTCGAGGTCGATCAGGGCGAAGCGCTCAGGATGCTCCGATCGAGCCGAGCGCACGAGCCCTACGAGCGCCGCTTGCGAGAGGTTCGGCGCCTCGGCCTCATCGACCGGCAGCGCGCCTGAGGTCAGGAGCACGAGCTTCGCGTCCTGGAGTCCCTCCGCGGCGATCCACGCCTGCGCGAGCTCGAGCACGCGCAGCGTGCTCTGATGGACATCGTCCACCAGGGTAGGAGCGCTCCCACCGATGTCCGCGGCCCGGGCGAGCACGATCTCGGGCGCGGGCGCGCCCTGCGCGATCGCGCTCTGGAGCGCCGGCAAGTCCAAGTAGCGCTCGACTCCGGCCGCTTGCATCTCCGCGGTTGAGAGCTCCGCATCACCGCTCTCGCTCGGGCCGAGTAGCGCCATACGCGGCCGCGAACCGTTGGGCGAAGGCGGCGCGAGCTGCACCCATGCGAGCTCGTAAAGTGAGTCGCCGGCCACGTCGCGGGCCACCTTCATCTGATCCTGATCGAGCATCCGGCTCTGCAGCGCCCGGACCGAGAGCACGGGGCTGCCCTGCTCGTCGACCGCTGAGAGGCGCAACGTCTCGGTGTTCTCCGGGTCGCGTCCGAGCCGCACGCGCAGAGCGCTCGCGCCACGGCCGAGCAGACGCACGCCGGAGAACGCGAACGGAACCCCGACGGCCCCACCCTCGTCGTCGTCGAGCAACGCAATCAGGGCTGCATGCAGCGAGGCGTCTGAAAGCGCCGGGTGCACGCAGAAGCCGTGCGCGTCGTCTTTGAGCTCCTCATCCAGGGCGATCTCGGCGAAGAGGGCGTCATCGCTCGCAAACGCCCGGCGGAGGCCTTGAAACGACGGCCCGTAGTTGTAGCCCGCCTCGGCCAAGCGGTCGTAGAGAAACTCCGTGTCGAGCTCCCGCGCGCCTGGGGGCGGCCACGGAGCGGAGGCGAGACCCTCAAGCTCTGAGCCGAGCGCCCCTCCGGAGCCTGCAAGCGCTCCGTCGCCGGCTCCGCCGAGCATGCCCGAAGCGTGGAGTGTCCATTGTTCGCCTGTGGGGCTGTTGTTCTCGGAGTCGGTTTGTGGTCGTGAGTAGATGTTGATTTGTCTGTGGCCTTGGCTGTCTGGTTCGGTGGTGGTGATTTGTATTTGGGCGGTGTCGTTCTGGTTGAGTAGTAGTGGTGCTTGGAGGGTGAGCTCCTCGATCGTGTTCGCGCCG
>DASYAP010000190.1:0-9629 GCA_036501265.1 Solirubrobacteraceae bacterium | reverse complement strand
CAGCCAGCTGGTGGCGCAGATGGGGCGGCTGATGAAGCAGTCGGTGCAGCTGCGTGGGGGCATCGAGCGGTCCGCGGCGGAGCACAGGGCGATTCTCGAGGCGGTCGATGCCGGCGATCCGGAGCGCGCCGCCCAGCTGCTCGAGGAACACATTGAGGTGCCCCAGCGCGTGCTGCGCTCGCTTGCCGCGCAGCAGATCTTCGAGGAAGTGCCAGAGGAAGGGGAGGAGACCTCGAGCAATGGATGAGTCAAAACAGGTCCAGTTCGGGGTTAATTTGAACAACCGTGAGCCGCTGATCGCGCCCGACTACGACCTACAGGCCCTGCTCGATCTGTCCGAGCGCGTGGAGGAACTGGGGTTCGATTCGGTATGGGTCGGGGACAGCCTCTTCTCAAAGCCGCGCTACGAGGCCATGACACTGCTGGCCGCGATCTCGCAGCGCACCAGACGCGTGCGGCTCGGCACCGCCTGCCTGGTGACGTCCACGCGCAACCCTCTCTACACCGCCTTGGAGTGGGCGACGCTCGACTCGATCTCGGGCGGGCGCATGATCCTCGGGCCGTGCATGGGAAATCCCGAAGAGGGCGTGCGTCGGGAGTTCGAAGCGCTCGGGCTGCCCTTCTCCGACCGCGCGACCGTGTTCGAGGAAGGGCTCGAGATCATAAGCCAGCTGTTTCTGACCGGTCGGACCAGCTTTCAGGGCAAGTACTACCGCTACAACGACGTCGCCTTTCATTCGGGCACGGAGATGGCGCCGCTGCGACCGCAGCAGGCGACGCCCCCGATCTGGATCGTGTCGAATCCGCGGCTGGTCGGCGACAAGCCAACGGCCAAGATGCGTGCGATCATGGAGCGCGCGTGCGACCGCATCATCCGCTTGGGCGATGGCTGGATGACCTGCTGTCGCGCGCAGCACCCCGAGGAGCTGAGCGAGCAGATCGGCTATCTGCGCGATGCGGCCGCTCGGCACGAGCGCGACTTCGACGACTACGCGGTCGCCTATCAGGTGACGATGAATATCGGCGAGTCCGCCGAGGAGGCGCGAACCGCCTTCGGCGACTACATCTCCAAGTACTACCCAGAGCTGTCGCGCGCCATGGATCTCTCCAACTGGGGACCTGTCGGCACGCCCGAGGAGATCGCCGCGTGGCTGCGGGAGTTCGAGAGCCGCGGCGTGACCCATTTCATCTGCCGCTTCGGCGCGATCGATCAATTTGGGCAGGTCGAGCGCTTCGCGCGCGAAGTGCTGCCTGTCCTACAACCAAACTCAGGAAGTGAGGTGAAGCGATGACCGTTAGCGAAGACCAGCGCACCGCCGACGCCGAGGCCGTGCGTAAGGACGCGGAGCTGGTGGTCGACGTCTGCATGTCGGTCGAGGCCGACGACGTGGTCACGATCATCACCGACGACGACCACGACGACCAGGCGCACGTCGTCGCCGAGGTTTGCGTGGATCGCGGTGCCTGGCCGGTGATCATGAACAACGAGACGCAGGTCCGCCGGGGACGCGCGGACACGCACTTCCCGATGGTCCCGCCGCGCAACCTGCACGAGGCGATGGTGCACTCGGACGAGATCATCATCATCACCGACCTGGAATGGGCCAATCGCTTCGCCCACGTGCCGGCGGTCAAGCAGTCGTGCGAGAACAACGCCAAGATCGCGTCGGTCGAGCCGGGAATGGGGAGCTGGGGGCTGACGGTCGAGGGGCTGAAGCGCGCCCAGCAGCGGGCCTGGGACGGCATGGCGGCGCTCGAGGGTGTCGACAAGGTCCGAGTCACCTCGGCCAAGGGCTCGGACTTCACGGTCACGATCAAGGACCGGCCCGCGCTCGAGGTCGCCTCGATCAAAAGGCGCGGCCAGATGATGGGGCCACTGCCTCTCTGGGCAGAGGTCGCGTTCGCCGCGGTCGAGGACGGCACCGACGGCACGGTCGTGGTCGACGGCGTGATGCTCGGGATCGGGCTCAAGGGCCAGGTCACCGAGCCGATCACTTGGACGGTCGAGAAGGGCAAGGCCGTCCGTATCGAGGGCGGCGAGGAGGCGCGGCGGCTGCGCGAGGTGATCGAGGGCGTCGAGAACTCCACCGTGATCGGCGAGTTCGCCTTCGGCGTGAGCGAGGTCGCTCCGTTTGGCACGCCGTCGGAAAAGGGTCGCGTGGGCACCGTCCACTGCGCGCTGGGTGACAACCACCTGGCGTATCCCGGCGGTCAGAATGTTTGCTCGCTGCACCTCGACGGGGTCGTCCTCGACGCCTCGATGGATATCGTGGACAGCGGTCGCGAGATCCTCAAGGACGGCCAGTGGGTGCTGTAGGCGGGGAGACCGTCAAGACCGTAAAGCTCGAGGACGTCGACCCAATCCCTCTGCCGGCGGGTAGCTGGTCAAGGATGGTCCTCAACGCCGCCTCGCTGGGCGGGAACAGCTCCTCGCTCGGCTACTCGGTGTTCACCCCGGGGTGCGTGACGGCCATGGTGGCCCACGAGACCGAGGAGGTGGCCTACGTCGTCAGCGGCTCGGGCGAGTTGCGTCTCGACCGCGAGAAGGTGCCTTTCACCGCCGGCGAGGGCCTCTTCGTGCCCGCGGGCGTATGGCACGCCGTCGCCAACACTGGCGGCGAGGACGTGGTGATGGTCTTCGGCTTCCCACACCCCGACTATCCGCCCACGAAACGGAGGGAATCATGATCTTTGGGCGGGCGCATGCGCCCGCCCGGACAACGAATATGGAGAGATCCATGACTGTATGGGTCCCCGCCTACTCCGAGGCGCTGATCTCGGACCACGACCGCCGCCTGATTGTGGAGGTAGCTTGGGCCTCCCGCATCCTCGCCATGGTCGGGTACGAGGATCTGACCCTCGGTCACGTCAGCGCCCGGGGTTCGGATGACTCGACCATCTACATCAAGCGCAAGGGCGTGGCGCTGGGCGAAGTGACGCCGGAAGACATCCTGGCCGTCGACCTAGGCACGGACACCAGCAACGGCGGACAAGGGATGCACCTGGAGACGGTGCTTCACACGGAGGTCTACAAGCGCCGACCGGATGTGCGCAGCGTCGTGCACGGGCATCCCCCGTACGCGACCGCCTTCGGGGCCACCGACGCCGAGTTCGCGTATCTGACTCACGACAGCGTGTTGTTCATTGACCGCGTCTCGACCTACGACGGGGTGCCGGACCTGATCGTCGATGAAGAGCAGGGAGCAGCGGTTGCGGAGGCGCTAGGAGCGAGCACAGCGCTGCTGTTGCGCAATCACGGCGTGCTGGTTGCCGAGCGTGACGTGCAGTGGGCAGTGCTGGCCAGTGCGCTGCTCGAGCGCGCGATCCAACTTCAGGCCATCGCATCCTCGATCGGCCCGCTTCACCCCATCCCCGATCGGCTCCTGCGCGGCATCCACGCGGTCAAGTACCAGTCCGATTTCGCCGGGGAATACTGGGGAGCGTGGATTCGCACCTTGCGCCGCGGCGGCCAAGCGTTCGGCATGCCCGAGGAGCCATAGTTTGGACCTGGCGCTCACCGTTAACGGCCGCGAGGTGCGGGCCGCGATCGAGCCCCACGAGCTGCTGCTGGACTTCCTGCGCGACCGTCTCGGGCTGACGGGTGCAAAGCGTTCCTGCGACGTCCAGGTGTGCGGCACATGCACGGTCTTGGTCGAAGGCCAGCCGGTGAGCGCATGCACCTACCTCGCCGCCGACGCGCAGGGGCGCAGGGTGCTGACGATCGAGGGCTTCGCGCAGTCGCCGGAGTTCGAGCGATTCGAGGAGGCGTTCCTCCGCCACGCTGCGCTGCAGTGCGGTTACTGCACGCCCGGCCTGCTGCTCACGATCAAGAGTCTTCGCGACAGCGGCGAGCTGGCCAGCGAGGCGGACATCCGCCACGGGCTGGACGGCAATCTATGCCGCTGCACCGGCTACCGCTCCATTCTGGAGGCCGCGCGGGAGCTGGCCGCTTGACCGTCCTCGAGCGCCCTCGCCTGACCGAGGTAGGCGTCTCCAGGCCGCGCAAGGACGGCCGCGAGAAGCTCTCGGGCCAAGCTCAATACGTTGGGGACATGGAGGTCGCGGGGATGCTGCACGGCAAGGTGCTGCGCAGCCCCGTCGCACACGCGGGGATTGAGTCGATCAACGTCAGCGCAGCGCTCGAGCTCGATGGCGTCGCCGCTGTGTTGACCGGATCCGACCTCGACGACATCGAGCCCTACTACGGTCATGCGATCAAAGACCGGCCGATCATCGCTCTGGATCGGGTCAGGTTCGCGGGCGAGCCGGTGGCGGCTGTCGCCGCTCTCGACGAGGCCACGGCCGAGGCGGCGGTGCGAGCGATCCAGGTGGAGTATGAGGAGCTACCGGTGCTGGGAACGCTTGAGCAGGCCCTGGCTTCCGACGCGCCGAGGCTGCACGACCGCCGCCCCGAGCTCGGCCTATTCCACGGTCTCGGCGAGCTCGGCGAGCAGCGCGGCAACGTCTGCTACCTACACACGATCGTCGGAGGCGACATCGAGCGCGCTCGGGCGGAGGCCGAGATCACGGTCGAGGGCACGTACACCTTTCCCGCCGTCTACCAGTACGCCATGGAGACCCATGCCACCATCGCCCACCACCACGGCGATGCGGTGACGCTGTGGGCCAACTGCCAGCATCCCTTCCTGGTCCAGGCTGAGATCGCCGACCTGTTCGGACTGGAGGTCGGCTCGGTGCGGATCATGGTGCCCTACCTTGGGGGAGGCTTCGGCTCGAAGTCCTACACCAAGATGGAGCCGCTGACCGTGGCGCTGGCGCGCAAGGCCGGGCGGCCGGTGCGGATCGTGAACCGGGTCGAGGAGTCGATGGTGACCACGCGCCGCCACGGCATGCGCTGCTGGATGCGCACGATGGCCGATCGGGACGGGACGCTGCTGGCGCGTGAGGTGCACTTCTGGCTCGACACAGGCGCATACGCCGACAACGGGCCACGCGTCACCGCGACCGCCGCCGACGCCGCGCCCGGCCCGTACCGCTTCGAGGCGGCCGAGGTGCAGGGCTATTGCGTTTACTGCAACACGCCACCGTCGGGCTCGTACCGCGCCTTTGGCGCCACCCACCTGCAGTGGATCGGCGAGCTTCAGGTCGACGAGGTCGCCCACCGCGCAGGTGTCGACCCCTTGGAGCTCCGGCGGCGGTGCCTGCTCGTGCCCGGCGAGCCGGTGCGGCCCGACGGCAGCGGCAAGCCGCTCGACGCGGACCTGATCGGCGACGTCGAGCGGGTGGCGGCGGCGGTCGGCTGGGACGGGCCCCGGCGGGCTTGGGTCGGACGCGGGGTGAGCGTCGGTCTGCTGGCGGCGGGCGCGCACCCGGTCTCGCGCGCATCGGTGCGGCTCTCGGCAGACGGCTCGGTCGACGTATACGTGGGAACGACCGAGCTCGGCCAGGGGCCGCGGACTGTGATGGCGCAGATCGCCGCTGAGGAGCTCGGGCTCTCGAGCGAGCTTGTGCGCGTCCACGGCGCCGACACCCGCTTCACACCCTACGACCGCTCCACCGGCGCGAGTCGCTCCACCACGATCGCCGGCCTGGCCGTGAAGCGTGCGGCAGATGCGGTGGGCGAGCGCCTGCGAGAGACCGCCAGCGAGCTGTGGGACGTCGACCCGACGCTCGTCGAGCTGGTGGGTGGCCAGGCCGTGGTCTCCGGCGAGGAGATCTCGCTGCCCGACCTGATCGCGAAGCGCTTCGGCTTTCGCGGCGGGGAGATCATCGAGGGGGGTGAGGTCAGACCGACGGGGGGCGATACAGGCTCGTACGCCGAGGGACCGTATTTCTGGGAGGTCTGCGTGGCCGGCGCCGAAGTCGAGGTTGAGCCTGAAACAGGCGTGATCAATGTGTTGCGGACCGCCACGATCGCGGACGTGGGAAAGGCGATCAACCCGCAACTGGTCGAGCGCCAGGATGAGGGCGCGACGCTGCAGGGGATCGGCAACGCGCTGTTCGAGGAGATGAGGCTGGTGGACGGCCTGGTGACGAACGACAACCTGCTCGAGTACCGGATCCCGCGCCTCTCCGACCTACCCCAGCGGATGCGCTCGATCATCGTCGAGAACGAGGACGGTCCCGGGCCCTATGGCGCCAAGGGCTGCGGCGAAGGCGCGTTCGCCGCTGTTCCGGCCGCGATCGCTTGCGCGCTCGCCGACGCCGGCGTGCCCATGCGGGAGCTGCCGCTGACTCCTGAGCGAGTGTGGCGGCGCATTCAGGAGCTTGCGGGTCAACCCCAGAGAGAGGATCAGAGCCATGACTGAACTGAGCCGCGCGACGGTGCTGGGCACCGGCACCATGGGTCCCGGAATGGGTGCCGTTCTCGCCCGCGCTGGGCTGCAGGTGACGCTGTTCGACGTCAATCCCGAGGCGCTCGAGCGCGCGCGCGGAGCGGTGAGCATGGTCGAGGACGTCCTCGACCGCCTCGAGGTCCCCAAGCGGGACGGCGGAGCCCTCGACTACCAGACCGACCGCGCGTCCGCGCTCGAGGGTACGGACGTTGTCGCCGAGGCGATTCCCGAGCAGCTTGAACTTAAGCGCCAGCTGTTCACGGAGATCGAGGAACAGATCTCGCCTGAGGCGATCATCGCCTCCAACACGTCTGGCATCCCCGCGACCAAGCTGGCCGAGGGACTGCAGCGGCCCGAGCGCCTAATTGGGTGGCACTGGTCCAACCCACCACATCTGATCCCGATGAACGAGCTCATCCCGGGCGAGCAGACCGCGCCCGAGGTGACGACCGCGATCGAGGCGCTCACGCGCCGGATCGGCTACCACCCCGTGACGCTGAAGAAGGAGGTCCCCGGCTTTGTCGAGAACCGCGTCCTCTACGCGATCATGCGCGAGTGCCTGGCGCTTGTGGACGAGGGCGTGATCGACATCGAAGGACTCGATCTGAACGTCAAGTGGGGGATCGGCTACAAGCTCGCGGTGGTGCCACCGATCCAGCTGCTGGACATGGCCGGCCTGGATATCTATACGAGCGTCGCCGGGTACCTGAACACCGACCTCTCCGACGAGAAAGGTGTCTCGAGCACCGCGGCGGAGCTCAAGGAAAAGGGGCGGTTGGGGATCAAGACCGGAGGCGGCTTTTTCGACTACACCCCCGAGCGAGTGAAAGAGTTGCAACAGCAACGCGCCGCCCAGCTGGTGGCGGTGAGAAAGGCGCTTGACTGAAATGGCAAAGGCAACTCGAGTGCGATTGCTCGACAGCGGCACGCTGGTCATTGACCAGTCGCATATCACGTGGAACATCGGCTGCGGGACGCCCGTCCGCTTCCCGGTCTACAGCGTGCTCATCGAGCACCCCGACGGCCTGTTCATGTTCGACGCTGGCTACGACCTCGACCTGGTCAAGGCGGTGCTGCCCTTCGAACTGCCCGAGCAGACGGCCGAGCAGACCGTCCCCGCTCAGCTCGCGAAGTGCGGCTTCGATCCCGAGGACGTCGACGCGGTGATCAACTCCCACCTGCACTTCGACCACTGCGGCGGCAACAAGCATCTCGTCAATGCCACGACGTTTCTGCACCAGGACGAGCTGCGCGAGGCACGCACGCCCGAGCCGTTCGAGCGCCTGGGCTACGCGGACAAGAGCTTTGACCACCCCAACGCCAAGTTCGAGTTGCTCGATTCCGACGTCGACTTCGCCGACGGGATCCACGTGTTCCATACGCCCGGTCATACGATCGGGCACTACTCAATGCTCCTTGAGCTCGAGCGGGGCAGCCCGCTACTGTTCATGGCCGACGTCTCCTACACCGCGTCGGCGTATGCGAGCGACGTCCAGGCTGGCTTCCACAACGACCCAGTGGAAGGGGTTCGCTCCATCCGCCGCATCAAACGGCTGGCCAAGGAGTGGGGAGCAGACGTGATTTTCACCCACGACGCTGAAGCGTTCCAGGGTTACGCGCTCGCACCGGAGCCGTTCACGGGCGCTGGGGTACTGTCCACCGCTGGAGGTGCCCAGTGAGGCTCGACGGACGAGTGGCGATCGTGACTGGCGCAGCTCAGGGGATCGGCAGGGCCATCGCGGACAAGCTTCATGCCGAAGGCGCAAGCGTCGCAGTTGTCGACGTCAACGGCGAGCGCGTGGCCTCTGTTGCCTCGGAGCTCGACGGTCTCGCCATCCATGCAGACATCTCCAGCGAGGGGGACGCGAACAGAATGGCGCGGGAGACCCTCGACCGTTACGGCAACATCGACGTGCTGGTGAACGCCGCTGCGATCGTGCCGTTCGGCCCGTGGGACGAGGTCGACTTCGCCTACTGGCGCAAGATCATCTCGGTCGACCTGGACGGCGCCTACCTCGTCTCGCGCGCCGTGGAGCGCCCCATGCGGGAGGCCGGCTACGGGCGGATCGTGCAGATCGCCTCGAACGCGTTTCTGGCGGGGACGCCGAACATGGGTCCATACCTCGCAGCGAAGGGCGGTGTGGTGGGGCTAACGCGGGCGTTGGCCACGGAGTTCGGCAAATATGGCATCACGGCCAACGCGGTCGCTCCGGGGATCACCCGCACCGAAGGCGTTCTGGGCACGCCGCACGCCGACGCGTTCGATTTCGTGCAGTCGCTGCAGGCGATTCCGCGGCACGGCCTGCCGGAGGACATCGCCCCGGTGGTGGCCTTCCTTGCCTCCGAGGAATCGGGGTGGATCACTGGTCAGGTCGTGGTCGCCGACGCCGGGCACGTCCGGGACTGATGGCGGTGGGGGTCTGATGCCGGTGGAGGTGACAAGGGCGGGGGCGATCCTGGCGGTGTCCGACTTTGCGCGCTCGCTCGACTTCTACCGCGATCGACTCGGGTTCGACGTCGAGGCGCTTTACGGAGATCCTCCGTACGCGACCCTGTCCTGTGCCGGCACTCGGCTGTCGTTGGCGGAGCAGGGGCATCCCGCCGAGGACCGTCCGGGCGTGAGTATGCTGGCGCCGGCGGATCCCTCCCGGCTCGCGGCGATCTTGGTGCTGGAGGTGGAGGACTGTCTCGCGGCCTATAACGAGCTGAGTGACACCGGGGTACCGTTCCTGGCTGAGCCCTACTCGCCTCCGTGGGGAGGCCACCGCTGCTTCGCGATCGACCCCGACGGCAATCTGATCGAGCTGGAGCAACAGGCTTGAGGGCGGTCAAGCTCGTCGGAACCGAGGCCGTCGAGGTCCAGGACGCGCTGGCGCCGCAACTCAAGAGCGACACCGATGCCGTCGTGCGCGTCACGCACACCGCCATTTGCGGCGCGGATCTGCTCCCCTACCACGGTTATACCCCCGGGTTCGAGCTGGGCACGACGCTCGGGCACGAGTTCGTGGGGGTGGTCGAGTCCGCCGGGGACGACGTAGGCTCGCTCGCGCCAGGTCAGCGCGTGGTCAACACGAGCATGACCTCGGATGGCACATGTGTCCACTGCCGCGCCGGCCGCCCGACGCAGTGCACCTCGCGGGCGCTGTTCGGCTACTCCGGCGTCTACCCCAGGCTGGACGGAGGACAGGCCGATCTCGTGCTGGTCCCCCGCGCCGACCGCTGCCTGTGGCCGGTTCCCGACGACGTCTCGGACGAGGACGCGGTGTTCGTCGCCGACATCCTGCCCACCGGGTTTTTGGCGGTGGAGAGGGCATCCGTCGGCCTCGGTGACGT